>NZ_JBFAIN010000042.1:0-21760 GCF_040654735.1 Saccharopolyspora sp. NPDC050642 | reverse complement strand
GCTCAACCGCACCTCAGGGGACCGTGACGCAACCCAGCCACAAGAAACCGCAAAACGCGGGTTTGACCCGGGACGTAACCACAACTGTGAATCGCGGAGAGGCGGAACTGTGAATCGCGGAGAGGCGGACCAGTCATGAGCGACGCGCTGAACGTCAACGGCGGCCCGGAAGCGGTCGCGGCGCTGCTGCGGCGGCTCGGCCAGTACGGCGAGGCGTACAAGGGTGGGGCGGACGCGAGCAAGGAGCGGATCTCGGAGCTGATGGACAACCCGCGGACCTTCGGCGGCGACCGCATCGGACAGCAGGGGAAGGCGAACTTCCCGGATTCCGACGCGGTGTTCGAGAACCGCGCGCACCTGGCGGGTCAGCTGAAGATCATCGCGGAGAACGGCATCGAAGCGCTGGGCAGCTACGGCACGGTGGACGACTACTTCGCCGACCAGCACCGGAACGTCGAGGCGTGATGGCGGGTTCGGCCGCGGAGGTCCGCATTGGGTGACGGCGGCGTCGGTGAGGGCGCGTCCGATGCGCTCGACGCCTTCGCGCAGGGCGTGGTGGACTTCGGCGAGCAGATGGACGTGTACATCGACGAGCTCAACGAATGGTTGCGCTCGTGGTTCCACTCGCCCATCGTGCTCCCGCGGCTGAGCTCGGTCTTCCGCCTGCTGATCGGCGACTACCCGGAGGCCGACGAGGACCTGTCGGCGGAGCTGGGCAAGGCGTGGGTGGCGGAGGCCGAACGCGCCGTCGAATTCCTCCGGGAAGCACAGCGAGCTGCGGAGGACGTCACCGCCGGCTGGAACGGCGGCATCGCGGCACCCACGATGAAGATGGCCGTGATGAAGCTTTCCCAGGCTGCGAACGACTACGTCACCACGGCCGGCTCGTACGCGCAGGGAGCCTTCAAGTTCAACAACAGCGTGGTGCTGGCCAAGAGCGCTTTCCAGGCCAGCCTGCTGCTCCTGTGCTACGAGCTGATCCGGGCGGCGATCGCGGCGGTGCCGACCTGGGGTGCCTCCATGGTCACCGTGCCACCGTCGATCATCGTGGCGCGGAACGCGACCCGCGTGGCCGTCGAGAAGGCGTTGCAGCGCGTCGGCGCGATCTTCATCCAGCAGACCCTGCGGAAGCTGGGGATGCGCGCCGGGACCGCGGCGGCGCAGCTAGGCGGCCGGACGTTCGCCAGGCTGGGCACGACGGCGGCCGGACGCGCGGCGACCAGGATCGGGCAGACCGCCGGTGGCAAAGCGCTCGGCAGGCAGCTCGCGCGCTCGGCCGCGCGCCAGCAGTCCGGTCGGATCATGCGCCACATGGCGATGGACGCCGCCCGCGCCGGGACCACGCCGGCCCTGCGCAGGGCGGCGGCGAAGAGCGTTCGGAAGAACGCCGCCATGCGGCAGGCGGTCGAGAAGCAGATCGCGGCAAGGCTCGCGGGGCGACCGGTGCCGTTCGCGTCGGCGCTGAGCCGGGAGCAGGCGCGGCTGGTCGACGACGCCGTGCGCAGGACCTTCGAACGCGGGGTGGCCACCAGAACGGGCACCAAGGCGTTCACGACCGGCAACATCCTGGGCCAGCGGATGGTGGGCTACGGCCTGCAGAGCGCGCTCAAGTTCGGCATCGGCGCGGACGTGTTCGCCCAGGTCAAGACCGTGCTGGAGACCGACGGACGGTACTCCTACGACCCGCGGTCCACCGCGGCGGCCTTCGTCGGCGCGAGCCTCGGCGGAGCCCCGCTGGGGCTGGCGAGCAAGACTTCGGGATTCGTGGCGCTCGGCGCGGCCGGCGGCGTGGCCGGGCTCGTCGGTGCCACGGCGGTGACCTCGCCGGGCGGCGCCGGGCGGCTCTTCGGCGGCGAGGGCATCACCGCGGAGAGCGTCGGGCAGGCGGCGCTGGGCGGCGCGGTCGGCGGGTTGTGGGAGCAGCGCATCGGCGAGCGCAGCTTCCACGAGGTCACCGAGGCCTTCGACCTGATGTCGGTGATCAGCACCGGCCAGGCCCCGAACCTGACGAACTTCATCGCAGACCCGGCCACGGCCGCATCGCCCGCGGGCGGCCAGGCCCCGGCGCTCACGGGCGACGGACCCGCCGCTGCTCCGACCGGGAACGGCTCGATGGGCGGCACTCATGCCACCGGTCCAGCGGCAGGTGCGGGAGGCGCCGGTTCCGGCGGTGGGTCGGGTTCCGGTGGGTCCAATGCAGGGCAGGGCCCCGGCGGGGTGCGCCCCGGTGGCGGAGCTGCGGGCGGCTCGGCGGGTTCGGGTGGCGGCTCGGGCAACGGAGGTTCGGGCACCTCCACATCCGGCGCCGACGACGGAGCGGACGGCGAGAACGGCGGCGGCCGGGAGAACGGCGAGAAGGCCGGGGAAACCGCACCGGAATCGGGAGAACCGGCTCCGGAGACCGGGACCACCGAGGCCGGGAGGCCGGGCACCGGCAGCGAAGCGGGTGCGCCGGACGCCGGGCGTCCGGATTCGGGTGGGGCCGAGTCCGGCCGCCCGAGCTCCGGGAACACGGCGGAGACCCCGGATGCCGAAACGCGGCCCACCAGCCCAGGAGAGCCCGGCGGCAGCGCCACGACGCCGGAGGCGGCGAATCCGGCCGGTTCGCCGGATGCCGGAAACCCCGCTGGGACGGCGGAGAATGCTGGTCCGGCCGGTGCGCCAGAGGCCGGGAACTTGCCGGGCAGCTCGGGCGAGGCAGAGGCTGGCACTCCGGCCGCCGAGACCTCTAGTTCTGCTGGAACGACGGAGAATGCTGGTCCGTCCGGCGTGACCGAGACCGGGAACCTCCCGGACACGTCAGAAGCCGGAAGCTCGGCAGGCGAGGCAGAGGCTGGCACTCCGGCCGCCGAGACCTCTAGCCCTGCCGGGACGGCGGAGAACGCCGGTGCAGCGGAGGCCGGAAACCCCGCTGGCACTTCGGAAACCACGAGCACCCCCAGGACTGAGGCGTCGGAGGCAGGTGCCGCCGAGACGGGTGCACCCGACACCTCGGCACCTGGAAGCCCCGGGACTTCCTCGTCCGAGGTCACGCAACCGGACAACGGCGCTCCAGCGGAGTCCGGACAACCGTCCACACCGGACGGTCCAAGCCCCGAAACCGCCGAGCAGAGCGGAAGCACCGAATCCGGCGAGGCCACAGCGCCGGACACCTCCGCCCAAACCGCACCCGCCCAGCCCGCGCCCACGCTGCGCGAGCCCGGCCCGGTCCCGCAGGCGCAGCAGGTCCGCCTGGAACCGCCGGAGGCTCCGGCCGACCCGGTCCGCTCGCCGGAGCTCGCCCGCCAGGGGCCGACCGACCAGCTCACGAGCCTGGTCGAGCGCGGTCTCGGGTCCTTCGACGAGAACACCGGGATCTTCACCGTCCACGCCCCGGGCGGCCAGGTGGTCCAGGTCAAGCTGGGCCTGGACGACGGCGTGCCCGCGGGCGCGTTCGACGTGCTGCCGGGCGGCTTCGAGCTGACCCCGGCCGGGTACGTCCAGACGGCGCCGGCCGAGATCCGGATCTCCACCACCACGACGTCGAACGCGGCCGAGGCGCTGGAACTCGGCGGGAAACGCCTGCTGGAGTCGATGGCGCATCTGCTCGCCACCAGCCCGGTCCTCGCGCCCGGCGAGTTCGCAGCCGCGCATGGCCACGCCCCCGTCCGCGGCGACGCGACGACGGAAGGCGACGTTTGGCAGGCGGCGCCCCGCACCCTGCAGGTCGAACCCGGGAACGCGGGCTCGCGCGAGGACGCGGAGCAGCTGCTCCAGGAGGAGATCGCCCGCCGCCAGTCCAGCACGACGCCCGCGACCGCGGAATCCGACGCCGTCGCGATAGCGGGCAAGCCCGACGGGACTTTGCTGGTGCACTACGGCGAATCCGGCACCGATGTCGCGGCCAACCTCACGGTCGACCCGGACCTGGCGCCGGGCGAGGTCCACGTGCGCGCCCCGGCCTGGCTCGACGACGGCACCGGCACCCTGCGCCAGGTGGACCTCGGCGAGGTGCGCGTTTCCGCCGCCGAGACACCGGATCAGATGCGTTCCCAGATCGAGGCGGGGTTGCGTGCGATGCACGAGGGCCTGCCGGGTCGCGGCGCGAACGCGGCAGGCCCCGGTGCGCCAAGCGCTCCGCCCAGCGTTCCGGGCGGCAAGCCGTCGGAGGTCGCGCTCGCGCACGCCGCGCCGGTGGACCGGGAGCTGCCGGGCATGTCGGAGGCCGTGGCGTGGCTGGCGCAGCAGGGCGTCGACGGGCTGACCCCGGCCGAGCTGAACCACCTGCTGCTGGCCGCGTTCCCGGACCTGTTCAACGAGAACGGGCGGACGCTCGCGCTCGACGGTCAGCTGTTCTCCGTCGGGATCACCTTCGGCGAGGCCACCCAGGTGGGCACCGACGCCGAGCTCCTCAGGCGGCAGACCACGCTGCTGAGCCTGCCCGAGCTGGGCAACGCCGCTTCGGGCGGCCGGCAGATCGTGCTGTCCGGGAAGGTGCCGGTGAGCCTGGTGTCGGGCGAGACGCTCGATGCCGACCCGCAGGGCCGGTGGAGCACCACCAACTCGCACGGCGCCTCGGTGGCGCAGCTCGGCCACGTCTCGTCCTCCGACCAGTTCCGCGGCGACGTCCTCCAGTACGACCTGACGGACGTCAAGCTCTGGATCCGGGCCGAGGAAGGCGCCGGCACCGAGGTGGCCGCGGACCGCCCGGTGAAGGTGTGGCTGAACGCGGCCCACCAGCAGCCGCTCGGCGAAACCGTCGTCTTCGAAGGCGCGACGCGCGACGAGGCCGATCTGCTCCGCGCCGGTCGGCTTGCGGGCCTGGACGACACCAGCCGCGTGGTGGACGCCGTCCTGGCGCAACTCCCCGCCGACCTGCGCGACGACGGCTCGGTCCGCACGCAGGTGCTGTACCAGGTGCAGCGGCAGGAACGCATCGGAACCGCCTTGCAGCCGGGCGGTTTCAGCTTCGAGGTCGGCCTGCCCGGGGGAGCGTCGCACCAGGTGACGCTGCGGTCCCAGGTGCAATGGGACGCGGCCGCGCCGACGCACGCGGCCGGTGAGCAGCTGGGCCACGGCCAGATCGGGGCGGCCTACCGCGCCGCGGCCGATTCGACCGGGCTGACCAGGGGATTCCAGGTCGGGTCGTCGCTGGGCCCGAAGCTGGTCGCCGCCGTCCGGTACATGTTCGGGCGCAGCGCCTCCGCCGGCACGAACACCAGCACCGGGCACTTCATGACGATGGAGGACTTCGACTTCCGGCCCAAGCACACCTACCGGGTGCAGGTGACCACGGAGGTTGAGGTCGACCAGCCGGCGCGCCCGGTGATCACGCAGGTCACGGGCCGGGGATGGGTGCAGCTGGTGGCGCAGGACGCGGCGCGCAACGGGTTGCCGGTCGGCCGCGAAGACCTGCGTTACGACGCCGACGGCGCGATCGCGACCACGACCGTCCAGGAACTCGTGCTCGACGCGCGGGGAAGCGCGCAGACCGCGGCCGATGGGAAGCCGCTCACCACCACGCGCGAAGTGCCAGAAGTCCACAAAGGACTGACGCTGCCGGATCGCCCGCACCGGCCCAACCCCGGCCAGCTGCAGGACAGCGGCCCCACCTTGCTCGACCGCGTGGTCCAGCTGACCGGCGTGCCGGAGGCACGGGAGTTCCTGCGCGCCGCGCTCGCTGACCGGTACGGCGACGTGGACGCGATCCTCGCCGAGTTCACCGAGGAGAAGGCGCAGACCTGGCTCGCCGAGGCGATGCAGGACGGCTTCCGCATCCCGGTCGAGACCCGCGGCCGATCCGGGCAGGTGGAGCTGCGCTGGGTGAAGGTCGAGGCGCGGTGGGCGGCCGAGCGAGCCGAGGAGATCGGCCGCGTCGGCCGGACGCAGCGGGTCAGCGCGCTGCTGACCAGTTCCTCGATCGGCACCAGCATGGAGTTCGCGCGCAGCCGCCTCCGCGAGGCCAGCGCCCTGCTGGGTCAGATGGTCTGGGGCCGCAGCCCCAGCAGCAGCGCGGCCGACTCGTTCAGCTACTCGCAGAACGCGGGCTCCCGGCTGGAGTACCGGGGCGGCAGCTCGCTGTGGCGGGTGCCGCTGACCCTCACCGTGAGCGTGGTCGACGCCACCGGCGCCCCGGTCCGCGACGCGGCGGGCGACCAGGTGCGCAAGGAGATCGCCGATCAGGTCCTGGACGTCTACACCCCGACGGACGTGCGCCCGGACGGCGCGCGCGAGGCCGGACCCACGGTGCGCATCCGGGACGAGGCGGAGTTCGAGGAGCTGTTCACCGGCATGCAGTCCCTGCTGCACCTCGACGCCCGCGGCCTGGACTCGGCGGTGCGCAGCCGGATGCCGACCACCGCGGCCTGGGTGGACACCAGCAACGCGACGGCGCTCGCGCACGCGGGCGAATGGCTCTCCGACGGCCAGCTGATCCGGACCCGCGACCCGCACGGGCAGGTGCGGGGCCGGGCGCTGATCACGGCCCGGCCCACCGGCCTGCGCGTCCTGAACCGGCTGGAAGGCGTCGGCACGGGCCCGCTGGCGCTCTCCCAGCCGGGGCACGACTTCCGCGCGGGCCGGGCGGACGGGACCACGGCCTCGGTCGCCGATCCGGGCGTGCTGGCGGGCATGGACTCGAACGCCGGCGGCTCCGGTGGCCGTGCCGGCGGTACGACCGCCCAGCGCGGGCGCTCCGGCGGCGACGACGAGAACGCCATCACGCCCTACCTCGACGCGCTCACCTTCGAAGCCGACCTGGACATCTCGGTCGCGGCGGGCGAAGCCGCGGCGGCCCGGGTGCTGCCCGCCGCCATCGGCGCGGAGACCGTGCCGGGCAGGTTCCAGTTCGTGCTGACCGCCCAGCAGGTGATGGAGTTCTACGCCAACGGGCTGGAACTCGTCGTGGCCGCCGTCCCGTCCGCGATGGTCGACGAGATGCTGACGGCCTGGGAGAACAACGACCTGCCGCTGGACCGCAGGGTCGCCGCTCGCGCGGTGCAGCGGCGGGCCGCCGAACTCGGGCTGGAAGGCGCGGACATCGACCGGCGGCTGGTGGATCGCGCGCTGGCGGAGTACCCGAACTCGCGGGCCGCCGCCGACAGCAACGACGCGGACGCGCTCGCCGAGCTGGCGCGCCTGCTGCGCGACACCGACGAAGAAGTGGTGCTGGGCAACCGATTCCGGCCGCCGGAGTACCACCGCGACCCGGAACGCCCGGTGACCGGCAGCGGCATCGGCCCCGGCCTGGTGAGCGGCTGGCGGTCGAGCGACGGGCGGCCGCTGCAGCACGCGCTGGACCTGCTCTCCGAGCTCGGCCAGGACGTGGCCGAGACGACCGGCCTGGAGGAGCGGCTGCGCGGCGCGCTGGCGCCCGGCGCGGCGCTGAACAACACGCAGCGGCAGGCGCTCGCCGACGGCGGCACCGACCTGTTCACCGGGCTGGTCCGCAAGAACGGCCGGTGGATGCGGCTTTCGCTGACCTACGAGGTGACCCCGACCGGCCCGGCCACCACCGTCGGCACCGAACCGGGCGCGGTCGCGGCGGTCGGCTACCGCCACCGGGCCAACGCCAGGATCACGCACAGCGCGACCGGAACCGCCGGTGTTTCCGGGGACCTCAGCGAGACGCAGGACTCGCCGATCGGCGACGTCGGCGAGACCGGGAGCGTCGGCGGCAGCGGCAGCCAGCGCACCAGCCTGTCCACCTCGCACGCCGAGGTCAACGAGCCCGGCGTGCTCGACGGGACCGGACTGGCCCGCTTCGAGCGCCCCGCCGAGGGCCGGTTCACCGCGCGGTTGCAGGAGGTTCCGGTCGGCCTGCTCGGCACCGTGAAGAGCGCGGTGACCGGCGAACCGCAGGTGCACACGAGGACCTCGGACGGAACGCTGGTCTTCAAGTACGCGATGCACCGCGCCCGGCCGACGGCCTTCGGCCCGCACGAGCGCGCGGGCTTCCGCAGGCTGACGGGACTGCCGGCCGAGGCGGAGAGCCGCATCATCGAGTGGAGCCTCACCGACCTGCTCTCGTCGGCCGAAACCGCCGTCCGACAGGTGCTCCGCGCCGACTGGGCGCGGCCGCTGGGCCTGCGCAAGGCGCACAACGTCGTCCGCGGCGTGCAGCAGATGTTCACGCCAGGGCACGGCAAATCGCTCTGGGCGGACCTGTCCGACGGCCGGCCGAAGATCGTGGACGAGTTCGCGGTGTCGCCGCAGCACAGCGTCGCGGTCGGCGTGCAGCTGCGGAACTTCGACGTCGAGGTGCTGCACCGCTACGAACCCGGCGACCACGGGCCGTACACCCTGAAGCGGGCGCAGCGGAACCTCACGACGGGGCACGGGCAGAGCAGAACGGGATCGGCGGGGCTCTCCGGCTCGCTGCCGGGCAGCGAGAGCGACGTCGGACCCGGCGACCTGACCGCCGGTTGGGGCGTGCCGGGTGTGAACGCGAGCAGCACCGTCGACAGCTCCGCGAGCGAGCAGGTCGGCTCCTGGACGCAGCTGGAGGGCGAGAGCTTCGAGCCGCACGTGCTGGTCCGGCTGCGGACCCGCTTCTCGGTGACCGCCGCCGTGCAGGAGCTGACCGACACCGGGCTGCCGGGCGATCAGCTCCGCCGGGTCGAGGTCAACGCCGAACCGGTGGACGTGCTCGTCGACATCCCCGCGAAGCTGCTGCCCGAGCTGCAGCGCAGCCTCATGGAGCAGCGGGCGTGGGAGCTCACCCAGGAATCGCAGCTGCCGGAAGGCAAGCTCAAGGGCGTGCTGCGCGCGCTGGCGGGGCGGCAGCGGGCGGCCGAGCAGAACGCGTTCGACCTGGACGCCGCGATGCGGTCGGCGGCGGAACTCCCGGGCCACGATCCGCAGCAGCCGCACCGGTCCCTCGCCGCGCACGTGCGAGAACAGCATCCCGAGCTGGCTGGACCCGGCACGAAGCTCCGCCTGATCAGCGACGAGACGGCCGCCTTGGTGGCGCACCACCAGCGGATGGCCGAGGAGCTGCGCGAATTCCTCGACGAGATCGGCCGCGCCGCGCCGCACCCGGTGGTCGAAGACGGCGTGCGGCAGCTGCGGGACGCGGTCGACGAGCTGGAGCGCGCGGCGACGGCGGTGCCGCAGGCGCGGGAAGAACTCCCCACAGCGGGCCGGGATCGCTTCGACGACGCGGTTCAGCGCTGGCACGACGCGTTCCACGAGGTGCGCGCCATGCTCGTCCAGGACCCCGGGAGCAGTGTCGACGCGATCGCGCGGGAACGGGCCTGGATGGCGCGCTTCGACGCCGACGCGTCGTCCCGGTACCGGCTGGTCGACGAGATCTTGGCGGCGGCGTCGGAGCTCACCGGGCAGCGCTGGGAACTGCTGGCCGGACTGGACCTGATGCCCCACGGGATGGGACTGGACCCGGTCGAGCTCGCGCGCGGGCTGGCGGCGGAGCTGTCCTTCGACGAGCGGGCCGCGGTCGAGGTCGACCTGTCGGTCGCGGCGCCGGACGGCTCGACCACCCGGTTCCGCATCACCGGCGACGGCCAGGTGGTGCAGCAAGGCACCCCGCCCCGACCACCGCAGGCCCCGCCACCACCATCGGCGCCCCCGACGCCACCACCGCCCGCAGGCCCCCCGGCCCCGCCGAAGCCCCCGGCGCCCCCGAAGCCGCCGTTCCCACCGAAACCGGCGTTCCCGCCGAAGCCTGCCGCGCCACCGAAACCTGCGGCCCCGCCGAAACCGGCGGTGCCGCCCAAGCCTGCGGCCCCGCCGAGGCCGGTGGCCCCGCCGAAGCCCGCGTACCCGCCGAAACCCATGGTGCCGCCGAAGCCTGCGGCCCCGCCGAGGCCGGTGGCCCCGCCAAAGCCTGCGATACCGCCGAAGCCTGCGATACCGCCGAAGCCCGGGGTTCCGCCGAAGCCTGCGTTCGCGCCGAAGCCCGGGGTTCCGCCGAAGCCTGCGTTCGCGCCGAAACCCTTCACCCCGAAACAGCCCGCGTCCGCACCGGAGTCCGCGTCCGAGCCGAAGCCTCCGGCTCCGCCGAGGCCGATGGCTCCGTCGAGCACCGGTCGGCCGGGACCGAACGCGGAGTTCACAGTGGACGCCGACGGGGTCATGTCCTGGAAGTCGACGGTTCCGCGCACGCCCGGCGACCGGCCCGGCCCCCTGCACGGCGCGTTCGCCTACCACACCGATCCCGACGCCCCGGCCGCTCACGCGCATCCACCGGCACCGAAGGGCGCGGCCGACGGATCGCCCGCCGAGCCGGGTCTCGCGGAAGCGGTGGCGGAGCTGATGGGCAAGCTGGGCGTCGAACGGCACCCGGACTCCCCGGACGAGTGGGACGCGCAGCTGCCCGACGGGCGGCGGGCCGCGCTCCGGGTCGAGGACGGGAAGCTGGTGGCGGCGAGGTCACCCGAGTCGGCGGACTCCGTCCCGCTGCGGCGCATGCCGGACAGCCGTGCGCAGCTCGACCTGATGGCGGGCATGGCGTTGCGGCAGCTCGACGCCGCCACGCCGGCCCCCGAGAACCCTGCCGATCAACAGTCCGCGGCGGCCCGGGAGGCGGTGTTCCCGCCCAGGTCCGGCACCCGGCAGGTGTCGAATCCGGAGCTGGCGGGGGCGGTTCGGCGGGAGGCGATCGGGGCGGCCGAGGTCCGGTACGAGCGTGACATCTTGAACGCGTTCCCGCGCGACTTCGAGGCGATCGTGGCCAGGGAGGACGGACGAGCCGCGCCGCCGGTTCGCCCCGGCCACGCGGGCGAAGGTGCCCCGCAGAACGCCGAGGAGGACCGGCGTGACCGGTGAGTGGGCCGAACTGGCCTGGGACCTCGTCCTCAAGGCTCACGAAGAGCTCGCGGTGGTGGGCGAAGACCATCCGCAGGTGGAGGTGTTCTGGACCGGCGAAGACCTGCCGCCCTACCACCGGGCGGCCCAGGCCGCCGCCACCCTGCTGCACCGGGAAACGGGGTAACGCCGTGCCAGGGTCGGGCGGGTCCGCAATTTCCATTGAAATCGAAGGTTCGATTTCAATGGAAATTGCGGCGGGGTCACTCGCGGATGGCGTCCAGGAGGTCGTCGAGGCTCAGCGTCCGCAGCTCGTCCCGGGAGGGGCGGCGGCCGAGGTTGCGCAGCCGCGTCGACTGCGACTTGCGCATCCGTTCCAGCAGCTTCCGCGCCTCGCGCGCGTTGCCGAAGTTCGCGTCCCGGTCGACCTGCGTGAACCACTCCAGCAGCGCCAGGTCCAGGTCGTCGCCGAGCAGGTAGTCGTCGCCGCGCGCGAGGTGCCCGCTGATCGAGACCAGCTGCTCCGGCGTGTAGTTCTCGAACTCCAGGGTCTTGGCGAACCGGGACGCCAGGCCGGGGTTGGCGGCCAGGAACTCGCCCATCTCCGAGGTGTAGCCGGCGACGATCACGGCGACCTCGTCGCGGTGGTCCTCCATCAGCTTGACCAGCGTGTCGATCGCCTCCTGCCCGAAGTCGGCGCCGCCGCCGCTGGGCCGGGACAGGGTGTAGGCCTCGTCGATGAACAGCACGCCGCCGCGCGCTTCGTCGAACGCCGACGCGGCCTTCTCCGCGGTGTGCCCGATGTACTGCCCGACGAGATCGCGGCGGGAGACCTCCTTGAACCGCCCGTTGGGCAGGATTCCCAGCGCCTTCAACAGGTTCCCGTAGGTACGGGCCACAGTGGTCTTGCCGGTGCCGGGCGCGCCGGTGAACACGAGGTGGTTGCTGACCGCGTTGACCGACAGGCCCTCGTTGCGCCGCCACTCGTTCACCTGGATCTCGTCGATCAGCGCCCGCACCTCGGACTTCACGCCGGTGAGGCCGATCATGCCGTCGAGTTCGGCGAGCAGCTCGTCGATCTTCTCCTGGTCCTGATGGTTGCCGCTGGTCGCGGTGGCGCCCACCGGCGGCTTCGACTCGGCGCCGCGCCGGACCTCGGTGCGCGCGCCTTCGTCGATCAGCACGCCGGGCGGCGCGGTGTTCTCCACCCGGCAGTCCTCGATCACGCCGCCGCAGCCGCGCCCGACCGAGATGCCCACGCCCTGGGTGTCGTGCACCCAGCATTCGACGATGTTCGGCGAGGTCTGGTCGGCCACCGCGATCCCGGCCTCGCCGGTCTGCGAGATGTCGCAGCGCTCGATGCTGGAGCCGCTGGCCTGGTACATGTAGACGCCGCGGAAACCGGCTCCGCGCACGGTGCAGTGCCGCAGCGCGGCGCGCGCCCCGAGCCGCACGATCACGGCATCGTCGACGATGTCCTGGACCTCGCAGCTTTCGACCACGCCGTCGGCGTTTTCGACGATCAGCCCGCACTGCGAGTCGCTGATCCGGTTGCCGCGCAACGCCACGTCGGCGCCGTCGCCGATGCTGATCGCGGCGGCGTACCCGGCGGTGGCGGCGCAGTCGAAGATCTGCGCGCTACCACCGGCGATCCGGATCGCGGGCTGCACGTCGCCGAACACGGCGAGCCCGCTGAGCTCCACGGTGCCATCGACGACCGAAACGGTCGGCTGGTCGCGGAACGGCGAGCGGATCGTGACGGTGCCCGGCTCGCGGGCGGAAATCGTCACGCGCTTCCGGCGGATGTGCACCGGTTCTTCGTACTCGCCGGGCGCGATGGAGATGACCGCGCCGTCGTCGGCGACCTCCAGGGCGTCGCGAATCGTCGGGAGCGCACCGCGCTGTTCGGGGGAGACCAAGAGGGTGCGTGCCATAACTCCGAGCAAATCTCGCCGGGAACCGTTGGGGGACAACGTACCCCAGAACGGCTCTTCGGAAGTACTACTGTTCGTGGAACGACCTACTGGAAGGGCGGTTTCGGTTGGACGCGCAATGGCAACCGGCCAACGACGTGGAGCACGAGTTGGTCGCGGCGCTGGAAGCGGGGGACAGCAAGCGGTTCGCGGAAATCGTGCTGTCCGCGCCGCTGTACCTGCCGGTGCTGCCCGAGCCGGGCACCGAACTGCGGCGGGAGCTGGACGACCTGATCCCGTTGGAGCGGGCGCACGTCTTCGCCTTCACCTCGCCGGAAGCGCTGTCCCACGTGCTCGGACCGTTCTCATCGGGCCACCGGGAAGTCGACGCCGCGGCGCTGGCGCAGAACTGGCCGCACCCGGACTACTGCTTCGCGCTCAACTTCGATCTGCCGATCGGCGCAATCATGTCGCCGGAATCGCTGGCCCGAATGGCGGCGGGCGAGGAATTCCTGGTGCCCGCCGAGGATGCGGAAGCGGTGGTGCAGGCGCAGATCCGGCGCGACTGCCTGGTGGAGCTCGGCGACGGCGCGGAACCCGGCGTCGTCCCGCCGGCGAACGAACTGGAAGAAGCGCTGGCCGCGGCCGTCGAACTGCAGGACCTCGACGCCTACCTCGCGGCGCTGGTGGACGCCGACGTCGTGCTGCCGCTGTCGCGTCCGCTGACCGACGACGTCGACGACACGAACTTCCCTTGGCTGCTGGTGGGTTCGGCGATCCCGGTGTTCACCTCGGCGGAGATGCTCTCCCGCGCCGCGGCGAAGGTCGAGCACTTCACGCAATTGCCATTTCTCGTCCTCGCCGCCAATTGGCCGCAACGGCAGCACGTCCTGTGCCTGAACCCGGGCAGCGGCACGGAACTCATCATCGGCGGCGACGGCGTCGGCGAGATCGTCGCGGCGGCCGGTGCGGCACTGTCCGAAGGCGACTCCGCGTCGTGAGTGGCAATGGTCGCCGGAACGACCATTGCCACTCACGAGAACGGTGTGCTGCGACGAGGCCGGAAACGGTTCGGTGGAACCAAAAGTGGTGCCGCTGCGTCGGAACTGTCGTGCGGACACGCGAAAGCGTGCCGTCGCCGGCTTCCGCGGTCCGCTGCGGCGCTTCATCACCAACGGCTCGAACGAACTCCGATTGAGGTGGTCTTGTGGGCGCGACCGGGAGCAAGTTGGGGGGCTTGGTTCGCGGATTCCGCAAGCGAGCTGGTCTTACGCAGCTCCAGGTCGCCGAGCAGGCCGGGCTGAGCGCGGCGGGACTGCGCGATGTGGAGCAGGGCAGGGTGGTTCGACCGCGGGTAACCACGCTGCGCCGATTGGCCGAAGTCCTCGCGCTGTCCCGGATCGAGCTGGAAGAGCTGATCCGCGAAGCAGGCGGCGAGGGCGGCAGCGGCCTGCGGGTGGAGGTGCTGGGGCCGCTGAAGGTCGCGGTCAACGGCGAGTCGGTGGATCCCGGATCGGAGACCCAGCGGGTGCTGCTCGGCCTGCTCGCGCTGTCGCCGAACGCGCCGGTGGCGCGGGATTCGCTGATCGAGGCGGTGTGGGGCGAGCGATCCACGTCCGGGTCGGCGGATCTGCTGCAGTCCCGGGTTTCCCGGCTGCGACGCCGGTTGCAGGCCGATTCGGACGAGACGCCGGTGCTGGTGTCCGACCGCGGCGGATACCAGCTCTCGGTCTCGGAGGGCCAGCACGACCTGATGGTGTTCCGGCGGCTGGTCGCCGGGGCGCGCCAGGCCCGGGAGGCCACCGAGGCCCGCGCGCTGTTCGCCGACGCCGTGGCGTTGTGGCGCGGTGAACCGCTGGAAGGCCTCGGCAGCCTGCAGGCGCATCCGCTGATAACCGCGCTGACCAGGGAATACCACGCTGTGCTGGTGGAATACGCCGCCGTCGCCGCGGAGCTGGGGCACCACCAGGAAGTCCTCCCGCACCTGCAGCGGGTCGCCGATGCGGATCCGCTGCACGAGGCGGTGCACGCCGCGCTGATGATCGCGCTCGCCGGCAGCGGCCAGCAGGCCGCCGCGCTCAACGTCTTCGACGCGCTGCGCCGCAGGCTGGCGGGCGAACTCGGCGCCGATCCGGGCCCGGAGCTCAGCGCGGCGTACCAGCGGGTGCTGCGGCAGGAGGTGTCGCGCCCGGAGTTCACGCCGGTCAGCGCGCACCGCCAACTCCCGCCGGACATCGGCGAATTCACCGGCCGGGAAGCCGAACTCCGCGCGCTGCACGAGGATCTGCCGCAGACCGCCGGCTCGGCGGTGGAGATCGTGCTGATCGAAGGCATGGGCGGCGTCGGCAAGACGCGGCTCGCGGTGCACGCCGCGCACCGGCTGCTGGCGACCGGCCGGTTCAGCGACTGCCAGCTGTACGTGGACCTGCGCGGCCACGCCGACCAGCCGCCCGCCGATCCGGCCGCGGTGCTGGCGTCCTTCCTGCGGCTGCTCGGCGTGCCCGACGACCACATCCCGTCCCGGGTGGACGAGCGGATGATGCTGTTCCGCGACCGGCTCTACGACAAGAAGGCGTTGGTGCTGCTGGACAACGCGTCCAGCGAGGACCAGGTGACGCCGCTGCTGCCGTCCGGCCCGGAGAACGTGGTGCTGGTGACCAGCCGTTGCACGCTCGCGCTGGACGGGGCGCGGACGATGCCGCTCGACGTCTTCACGCCCGAGGAAGCCGAGAGCATGCTGGCCAAGGCGGTCGGCCGTGCCCGGGTCGAGGTGGATCCGGCGGCGGCGCGCAGCCTGGTGGAGCTGTGCGGTCGGCTGCCGCTCGCGGTGGCGCTGGCCGCGAGGCGGCTCCAGTCGCGTCGCATGTGGACGGTGTCGGACCTGGCCGCGCGCCTGGAGGAGAGCGACGACCGGCTGCACGAGCTGGTGGCGGGCAACCGCCGGCTCCGGACGGTCTTCGACCTCTCCTACCAGGCGTTGGAGCAGGACGAGCGCCGGCTGTTCCGGCTGCTCGGCCTGCACCCGGGCGACGAGTTCACCGCCGACGCGGCGGCCGCGCTGGCCGGGATCACCGCGACCGACGCCCGCATCCTGCTGGACCGCCTGGTGGACGAACACCTGGCCAACGTGGTCACCAGGCACCGCTACCGCCTGCACGACCTGCTCGCCGAATACGGCCGGGGCCTGGTGCGGGAAGAGGAACCCGAGGCGGAGCGCTCCGCGGCGATCACCCGGGTGCTGGACTTCTACCTGCACAGCACGGCCGGCGCGACGCGCCTGCTGCAACCGCACCAGCCCGAGGTGCCGCTGGTGGGCAGCGAACCCGAGCACCGCCCGGCCCTGAGCACCCGGGAGGAAGCCAGGAACTGGCTCGACGCCGAGCGAGCCTGCTTGATCGCGGCGGTGCGGTTGGCCGCGGCGCGGGGCTGGCCGACGCACGCCTGGCAGCTCACCCGGTCGCTGCGCGAGTACCTGTACCTCTACGGCTACGGGCACGACCACGACTGGGTGCGCACCCACGAGGCCGCGCTGGCCGCGGCGATCGCCGCGCAGGATGCCGCAGGCGAGGCGATGACCAGGGCGGATCTGGCGGCGACCTACCTGGAGCTGGGTCGCGGGGCGGAAGCGCGCGAACACCTGTACCGGGCGCTGGAGTTCCACCGGCGGACGGGAGACCGCGCGCAGGAGACGAGCACGCTGGAGTCGCTCGGGGTCGTGTGCTTCCGGTTGGGCGAGTTCGACGAGGCGCTGCAGCACCTCCGGGAAGGCGCGTCGCTGTGCGCCGGGCGCGACCCGTACCGCGAGGGAGTGTTGCGCAGCAACCTCGGAAATGCCCTGGCGGCAAAGGGTTTCCTCCACGAGGCGTTGGCGAGCCTGCAGACCGGGCTCGAACTGTCCAGGCAGGCGGGCAACATCGACGGGGAGTCCAGCGCGCTCGCGGACATCGGCGACACGCACCGTCGGCTGGGCGACCACGAAGCGGCGCTGGAATACCTGCACCGAGCGCTGGAGCTGGCCGCGGACCACGGCCTGACGCCGAAGGTCGCCTACGCGAACCACCGCCTGGGCAAGGCATACCGGGAACTGGGGCGGTACTCGGAAGCGACGGCGAACCTCCAGGCGGCGCGCCAGATAGTGGCGAAGGTCGGGGGCCCGGCGGCGGAGAGCGAGGTGCTGGTCGACCTGGGCGCGGCGCACCGGGACGTCGGCGACTTCGCGAGGGCGAGCGTGCTGATCGACCAGGGCCTGAGCCTGGCCACCGACCGAGGAGAGCGCTACCAGCAAGCCCTGGCCCTGCGAGAGCTGGGAGAGCTGCACCACCGCGCGGGCCGCGAAGACCTGGCGAAGGCCGCCTGGCGCCGAGCCGACGAGGAGGCGGCCGCGACCAATGGCCGCGATCGCGTGCCCGAGTCACCCCTCGCAAGCACCCGAACCGGCTCGCCTCAGGCCACCGCGTAGTCGCCGAGGGCGGGTTCGAGCAGGTCGAAGGCGCGGGCGGCTTCCCCTGCGACTGTCCCGGCGATCTCGTCGTCGGTGTTCCCGGCCAGGGTGAGCTCCTGGATCCGCTGGAACAGGATGCGGTGCACGGTGCCCAGCAGCCCGGCGGCCGTGCGGACGGTGATGTCGTCGGACCGCCGCCCGCCGCCGGCAAGGGCCTCGGCCAGCGCCTGTTCGCGCTGGTCGTGGAGGCCGCGCAGGCAGGCCGACAGGGTGGGGCTGTCGGCGATCATGCGGGTGAAGTCCGGACCGGCGAACCCCGCGACCGGATCCTGTTGTCCACAGGCATCGTCGTGTCGGGTGCGACACGCCGATGATCCGCAGTTTCAATTGAAACTGCGGATCCAGGTTCAAGGAGCACTGCTCTGCCAGCCACCACGCTCAGCTTCATCGCCCCGAACCTCGAACCGAGGAGTGCCTTGACAGTCAGTTCCCCCGCCGCTCTGCCTCCTCTCGCCGCACAGGCGGAGCGTCTGATCGAGCTAGGGGTGCACGAGCTCGCGGGAATCGCCGCCGACGATGTGCGTGCCTTCGTCGAGAACGAAAGCAGCGGCGCCCTGCTCGCCGTCCACCCGGACCGCGCTCCCGCCTCCGCGATCGCACCCCTGCTCCGCCACGGCGGCAAGCCGGGTTTCGTCGTCACCGACATGCCCGACGTCGACCGCTTCGCGCCCTGCGGCGTCGACCTGCCAGACGCTCCGCTGTACCTCGTCACCGGTCTCGACCGCGGCGACGGCATGGCCAACTGGAGCCCGGAGGAGGCCCTGCCCGCCCTCGGCGAGGAGGGACGCACCCCGCTGCTGCTCACCGAGGGCATCCACTGGGTGCTCCAGCAGCCGGCGGCCCTTGAGCGCAACCACTGCTTCATGACCATCGGTTCCCGGCTGCGCAAGGAGAACGGCGCCTTCGACTCCCGCACGCCGGCCCTGTGGATCAGCAACGGCACGGGGCGGGACGGACGAGAGCGGCGCAACGCCCCGAAGGTCGGCTGGTGCTGGTGGGCCAACCGCCACACCTGGCTGGGCTTCGCCTCTACTGAGGGCCGGAAGATCTAGGCTTCCGACGCCTGCGCGGATCCGGTGACGTGCCCCCACGTCGCCGAACTGGCGGAACGGGCCGGTGAACCATTCCGCCCCGTCCCCCTTCACCACCCTGCACCGAGAATCGAGCCGTCCCATGCCCGCTTCCCCCTTCGCCGCCTGGCTTCGCGACCACGCCACCCTGCTCACCCACCTCGACCCCGAGGCGTCGCTGGACGACCTGGAGCCGCTGCGCGATCTGATCGGCACGGCCCGGGTCGTCGCGGTCGGCGAGAACTCCCACTTCATCGACGAGTTCTCCGCCATGCGCCAGCGCATCCTGCGCTTCCTCGTCGAGCGCTGCGGATTCACCGTCCTGGCCTTCGAATTCGGCTTCAGCGAAGGCCATGCGCTGGACGCCTGGGCGCAGAGGGAAGGCGCGGACGAGGACCTGTCGGCCCACCTCGCGTCGACCATTCCGGTGGGAGTCGGCGAACCCCTGCGCTGGGTGCGCCGGTACAACCGCACCGCCGCCCGGCCGGTGCGCTTCGCCGGGGTCGACATCCCCGCCGCGGGCGGCTCCCTGCTGCCCGCCCTGGCTCCGGTCGCCGACTACCTGCGCGAGATCGACCCCGAAGTCCTCCCCGCGATCCAGGAGGCCATGCGGATCGCCGGTTCGTTCGCCGGCCCCTCCGCGTCCGCAGCCGCACCGAGGTGGACGCGCATGGCCGCCGCCGAACAGGACGCCCTCAGCGCACTCCTGTCGCGCCTGCTGATCCGCTTCCGCTCCGTCGAACCGATCTACGTCTCCCGCGGCGACCAGCGGCGATACGACATCGCGATGCGCCGCCTCGAAGTCGCATGCCACGCGGACTACTCGTTCCGCGCGATGGCGGACCTCTTCGCCGGACGCGGCCTGACCGCCGACCCCTCGGCCCGGGACCAGTCCATGGCCGCGTCGCTCCTGTGGCACCTGGAGCAGCTCGGACCTGAAACCCGCGTCGCTGGCGGCCCACAACGCCCACATCCTGAAGTCCCCGATCTCCTTCGGCGGTCACCTCACGGCGCTGCCGATGGGGCAGTACCTGCACAACGCCCTGGGCGAGGACTACTTCGCCCTCGGCCTGACCAGCACCGACGGGCACACCGCGGACATGCGACCCGACGAGGCGGCGCCGTTCGGGTTCACCGTCGAGAACACGACGCTCGAGCAGCCCGAGCCGGGCAGCATCGAAGCCGCCTTCGCGGACGCCGACCTCGGCTTCAGCCTGGCCGGCCTCCGCGAGGCCGGCCCGCAGACCCCCGGCGCCACGCACCCCGACCGCACCCGGCTGCAAAGCTCCTACCTGCACATCTCGGTCCTCGACGCCTTCGACGCCGTCCTCAACACCGGAACCTCCACCGTCGCCACCAATGCCCTCGGGTGAGATGGGCTCCGCGTCGTCAGGAGCGCGACGCCATGTCGAGGCGGTGCGGGACGCCGGGGCTGCAGCGTTCGGCGAGGGGGCTCGGTCACCGTCTGGAGTCGGGTCCGGGCGGCGCTACCCGCACCGCCGCGGGTTTCAGGCGGATGGCACCGGCGAAGGCGTCACTTCGACGATCGGGAGCACTTCGGGCGCCCGCCCGGGGTGAGGATCTGCCGGACTTGGCCCAGCAGATCGCAGGAGTCGTGCCAGTCGCCGTCGACGGCGAGCGCGATCTTCTCCACGCCCGCCTCCGCGTACGCCGCGAGCTGCTCGGCGACCTGCTCCGGAGTCCCGGCGACGACGTAGCCGCGGGCCTCGTCGACCGGAATGCCGAAGGATTTAGCCAGATTCTCGGCGCAGCGTTCGTGCACGCGGTCATCGGGACGCTGGACCAGGCTGCCTTGGATCGCGATCGCCAGGTGTGGCGCCTGACGACCGTGCTGCTCGGCGAGCTCGCGCAGCCGCTCGGCGTTCGTCCGGATCTCCTCGGGCGTGTGCAGCTCGGCGAACCAGCCGTCGCCGAAGCGAGCCGCGCGGCGCAGCGCGGCGGGCGCGGAGCCGCCGATCCACAGCGGCGGCACGGCGGCAGCCGGGGCGAGCTGGGCGGTCGCGCCGTGCGGCAGCGCCGTCGGCTCGCCGGCGAGCAGTGACGGCAGGAGCTGCAGGAACTCATCGGTGCGCCGGCCGCGCGTAGCGGCGTCGAGGCCCACGGCGGCGTAGCCGCTGTCGTGGTCGCCGACGCCGATGCCGAGGTGCAGGCGGTCGCCGCCGGTGAGGTGTTGCAGCGTCGCGATCTGCTTGGCGGCGCACACGTGCGGGCGCAGCGCGGGCAGGTAGACGGCGAAACCGATGTCGATGCACTCGGTCACGGCAGCCGCCGTGGCCAGCGCGAGCATTCCGTCGAGCGACGGAACTCCGTTGGCGAGGTGATCGCCGCTCCAGATGGCGTCCAGCTCGGCGTCCACGGCGTGGTAGGCCGCCTCCCGGATCTCTGCCTCCGCCGCGCTGGGCAAGAAGATTCCGACTTCCACCGGCATTGTTCGCCCCCGAGGGTCACGGGATCAGTGCTGGTCCCAAGCATCGAACCTCCAGCGCGCTAGAGGTCAAGCCGCCGGATGCGGTGTTGACCTCTAGTTATGTCGAACTCTTAGCGTTCGTGCCAGTCGAGCGAAGGGGTGCTGAGGATGAGCGGCGACAAGGTTCTCGTGGTGGGTGCGACCGGCAAGGTGGGCAGGCATGTCGTCGAGGGGCTGCTGGCGGAGGGCGTCGAGGTCCGCGCGATGACGACGCGCCACCCGGCCGAGGTGGCGGCACCGGACGGGGTGGAGGTGGTCCGAGGCGACGTGACGGCCCCGGACTCGCTGCCGCTCGATGGGGTCGGGTCGGTGTTCCTGGTCTGGCCGTTGCTGTCGGCGGAGCTCGCGCCGCCGGTCGTGGACGCGATCGCGAAGCGGGCCGGGCGCGTCGTCTACCTGTCGGCCACCAGCGCGGGTGACGACGAGGTGTTCCACACCCAGGTGGAGCGGCTCATCGAGGCATCCGAGGCGGACTGGACCTTCCTGCGCGCCGGTGGATTCGCCAGCAACGTGCTGGGCTGGTCCGACGCGATCCGGTCCGAGGGCGTGATCCGCGATGCGTACGGCGCGGCGGCCCGGCCGCTGATCCACGAGAAGGACATCGCGGACGTCGCGGTGCGGGTGCTCGTCGACGAAGGCCACAGCGGGGCGACGTACGCCCTGACCGGGCCGGAGGTGTCGACCCAGAGCGAGCAGCTGCGGACGATCGGCGAAGCCATCGGGCGCCAGTTGCGCTGGGAGGAGATCTCCCGGGGCGCCGCCCGGCGCCAACTGCTGGACAACGGCTGGCCGGCCTCGTTCGCCGACGGGGCGCTCGACTACTGGGAGCGGATCTCCCACGACCCGGAGCCGGTGTCCCCGCACGTGGAGCAGGTGACCGGCCGCCCGGCGCGGACCTTCCGGGAATGGGTCGACGACCACATCGCCGACTTCCGCTGAGGTCCCGCAAGTTCCATTGAGGTTTTTCCAACCTCGTTTTGCGTGGCGGTGCGGGTGGCGGAACCTCAGAGGCTCCCTGGACTGTGGGTGCCCTGACTTATGTATG
>NZ_JBFAIN010000041.1:0-74043 GCF_040654735.1 Saccharopolyspora sp. NPDC050642 | reverse complement strand
CGCGGCTCCACCGCGATCGCCGAGTCCGGCACACCGCGTTCCAGCGCGCGTTCGCGGTAGTGCACGGCCTCGCCCCTCGGGAAGCGCTCCACCGTTGTCGGCGCGTTCGCTCCGGTGAACACGATCAGCGGGAAGTAGCCACCCCGGTAGAGGTCGACGACGTGGTCCGCCACGCCGAGGTCGTGGCCGCCCAGACCGACGCCCACGTCGCAGGGCCGGAGATCGTGGTGGAGATCGTGGTAGTCCCAGAGCCGCTGAACGTCCGCTCGGATGCGTTCGGGGATGGCCGACGTCGGTGCGTTCATGGCCGCCTTTCGCGCCTTCGGCTCGGTCAGGGATCTCGCCTTCAGGATGCTCGCTGCCGGGCGGCGATCTCGCACGCCGTTGCCGACCGCCCCGGGAGCGCAAAATCGCGGATCAGCACGGTTCGCAAGAGTGCGGGAAAGGTCTGGAGATGATCTCCCCCGCCTGTCCGTGTTCCACCAGGTGTTTTGTGGGGCAGGTGGGACTTGAACCCACGACCTGACGGATTATGAGTCCGCTGCTCTGACCTGCTGAGCTACTGCCCCAGGATTGCTTTCGCAATACCGGCGATCGTAGCGATGTCGCGGGGGGTTGGAGCTGGCGGGTGGACCCGCCGACCGGCCTACGACCCGATTGGTCAGACCGGTCGAATGCGCTGCGCACGGCGTTACGCCGAGCGGCCTACCGGGGGTTTCCGACGGACGAAAACGGGGCCGGCGCACCCGTGCGATGCGCCGGCCCCGATCGGTCTGCTGCTCAGCCGATGAAGCTGAACACGTCGAAGGCTCCGGTCAGCTGGCCGATGACCGCGATCGTGGCCATCAGCGCGCCGATCCCGGCCACCGTCAGCACCGAGAGCATGATCAAGTAGACGAGCGCCTTGATCGGCTTCGGCAGCTTGGCGACCGAGGCGAAATCCGGCAGCGAGATGTGCGATTCCTTGCCGATACCTGGTGCGGACATACTGACTCCCCCGTCCTCTGTCAGTCCCCTTGGACGAACCACCACTGCTCAAGAGACGAAGCGCAACGGGATTCCGTTGCGCGCAACGCATCACGAGTTCGTTTCGGTCAGCAATCGAGCAGATCAACCAGCACAGTCGGTCTTTCCGGCCCGCGGCTCACGGGCTCGGACAAATCATCCGTGCTCCAACCGACCGCCGCGAGCCGGGCATGGACGAGATCGTGCGGTGATCCCGGATCGTTATCCGACTCGCCGTCCAAATCGCTCGGACAGGTGACACGAACGCGGAACCGCCCCACTACCAGAAGATCCAGTCGCGGGACTCTCCCCGGCTCATGCGCTGCTCGCACCCGCCACCGGCCGAATGCCTGCCGTCGCGGTTGCGCTCCTGCTCAAAGCTTACCTTGTCGGGTGAACTCCGGTGCCACCGACCGCGTGCGTCCACAGAGGCCGGTCACGGGCAGCAGCGACGGCGGGGCAAGCCGGGCGCGCGCACGTTCCACTCCTGCTCGGTGAAGCCGGGACCGACTGCGGCGCAGGGCCACGACATCCGGCAGGTCTCCCACGTTCGACAGCACCGCCATCGTGATCGTGGTCTCGTTGCTCGCGGTCGGCAGGCTCCGGCCGAAGGCCGCACTGAAGGTGTCCGGGGTGTGCTCGGTCAGGTCGGCCACCACGATCGGCCGGGCCGGAGGCGTCCACAGCACCGGCGGGCCGCTCGTCCCAGGCGGCAAGCTGGCCGCCGACCTGCGGGAGCGATGCTCCGGATCGAAAAACGGTCCCGCCCCGGGCGTCGAGACGACCGGGGCGGGACCGCTGCGGGACGCGGCGATCAGGTGCCGACGCGCCAGTCGGTCAGGTACCGCTTCTGCTGGTCGGACAGCTGCTCGATCTCGACGCCGTAGGCGTCCAGCTTCGCCTTCGCCACGCGGTTCTCGATGTCCTTCGGGATGCCGTGCACGCCCGCGGGCAGCGACTCCGCGTTGGCCACCAGGTATTCCAGCGCCAGCGCCTGGGTCGCGAAGGTCATGTCCATCACCTCGGCCGGGTGCGCCTCCGCGGCCGACTGGCCGACCAGCCGGCCCTCGGCCAGCAGCAGCACCCGGTTGCCCGCCGGGAGCCGGTACTCGACGCAGTTCGGGCGGAGCTCGGTGACCTCTTCGGCCTCCTTGCGCAGGTCCTCGACGCCGATCTCGATGTCGAAGTGGCCGGAGTTCGCGACGACCGCGCCGTCCTTCATCTTGCGCATGTGCTCGATCGTGATGACGTCCCGGTTCCCGGTGACCGTCACGAAGATGTCGCCGTGCTCGGCGGCGCGCGACATCGGCATCACGGTCAGGCCGTCGAGGACGGCCTCCAGCGCCCGCACCGGGTCGACCTCGACGACGATGACGTTGGCACCCATGCCCCTGGCTCGCATCGCGACACCGCGGCCGCACCAGCCGTAGCCGACGACGACGAAGGTCGAGCCGGCGAGCAGCATGTTGGTCGCCCGCAGGATGCCGTCGATGGTGTTCTGACCGGTGCCGTAGCGGTTGTCGAACAGGTGCTTGGTGGCCGCGTCGTTCGTCGGGAACACCGGGTAGCGCAGCGCGCCGTCGTCGGCCATGTTCTTGATCCGGAGGACGCCCGTGGACGTCACCTCGGTGCCGCCGATCACGTCGGTGAGGAGCTCGGCGTGGTCGTTGTGGATCGTGGTGGTGAGGTCCGCGCCGTCGTCGACGACGATGGTCGGACGGGTCTTGAGCACCGCCTGGACGTGCTCGTAGAACGTGTCGCGGTCGGCGCCGTACACCGCGAAGACCTCGGCGCCGAGGTCCCGCTGGATCGAGGCGGCGACGTCGTCCTTGGTGGACAGCGGGTTGGATCCGCACAGCGCGACCTCGGCCCCGCCCGCGACCAGCGCGCGCACCATGTTCGCCGTCTCCGTGGTGACGTGCAGGCAAGCCGCGATGCGGTGACCGGTGAACGGCTTCGTCTCCGCGAACTGCTCGGTCAGCGTGCGCAGAACCGGCATGCGCCGGGACGCGAAATCTATCTTGCGTTGTCCTTGATCGGCCAGCGCCAGATCGTGCACCATACCCATCGAAAAGCCCTGCTCTCCTCAGTCACGTCAGCCTGGAGCGCACTCCGGAAAGATCGGGGTGCGCTCATCTTCGAAAGGCAGCCACGTCATTTTTCACGGGGCGCCGGTGCTGGAGAAGACTCCCGGGACATTGAGCGGGTGAATTCACATTTCCCCAACACTGGAGCCGACCCTACAGCAGCCCCGCAATGAAGTCGAGCGCACCATTTGCCCGGCCGACTAGAACGCGTTGCCGAACAAAACCGACATCTGCTGGTTCTTCCACCTGCGCCACGCTGGGCGGTTAGCGGGAGCGAACTCCATGTTCACCCATTCGCTGCAACGCATTACGCGGACCGCCATCGGGGCGAGCGGAATTTTCGGACGCCACACACCGAAGCCGAAAGGGCGCACACCGATGTGCGTCAATCGCCAGAACGAGTGGCGCGAAAGGTCGAATCGACGTATACCGACACTTTGGAATATTCCCGGTAAAGACCACTGCGACAGCACTATTCGCAGGTCATCAAGGCTGAATCGGCCAGTGGAACACCTCCGGACAGAGATGAGCGCATTTCGCGAGAGGCCGTCGGAAACCTCGCCCGCTCCCTCGCGCGCGACTAGGATCTCCACCGGGTCGCCAACGTCGGCGAAATCTCCGCCGGTACGCTCGCCCACGGCTGATCCATCAACTGGGCAGGAACGGGCGAGAACACGACAAGGCCACCACCCGGACCGCCGGTCGTTTCCCGCCGCCGATCTCGCAGGAGGTAGAAACAGTGCAGTACGTGGCCATGCTTCGGCAGAAGTATGTCGCTCACCTGCTCGGATCAAGCATTGTCGGCAGATTGCCGAACGGAATGGCTCCGATCGCGATCGCCATCCATCTCCGGCAGCAGCAGGCCGGTTACGAGGTCGCCGGTCTTTTCACCGCGATTTACGCCTTGAGCACCGCGGGCGGTTCCCCACTGCTCGGCAGACTCGTCGACCGGTTCGGCCAACCGATTGTCATGCTCATTTCCGCCGCCGGCTCGGCGATCGGTTTCTTCGGGGCCGCGTTCCTCCCCGTCGACGACTATTTGCCGCTCGGCGCCTCGGTGGTGCTGGCGGGCGCCCTCACCCCGCCGCTGGAGGCGTGCCTGCGCAGCCTGTGGGCGGACATCCTGCCCAAGGAACAGCTCGAAGCCGGCTACGCGCTGGACTCCTCCACCCAGCAGGTCATCTTCATCAGCGGCCCCCTGCTGGTGGCCGGCGGCATCGCCATCGCCCCCTCCGCCTACGTCGTGCTGGCGACCGGGATGTTCGGCCTGATCGGCGTGGTGGTCTTCTGCCTCGCCCCGCCGGTCTGGCGCTGGCGGCCGGTGCACGCCGAACGGCACTGGCTCGGCCCGCTCCGCTCGCCGCTGCTGACCGTCGTGCTGGTGTGCAACTGCGGCGTCGGCGCGGCCATGGGGGCGTTCAGCATCCTCGCCGTCGCCTACTCCGAGCACGTGTCCCTGCCCAGCATGAACGGCGTGCTGCTGAGCGCGAACGCGGTCGGCGCGATGATCGGCGGCATCGTCTACGGGGCCCGGGTGTGGAAGAGCCGGGACAGCAAGCGGCTCCTGGTGCTGCTCGGCACGCTGGCCGCGCTGTACCTGCCGCTGATGCTGACGCCCGGCGCCATCGCGATGACCGTCCTCGCCTTCATCGGTGGGCTCTTCCTCGCCCCGGCCCTCACCTGTTCGTACGTGCTGGTGGGCCGGATCTGCCCGCCGGGCACCGTCACGGAAGCGTTCGCCTGGCTGGTGACGATCTTCCTGGTCGGCAACGCGGCGGGCGCGGCGACAGCGGGCGCGGCGGTGAGCTCGCTGCCGATCAACCTCGCCTTCGGTGCCATGGCGTTGTTCGCGCTGATCGGGTTCGTCATCTACGTCGTCGGCCGGCGGCTGATCGGCTCCGGCGCGGAATCCTCCGATGCCCGAACGGAATCCGAGCAGTCGCCGTCCCGCTGAAGCTCCTTCGAGCACTGGTCGCGCATGGCGGCCCCCTTCGGGAGTCACTGGCGGGGTCCGCAGTTTCAATTGAAACTGCGGACCCCGTGGGCGGCCCTCCGCTGTTCGACCACCGCGTCCAGCAGCGTCGCGACTCCGTGCTCCTCGTTGGTCGGGATGACGAGGTCGGCCGCCGCGAGCACGGAATCCGCCGCGTTGGCCACCGCGACCGCGAGGCCGCCGCGGCCCAGCATCGGCAGGTCGTTGGGCATGTCGCCGACGCACGCGACGCGGCTGAGCTCCACCTGCAGCGCGTCGGCGATCAACTCGACCGCCACGCCCTTGTCCGCCGACCGGTGCGAGACCTCCAGGAAGCGCGTCGTCGAGTAGGTGACGGCGAAACCGCCGCCCAGCAGCTCCGCCGTCATGGCCGCCAGCTCACCCGCCAACCGGTGCGGGTGGGCGACCAGCAGCTTGAGCACCCGCCCACCGCGCACCAGGTCCGGCACGGACCCGGCACCCAGCTGATCGCGCCAGTTGCTCGCGAGGTCGGCCGGGAAGTCCGGATCCAGCGCCAGTTCCTCCGCGCTGACCGCGCCGATGGAGACCGAGCCGATCCCCGCCCGCAGCCGTTCGACGGCCCAGGCCGCGCTGGTCGCGGTCAGCACCTGCTCGTACCGGATCTCTCCGCGCTCGTCGCTGATCAGGGCGCCGTTGCTCGCGGCGGTGAAGCCGCGCAGCCCCGCCCGGGCCAGCATCGAGATCGTCTCGCGGAAGGGACGGCCGGTGATGAAGGCGACGTGGACGCCGTGCTCCTGCGCGCGCCGGACGGCCGCCCGTACGCGGTCGCCGAGCTCGCCGTCGCCGGTGAGCAGCGTGCCGTCCAGGTCGGTCGCGACGAGATCGATGGGCACCGGCACCCGCGCCGAGCCCGCCTTCACCAGTCGCTCACGATCAGCGGTTCCCGCGGGTAGACGTGCAGGGCCGTGAGTTGGAACCCGTCGAGCAGCGCGTCCACGTCGGCGACCCCGGTGCGGCGCGCCGTCGCCGTCTCCGCCGCGACCGTGATCCACAGCCAGCCGGAGTCGTAATCCGCCTTGGCGGGCCCCGATCCCGGCACCGTCACCGTCGCGAGGAGGTCCGGCGTGTCGAGCAGGTCCAGCGCCACCACGCCGCCCGCCGCCACGTCGAGCCGCACCGGGCTGGTGAAGCTGACGACGGTGTTCCGGGTGGAGCTCGCCGGGGCGAACCGGACCGAGACGTGCTCCCCGTCGTCGTGCACGAGCGGCTCGCCGCCCTCCGGGAGTTGCGGTTCCTCGTCGGAAAGCCTGCGCAGCTCCTTGGTGAGGCGCTGAACCACCTGCCGCTTGCCGGCGACCGCGCTGCGCACGGCAGATCTGCTCGCACAGCGCTCCAGCACGGCGAGTTCCGCGTCCACCTCCACGCGGAACCGCCGGCCCGCGTACTCGCAGCAGATCGCGTCGAGCACGTCGGCGGCCAGTGCGTCGGCCGCGCTGCCGAGGGGACCGCTCGGGTAGGGCGACGGCGCGATCGCCAGCCCGGACAGGACCGCGCGCCCGGCCCGCATGCTCAGCGCCACGGACTCCTCGTCGACCGCGGCTCCGCGGCCGCGGAGCGCGTCGATGGCGTCGCCCTCCCACGGCCGGTGGCGGCCTCCCGACCGCCCCCACCTGGCCGCGAGCTCGACGACCGCGCCGATCAGCGCGGGGTCGGCCTCGGTCAGCAGCGCGGCGCGGCGGGCGATCGCGTCGATGTCCTCGCGGGCCCAGGTCCGGGGATCCGGGCCCACACCTGTCCCGGGGCGGCGCACGCCACCCCCTCCGCTCGATCCAATGTCCACTGTGGTCACACCGCCTGGAGTCGGTCGATGCCGCTGACGGTGGGCGCGGCCAATGCGGACGGACGGCACTCCAGCTCGCCGATCACCGTGTCCGACGGCACGCAGGCGGCCTGCCAGACCACTTCCGCCACGGATTCCACCGTCATCTTCAGCTTCGAGCGGTCGTCGTCCTCGTTGGCGATCGCACCCGGGCTGATCAGCGTGGTGCGCACGCCGTTCGGCCGCTCCTCCAGCAGCAGCGACTCGCACACCGCCTTCATCGCCGCCTTCGCCGCGCTGTAGGAGACGCCGCCCTCGAAGTACCGCGTGCCCGCGTGGCTGCCCATCAGCACGATGCTGCCGTTCGTGCGGCGCAGCGCCGGCAGCGCCGCCTGCACGAGGGCGAGCACGGAGGTGAGGTTCACCGTGAGCGCCTGCGACCAGCGGGCGAGGTCGAGCTCGGCGACCGTGGCGAAGTAGCGGTCCACGGCGTTGGCGACCACCAGGTCCAGGTCGCCTTCCGCCTCGACCACCTCGTCGACGCGGTCCCGCACCGCGTCGACGTCCGCCAGGTCGCACGGCAGCGACCGCGGGCCCGGGTCCGGACGCCTGCTCAGCGTCCACACCCGCACGCCGGCCCGCGTCAGGCGCTCCGCGATCGCCTTGCCCGTGCCGCGGTTGGCGCCGGTCACCAGCGCGACGCGGGGCAGGCGATCAGCGCGCGTCTCGGACATGCGCGATCAACTCCTGCCAGCGTTCCGTGATCACGTCGACGCCGTCGCCCGCGCGGAAGAGGTCCTTGTCCAGCGCGTTGCCGTGCTGGTCGCGAACCCGCATGCAGTCCGGCGACACCTCGGAGATCACCGTGGGTTCGCCGTCGGTGTCGACCGCGACCACGAGGCAGAAGTCCCAGAGGTCCAGCGGCGCCATCCAGTGCCGCAGCGCGGCGTTGGTCCGCAGGGCCAGGTCGTGGAAGGCCGCGACGGGAACCCCGGCCGCCCGCAGGTAGTCCTCGCCGATGGGCTGGTCCTCCGGGTCGATGCGGAAGTCGAACTTCACCACCGGCGGCTCGAACCGGTGCCCCTCGGCGAACAGGCCGGGGTACTTCCTGGTGGTCGATCCAGTGGCCACGTTCTTGACGATGACCTCGAACGGCGGCGCCGGGCGGTAGTCCGCCAGGTAGCTGATCGGGCCGGTGCGGCGCCGGAAAGCCGTCCGCACACCGGCTTTCGCCAACTGCTGCGCCGCCAGCTCGTAGAAGTCCATCCGCAGCGAACCGGTCGACTCGATCAGCTCGTCCCGGTCGTAGGTGAAGCTGCGCAGGCTCGGCACCAGTTCGATGAGGCACGCGTCCTCGCCGATTCGCCAGACCCGCTTGCTGCGCCCGACGACGTCCGGCTCCCGGGCCTGGATCTCCGCGAGGTCCTCGACTGCCACGTCATGCACTGAGTCGCCCATTCGTCCTCTCCTCGTCGATCGCGCCGTGCCGGGCTCAGGCACGCACCCAGCAGCCGTCCAGAGCCGAGCGGCATCCGCAGGAGGGGTCGTCCCGGAGCGCTTGCGTCACGGTGCGGACCACCGGCTCGACGCGGTGGAGGTTGCGCTGGAACTGCGCCACGACGTCGACGTGCTTCACCGGCGCGTCGCCGCTTTCCGGGGCCAGGTCTTCGGAGATGACGCCGTAGTCGGTGCAGTAGGAGAGGTTGACGTAGCAGAGCTCCAGCTCGCGTGCGAGCGACGCCTCGGTGGACTGCGTCATGTTGATGACGTCGGCCCCCCAGTTGCGGTACATGCGGCTCTCGGCCTTGGTCTGGAACCGGGGGCCGTTGATGACCGCGGCCGTGGCGCGCGGGTGCACGACCTCGTCGGTGTCCTTCAGCGCCTCGATGGCCTGCCGGCGCAGCCGCTCGCAGTACGGGTGCGCGGCGTCGGCGTGGGCGCCGCCGGGCTCGTCGAAGATCGTCCAGTTGCGGCCCCAGGTGAGGTCGATGAGCTGGTCGATCAGCACGAAGTGGCCCTTGCCCACCTCCGGCGAGAGGCTGCCGATGACGTTGAAGCCGAGGATCTGCTGCGCGCCGAGGTCGTGCAGCGCGGCGAGGTTCGCCGGGTACGGGACCCGGTGCGGCAGGTACTCGTGGTTGCGCCCGTGCCGGGGCAGGAAGCCGATCGTCTTCCCGGCCCATTCGGTGATGGTGATGGGGGCGCTCGGGTCCCCGTACTTCGTCGTCGCGGTCACCTGCTCCGACTGGTCGAAGAACTTGTAGAAACCGGTCCCACCGATGATTCCGATGTCAATCACATTCACTCCTGTCTCGAATGGGAAGGGCGGCGCAGGTCATCGGCGCACGCCGCCGAACCGAACATCACGCGTATTTCCGGAAGCCGGGCACGGCTCCGCGCGGCGGAGCGAAAACTCGTTGGACCGATGGGCGCAGTTGGTCCAGTCCAGCATCTTTTTCAAATGCTACCGACACCGCATCCGATGTCAAGAAACTGTCCGTTCGCCACCACTGAGCCCGTTTAGCACAAATTATCCGGCCATCCAGCAGAGGGCGGCCGAACGCCCGCTCGAAAGCCTGGCAGGATACCAACCTGGGTCAAAAATCGCAGAGTGTCCCACATCATATTCAAGTGGACGAATGGTGACCCTGCGGCACCGAAAGGCCCCCGGCACGCGGCCGAACAGGGCTGTCACTACCGGAACGGCCGCAGGCCGCGACCGCGAAGGGTGTTCGCCGAATTCACGTCGCGGGTGTGTGCGCCGCGTTAACCCCGCGGTCGGGCACGCCCCGCACGACGGCAAACGGCACCCCGTTCGACCGAACTGGACGATCGCGAATGCCGCCATCACCAGTTCCGGGAAGTGTGGGAAAAACACCACTCCTTCGGCGGGGCCGAGCACCGCATTTACCCGAACCTGGTAGGGCCCCGGCTCCCTTGCGGCCGATGGGAGCCGGTGATAACTTCAAACAAAAGTGCGGAAATGTGCACTGGTTATCGTTCTCGAATCGCAAAACTTACATTCTTGCAGTTCGACCGCGCGGGCTCGCGACGCCTTTTCTCATCGCCGCAGCTCATTTCTCATGCGGCCGCTGCGCCGGCGTTGCAGAAGGAGAGTTCACGTGCGTTTCCTCGTGGCCGGAGCGGGATTCGGGCAGCAGCACCTCGAATGGCTAGGCAGATGCGCCGCCGATGTGCGCGTGCTCGGCTACCACTCCAACCGCGCACGCGCCGAGGAATTGGCCGCCCGGTACGGGATCGGCACGGTCACGACCGACGTGGTGGGCGCGATCGCCGACGGCGGGGTGGACGCCGCGGTGATCTCGTCGCCGCCCGACACGCACGAGGAGCTGGCGGCGGCCGCGCTCGACAGCGGCTTGGCGGTGATCGCGGACAAGCCGCTCGCCCACGACGTCGCCGCGGCCGCCCGGCTGGCCGGCCACCCGAGCGCGCAGCGGGCCGCCGTCGTCTTCCAGTGGCGCATCAACCCCGCGCTGCGGGAACTGCGGCGCCTCGTGCAGGCCGGCGAGTTCGGCGAGGTGCACCACGTGGAACTCACCTTCCACCACGACTTCCTGGCCGGCCCGGAGACCGCCTTCCCGTGGCGCCACCGGCGCGAGCACGCGGGCGCGGGCGCGCTGGCCGACCAGGGCGTGCACCTCTTCGACGTCCTCCGCTGGATCGCGCCGGGAGACTGGCAGGTCACCGGAGCGCGGACGGCGGTGGCGTGCAAGGAGCGCCGCGGGCCGACCGGGCCGGTGCGGTGCGAGACGGAGGACGTCGCCGACGTCTGGCTCGCCGACGCGGGCGACCGGCACGCGCGGGTGTTCGTCTCCCGGATCGCCGCCGGGCGCCGGTGCTTCCAGGTGATCGTGCAGGCCGCGCGCGCCGTCCTGGTGGTCGAGGCCTCCCCCGACGACGGCAGCGCACGGCTGCTGGTGAGCACCCTGGGCGCGGCCGGTCCCGTCGTCACGGCGTTCCCGGCGCACGACATGAACCCGTACCCGGCCATCCTCGACCGGCTGTCCGAAGTGGATGGACAGCACGCCGGGCTGATCGCCGGATTCGACGATGCCCTTGTCGCCCAACAGCTCCTGCACCAGGCGCTCACGCACGACGAGCGGTGAAACGCATGGCCGCCGGCCGACCGGGTGGACCGCGCCCGGCGGCCGGTGGCAGGCAATCGCACGACCGTTGACGATAGGAGAGAAATGACCGCCAAGCTACGACTGGCCGTGGCAGGTGTCGGCAACAACATCTCCGCGCTGTTCCAGGGCGCCCAGCTCTACGCGAAGCTGGCCGCCCAGGGCGTGCCCGAGTCGGAGTTCCCGGGGATCAAGCGCGCCCGCATCGGCGGCCTCGGGGTGAGCGACATCGAGTTCGTGGCCGCGTTCGACCTGCACCCCAACAAGGTCGGCAAGCCGTTCGCCGAGGCCGTCCTGGCCGAGCCGAACAACTACCCGCGCCTCGAAGTCGACCTGCCCGACCCGAAGTTCGAGGTCACCGCGGGCCTCGCGGAGGCGGACGCCGGCCCGGAGTCCGAGGCGTTCCGGCGGATCGTCACCGAGCTGCGCGAGAGCGACGCCGAGGTGCTGCTGTACTCGCTGCCGACCGGGCTGCAGTGGGCGGCCGACGCGTACGCGAAGGCGGCGCTGGAGGCCAAGGTCGCGTTCGTCAACTGCACGCCGGAGATCGTCGCGCGGTCGCCCGAGATGCTCACCGCCTACGAGTCCGCCGGCGTCCCGCTGGTCGGCGACGACCTCGCCAGCCACTTCGGCACGTCGGTGGTGCACCGGGCGCTGCTCGGGCTGATCGCCGAGCGCGGCCTCACCCTGGCCAGCTCCTACCAGCTGAACTTCGGCGGCAACGAGGACTTCCGCAACCTGCGCGACCACGGCGCGAGCAAGCGCGATTCCAAGATCAACGCGCTGGCGCAGGACAACATCAGCCCGGACAAGATCGAGGTCATCCCGTCCGCCGGGTACATCGGGCACCTCAAGGACCACAAGGTGGCCGTGCTGAACATCGAGGGCCTCGGGTGGGCGGGCACGCCGATCTCGCTGGACCTGAAGCTGCAGGTGCAGGACTCCAGCAACGCGGCCGGGGTGATCATCGACCTGATCCGCGTCGCCGCCGCGAGCCGCCGCGCCGAGCTGCCCGGGTTCCCGGTGGCCGCGGTGCGGGTGCTGAAGTCCCCGGCCGGTGGGCACCCGAGCTACACGCCGGACATGGTCGAGGAGGGCTTCCGCAAGCTCGAAGCCGCCGACGTGGCGACCGGTCGGTGATGCGGTCCGCCGACGGAGCGCACCCGGCCCGGATCGCGGTTCTGGCCTATCCCGGCGTGAACGAGCTGGACCTGTTCGGCGCGTACGCGGTGCTGGCCAAGGCCGCGAGCGTCGCGCCGGAGGAGCTGGAGGTGCGGCTGGCCGGCCCGGTCCCGCACCTCAGCACGTCCGGCGGCGTGCCGATCGGGGTGGCAGCGGATCTGCGCTACTTCACCGCTGCTGACGCGGTCGTGATCCCGGGCGGTCGCGGGGCCGCCGATGCGGCGCTGGACGAGGAACTGCTGGCCGCGGTCCGCGATGCGAGCGCCGCCGGAACGCCGGTCTACGGCGTGTGTTCCGGCGCGCTGCTGATCGCCGCGGCCGGTACCGCCCGGGGCCGCACGATCGCCGTGCACCACGCGAAGCGCGGGGCGCTCGCCCCCGGCTCGGTGGGCGTGGTGGCGGCCGGGCTGGTCCGGGACGGGCGGCTGTGCACCGTCGGCGGCGACCACCGCACCTCGGTGAAGTCCGTCGACCTCGCCTTTCAGCTGATCGAGGACCTCGTGCCGCACCTGGTGGCGACGGTGTCGGAAGGAATGGAGATCGTGCCGGGACGCATCGCACGGCCGGAGCTGCGGGGTTCGTCATGAGCGGCCGGGGGCGGGTGCTCGTCACCGGCGCGAGCCGCGGGATCGGCCGCGAGATCGCGATCGCCCTGGCCCGCACCGGCCACGACCTGGTGCTGTGGGCGCGCAGCCGGGACGACCTCGGCGAGACCGCGGAGCTGGCGCGCGGCCACGGCGCGGCCGTGGTGGAGCAGGCGGTCGACGTCGGCGACCGGGACCAGGTCGAGGCTGGGATCCGTTCCTGCGCAACGGGTTCCGAGGCGCTGACCGGCCTGGTGCTCAACGCCGGTGCCGGGGTGTGGCGGCCGTTGGCGGAGGTCCCGGCGCCGGAGTGGTCCGCCGCGCTGCGCACCAACCTCGACGGCGCCTTCCACGTCCTGCAGGCCGCGCTGCCGACGCTGCGCCGGGCGGCGCACCCGCTGGTGGTGGGCGTGCTCTCGGACTCCGCGGTGCACCCGTTCCCCGACCGCGCGGCGTACTCGGCCGCGAAGGCGGGCACCCTCGCCCTGCTGGAGGTCGCCCGCCGGGAGCACCGCGCGGCCGGGCTGCGGATCAGCCTGGTGCTGCCGAGCCGGGTGGACACCCACTTCAGCGGGTCGCACGCGGACGCGCGGCCGGGCACCCGGGCGGGCGCGCTCTCCGCGCGGGACGTCGCGCAGGTCGTCGACGGCCTGTTCGCGCTGCCCCCGCACGTCGAAGTCCGCGAAATCCGCTTGGCCGCAACGACATCCACGTACGGGCCCTACCCAGAAAGAGTTCCCGCATGATGCTGCAGAAGGACTTCCTGGTGCCCGAGGGGCACTCCAAGCCGATCGGCAACTACTCGCCGGGCATCGCCGTGCGCGTGCCCGCCGACGCCCGGTGGGTGTTCGTGACCGGGCAGGTGGCGACCGACGCGGACGGCGGGGTCGTCGCGCCGGACGACGCGGGCAAGCAGACCGAGGTGGTCTTCGACCGGATCCGCGCGGTGCTGGCGGCCGCCGGCGGGGAGCTCGCCGACGTGGTCAGCCTGACCGTCTACCTCTCCGACGTGGCCACCGACTTCGACCGGGTTTCCGCGGTCCGCAACGAGGTCCTCGCCGGGCTCTCCCCCACCAGCACGCTGGTCGAGGTCGCTCGGCTGGCCGAAACCGGGTGCCGCGTGGAGATCAGCGCCATCGCCATCGTGCCCGCGGGGAGGGGGTGAACCCGCGATGTCCAGCCGGCTCGGCCCCGGAGCACCGGCCGGGGTGGCCTCCCCGGCGGCGGAGCTCGCCGACGTGGCGGGACGCGCGCGGGTGCTGCTCGTCGGATCGCTGAACGTCGACACGATCCTGCTCGCCCAGAAGGAACCCGACGACGAGGGCGCCGTCCTCGTCACCGAGTCGATCACCTCCGTCGGCGGGCACGCCGGGAACTGCGCGTCGGCGTTCGCCGCGCTCGGCGTGCGGGCCGGCCTGGCCGCGGCCGTCGGGGCGGACGAGCACGGCGACTGGATCGTGGCCGACCTGGCCGAGCGGGGCGTGGACACCTCGCTCATCGTCCGGCACCCGGGCGCGTCGACGGGGCACGCGGTGATCCCGGTCTTCGACGAGAAGCACTACATGCTGCTGGTGCGCGGCGCGAACGAGCTGCTCACCGAGGCCCACCTCGGCGCGATCGACTTCGCCGGCTACGACGCCGTGGTGCTGTTCGACCCCAGCCGCGCGGCGTTGCAGGAGGCGGTGCGGCTCGCGCGCGCCGCGCCGCACCGGCCGCTGCTGTGCTGGAACCCGGGCGGCATCTACTCCCGCGATCCGGTCATCGCGGAGCTGCTGCCCGAGTGCGACGTGGTGCTGGCCAACCGGGACGAGTTCGGGCACCTCCAGCGGGCGCTGGAGGCCGCCGGCCGGGCGCGGGACGACCAGGACTTCGTCATCACCCTCGGCGACGGCGGCTCCCGGCTGGTGCGCTCGGGCCGGCGCTGGGACTGCCCCTCGGTGCCGGTCGAGGTGGTGGACCCGACCGGCGCGGGCGACGCCTTCGCCGCGAGCTACGTGCTGGCGGCGCTGGCCGGGTTCGAGCCGGAACTCCGCCTCCGGCTGGGAAACCGGGCAGGCGCGCTGGCGGTGACCGCACCGGGCGCCCGCGGCCACCTCGCCGCACTGTCCGAAGTGGTCGATGCACTGGCTTGAAGCCTGCTGGAGGACTCGTTTTGCGTGGCGGTGCGGCTGACGCCGCTTCGAAGGCAAAGAACAGAACGACATTCGCCGACCGGCTCTTGAGCCAGGCACCCACCTCCCCGTAGGAGAGAACCAGGTGAACCCCCCACTCGGACCGCGCCCCAGCGCCGACGGCTGGCGGGGCGTGATCGGCGACGAGTTCACCGCCGCGAACGCCGCGACCGTGGCCGCCTGCATCCTGCGGGTCGTCCGGCAGGCCCGGCCCTGCGACGACCTGCTGATCGGATTCGACGGCCGCGAGCAGGGCGAAGCCGCGGCGAACGCGGTCGCCGCGGCGGCCCAAGCGCTCGGCGTGCGGCGCAACACCGTGGTGCCGCACCTGCCGACGCCCACCGCGACGCATGCGGTGCGCACCGGCACCGTGGACGCCGCCCTGCTGATCACGGCCAGCCACAACCCTCCGAACTGGAACGGCGTCAAGGCGAAGGTCGCCCCGGGCGCGCCACTGACCAGCGAGGCCGAGCGCCGCGTGGTCGAGCTGCTCAGCGGGCCCGCGGACCCGAGCCCACCGCCCGGCGACGCGCGCGCGACGACGACGTGGAAAACGGCCGCCGACCTCACCGATCCGCACGTGGCGGCCGCGGCTGCCCTGACGCGCGAACCGGCCCGCCGACGGCTGCGCGTCGTCGTGGACGGGCTGCACGGCGTCGCGGGCACTCCGATGGCGAAGCTGTGCACGACGCTGGGTTGGCAGCCGATTCCCGTTGGCTGCCAACCGATGCCGGACTTCGGCGGGCTGATCCCTGACCCGTCCTCGCCCGCCAGCCGGACCCGCGCGGCGCGGGAAGTCCTCTCCTCGGGCGCGGATCTCGGGATCGTCCTGGACGGCGACGGCGACCGGATGTACGTGCTGGACGAGCGCGGCGATTCGGTGCTGCCGCACGAGTTGTTCGCGCTGCTGCTGGAACATCGCAGCTCAGACGAGCCGACCGGTGCGGCGCGCCGGGTTGCGATCACCGTCGCCACCGGCACGATCGTGCACCGGGTCGCCGAACGCCTCGGCTACGAGATCGACGAACACCCGATCGGCTTCAAACACCTCTCGCCGCTGCTCGCGCAGGGGCTCGCCGCGGCGGCCTGCGGCGGCGTCGGCGACCTGGGCTTCGCCGAGCACGGCCTCGACCGCGATCCGTTCGCCGCCGTCGCCGCGCTCGCCGACGTCCTGCACCGCACCCGGGCGCCGCTGTCCGTGCTGGTCGACGACGTGCGCACGCGCAACGGCGCGCTGCGCTGGTTCGAGACCCGCGTGCCGGGATCGGCCGGCCCGGACCGGCTGCGGGCGATCGGCGTCCGGGCGCTCGCCGAGGTCCTCGGCGCCCGGCCGCAGCGGATCACCGAGGTGGACGGCATCAAGTGCTGGCTCGGGGACGGGCAGTGGTTCCTGCTGCGCCCGTCTTCGACTGAAGGGGGGATCCGGCTCTACGGCGAGCTGGCCGACACCCCACATGTCGCCGCACAACTCGACAAGCTCACCGGGATGGTCCGCGCCGACATCGGCGCCGGCCCCCACCGCAAGTGAACGTGCCGCCAGTGAGGAGACACATCATGGAAAACGCATCGATCGCCCTCATCGGTGGAACCGGCTTCTACCGGTTCCTGGACGACAGCACGGACGTCGAAGTCGACACGCCCTACGGCAAGCCGAGCGCGCCGATCAGCATCGCCGAGGTCGCCGGGCGGCGCGTGGCGTTCCTCCCCCGGCACGGCCGCAACCACGACTTCCTGCCCTCCGAGCTGCCGTACCGCGCCAACCTGTGGGCGCTCAAGCAGCTCGGCGTCCGCCAGGTCGTCGCGTTCAACACCGTCGGCAGCCTGCAGCGCGAGTACCGCAAGGGCGACTTCGTGCTGGTCGACCAGTTCGTCGACCGCACCTGGGGCCGGCCGGACAGCTACTTCAGCGGCGGCGACACCTCCGCGCACATCAGCTCCGCCTACCCGTACTGCGAGCGGATGCGCGGCCTGGCCTACGAAACCCTCACCGGGCTGGGCACCCGGGTGCACCGCAACGGGACGGTGGTGGTGATCCAGGGGCCGAGGTTCTCCACCGCGGCCGAGAGCAAGTGGTTCAGCGGCCAGGGCTGGCACCTCGTGAACATGACCCAGTTCCCGGAGGTCGTGCTGGCCCGCGAGCTGGAGCTCTGCTACTCCAACGTCTCCTACATCACCGACTACGACGTCGCCGCCAAGGAAGTGGCCGGCGACGAGGAATCCGAGGTCGTCTCGCACGCGGGCGTGCTCAAGGCGTTCAACGCCAACTCCGAGCACGTCCTGGACATGGTCCGCGGCCTCGTGGGCGCCCTGCCGGAGGACGTCGACTGCGCGTGCAGGCACGCGCTGGACGGAGCGATGGTATGACCTGGGCGGTATCGCCGACCGATGCCGAGCTCGTCGCGCAGGGCGAGGAGGCGCTGCGCGCGGCGCGCTCGCAGATGCCCGTGCTCGACGGGCTGCAAGCCGATCTGCGCACCTCCCAGCCGCTGCGCGGGCACCGGATCAGCGGATGCGCTCACCTCACCAAGCAGACCGGCGTGCTGGTCGAGCTCCTCGCCGCGGCCGGCGCGGAGGTCGCCTGGACCGGCGGGAACGAGGTCTCCACCCAGGACGACGTCGCCGCGGCCCTCGCGAAGACGGGGGTGCGGGTGTTCGGCCGCCGCGGGATGACCCCGGAGGCGGTGCAGGAGGCCGTCGTCGAATGCGCCCGGGCGTTCGACGGCGGCCCCACCCTGGCGCTCGACAGCGGCGGGGCGATGCTGCGGACCATCGTGCAGGACCCCGAGGCATTCCCGAACCTGGTCGCCGCGACCGAGAAGACCTCCGAGGGAAGCCAGCTCCTGCGCGAGGAACTGCGCCCGCGGCTGACCTTCCCGGTGGTGCTGGTCAACGATGTCGTGACCAAGTGGGAGGTGGACAACACCCACGGCACCGGGCAGTCCACACTGGACGGAATCCTGCGCGCGACCGGCACCTTCCTCGCCGGGAAGCGGTTCGTGGTGTGCGGGTACGGGCACGTCGGCCGCGGGCTGGCGCGGCGCGCCCGCGGCATGGGCGCCCGCGTGACGATCACCTGCCGCAGCGAGCTGACCGCGATCCGGGCCCGGCTCGACGGCTTCGACGTGCAGCCGATGGCCGTGGCCGCCCGGTCCGCCGACCTGGTGTGCACCGCGACCGGCCAGCCCGACGTCGTCACCGGCGAGCACCTCGACCTGCTGCCCGCCGGCGCGATCCTGTGCAACACCGGCCACTCGGTCGTCGAGATCAACCTGGCGGACCTGGCGAGGCGAACCGACTACGTGGCGGAGGTCGGGCCGCACGTCCAGCGGCACTTCCTCACCAACGGCAGGCACGTGGACCTGCTCTCCGGCGGCGGGTTGGTCAACCTCGACGCGGCCGAGGGCAATCCGAGCGAGGCGATGGACCTGACCTTCACCAACCAGGCGCTCGCGGTGCTGCACCTGGCCGCCAAGTCCGGCGAACTCGCCCCCGGCGTGCACGAGGTCGACCAGGAGCAGGACGAGGAGGTGGCGCGCCGGAAGCTCCGCCACCTCGGCGTCGGCTGGGACGCCGAGGTCGCCGCGCGACCGCGCCCGCCGTACGGCTCGGCCCTGCGCTCGCCGCTGGACCACCAGAGCGGCAGCTCGCGCGGCGGCTACATCGGCGGCACGACGGCGTTCGCCCGGTTCGACCTCGCGGAGGGCTCGATGCCGGCGCTCGCCGCGCTGCGCCGGGACTTCAGCTCGTCGAAGCCGCTGGCGAGCCGGCGACTGCTGATCGCGGGCCTGGTGACGGCCGGTTCGGCGGTCGCCGCGCACACCGCCCGGGCGATGGGCGCGAGCGTCGTGTGGTGCGCGACGAGCGCCCGGCACTTCGACCGGGAGGTCGCCGACCACCTTCGCGAATCCGGTTGCGTGGTGCACGATCCGACCGGGCCCGGCGGCGTCCGGTCGGCGATCCGGAGCTCGCTGGCGGCGTGGCGGGACGGGCCGACGGCGCTGCTCGACGACGACGCGGTGCTGACCACCGCCATGCACGACGAGTTCGCCGAATTCCCCGGGCCGCAGTTCGCCGTCGAGCGGACCACCCGCGGCGCGCAGCTGATCAAGAAACGGCCCTACCTGCGCTTCCCGGTGATCACCGCGGACCGGTCGACGGCCGAGGTGGTCGCCTCCGACTCGCACGCGAAGGGGCTGATCGACGTCATCGGCGTGGTCGGCGGCGAGCCCATCGCCGGGCAGGTGGTGGCGGTCGCCGGCTACGGCGCGGTGGGTTCCCGGGTCGCGGCCCGGGCCTGCGGGATCGGCGCGCGGGTGGTGGTGACCGAGGTCCGGCCGACCAGGGCGCTGATGGCGGTCCTCGACGGCTTCGACGTGCTCCCGCTGGAGGAGGCGGCCGGGATCGCCGACATCATCTGCACCACCACCGGTCGCGCCGACACGCTCCGCGAGGCGCACCTGGCGAAGATGCGCACCGGGGCGCTGGTGGTCGCCTCGGTCGCCCAGGAGGTCGACGCCGGCGCGCTGCACCGGACCGCCGCGAAGTGGCGGACCGGGGTGGCCGGCCTGCGGGTGGCGCACCTGACGCACGAGCGCGTCATCCGGATCGCCTTGCCCGACAAGGAGTTGTCGCACCCGCACGGCGAACCGACCCCGTACGCGGCGCAGGACATCTCGTTCGCCACGCAGCTCCACACGACTTGCGAGGCGCTGCGCGAGTCGGCGGCCGCGCGCCCGTCCGTCGGCGCGATGCCCGGCCAGTCCGGGAATTACGCCCTGTCGGCGATCGCCTCGGCGATGCGGCTGCGCCTGCGCGGCGACAACCCGCCCCGATGACCCCTACCGATGCGGAAGAAACCATGATCCCCCAACGCACTTCGCCGCCCGCTCCCGGCCGCCTCCTGCTCATCCGGCACGCCCAGACGCAATGCACCGTCGAGGGCAGGTTCTGCGGCGCGCACGACGCGACGCTGACCGCCACCGGCGAGACCATGGCGCGGCACCTGGCCGGTCATCCCGCGCTCGACGGCATCGACCTAGTCCTGAGCAGCCCCGCCACCCGGGCCAGGGCGACCGCCGAGCGGCTGGCGCGCGGCACGGGAAAGTACGAAGTGGACGATCGACTGCGCGAATTGTCCTTCGGTGCTTGGGAGAGCAAGAAACCGTCCGATCTGCACGGCGACGAGCGCTACGAATCCTGGAAGCGCAATCCGGCGCTGCACTGCCCGCCGGGCGGCGAATCCGGCCTGGAGGTGGCGGCGCGGGTGGTCGCGGCCGTCCGCGACGCGCTCGAACGGAGCCGCGAGGTGGCCCTGGTGACGCACAAGGCCCCGGTCCGGCTGGCCGCCTGCTTCCTGCTGGGCATCCCGCTGTCCCGCTACCGCGACCTGGCCGCGGCACCGGTCGGTTCGGTCACGGAGCTCACCTTCGACCAGGACCACGTGCGGCTGCGCGGGCTGGGCGATGTGTCCCACCTCCCACCCGAATGGCGTAGGAATCCGGACGGATCCGGCCCGGGACCGGCACCTTCTGGTAGTAGCTCTCCCCGTGAACACCCCGCGCCAGAACACGTCCGCTGATTCCTCCGATGCCGCGCGTGGAAAGGAGAACGACTTGACGCGCTTCGCCGAGATCGACCACATCGTGTGGGACTGGAACGGCACGCTATTCGCCGACACCGCCGCGCTGATCGACGCGACGATCGACATCTTCGCCCGGGCGGGGCTACCGGCCGTCACGCGAACCCGGTACCAGGAGCACCACACCCAGCCCATCCCGCTGTTCTACGACCGGCTCGCCGAGCGCGATCTCAGCGACGAAGAGCAGCAGTGGCTGGCCGAGGCGTTCCAGGAGACCTACGTCCGCTACCGCCAGGACGTCGGCCTGCACCCGCAGGCCCGCGACGTCCTGCGGCAGTGCGCCGACGCGGGCTTCGCCCAGTCGCTGCTTTCGATGTACCCGCACGAAAAACTGCTCCCGCTGGTGGAGACCGCGGAGATCACCGCGTTCTTCCGCCGGATCGACGGGCTGCGCACCGACGAGGCCGCGAAGAAGGCCCCGCACCTCCGGCGGCACCTGACCGAGATCGGTGCGCGCCCGGAGCGCGTGCTCCTCGTCGGCGACAGCGTGGACGACGCGCTGGCCGCGCGGGAATGCGGCGCGCACTGCGTGCTGTACCACGCGGGCCGAGACGCGCTCCACTCCCGGGAGCACTTCGAGGCGCTGGACGTGCCGATCGCCGAAAACCTGCACGACGCCGTGACCGCGCTGCTGGGCCACCGACAGCCGGACCAAGACACCGGGAGGCCGACGTGGACCACCACGACACCGTGACCGTTCCCGACTCCGGCGGCGTCGCCGGCGAGATGGCGTGGATCCGGCGGAACTCCCCGCTGCTGGACTCCTACGTCCGGGGGCTGGTCGGCGACGGCTCCTTCCAGGGCCTGCGGGTGGCGGTCGCCCTGCACCTCGACCCGAAGACGGGATTCCTGGCGACCGTCCTGCAGGACGCCGGGGCCGAGGTCGTGGTGGGCGGCAGCAACCCGCGCACCACCCGGGACGACGTGGTGGAGCACCTCCGGCGGCGCGGGATCGAGACCGTGGGGCGGCGCGGCGAGCCGGTCGAGGACTGGCGCGCGGGCCTGCTGTCCATCGGCGACTCGGAACCGGACCTCATCCTCGACGACGGCGTCGAACTCGTGGTGCTGATGGCGGAGCACCAGCCCGAGAAGCTCGCCAAGGTGCGGGGCATCTGCGAGAAGACCACGACCGGAACCGCGCGGATGCGCGAGCTCGCGGAGGCGGGCACCGTCCGGCTCCCGCCTTCGCTGACCGTCGACGAAGCGCGCTGCAAGCACCTCTTCGACAACCGCCACTCCACGGGCCAGACCACCCTGCTGGCGATCTCGCGGCTCACCGGGATGCTCTTGACCGGCAAGCGGATCGCGATCATCGGCTACGGCTGGGTGGGCCGGGGCCTGGCGATCTACGCCCGGGCGCTGGGCGCGGCCGTGTCGGTCATCGAGATCGATCCGGTGAGCGCGCTGGAAGCGCACATGGACGGCATGGCCGTCGGCGACCACGCCACCTGCCTGCCGGGCGCGGACCTGGTGATCACGGCCACCGGCGTGGAGCACGTGCTCGCGGGCGCGGACTTCGACCTGCTCGACGACGGGGTCGTGCTGGCCAACGCCGGGCACAGCGACTTCGAGATCGACCTGCCCGGCCTCGGCGCGGCGGGCGCGGTCGGCGAGCCGGTGTCGGAGCACCTCACCTGCTACCGGCTCGGGGCGAAGCGGATCAACGTGCTCTGCGAGGGGGCCTTGGTGAACATCAGCGGCGGGGCGGGCAACCAGATCGAGGTCATCGACCTGACGTTCGCGGTGCAGGCGCTGGGCGCGCGGCTGCTCGCCCGGGGCGAGATCCCGCCGGGGGTGCATTCGCTGCCGCCCGAAGTCGACGACGCCATCGCCCGCGCGCGCCTCGCGAGCCTCGGCATCGCGATGCCCGGCGATGCGGAGGCGGTGACGCTGCGATGACCGACACGGCGATGGCGGTCCACCCCGACTGGCGGATCGAGCAGATGCCCGCACTGCGCGAACTGCTCGCGCAGTGGGGCGGTGTGCCGATGCACGACCGCAAGGCCCTCGTGCTGGTCGATCCCGGCGGCGCCGACCTCGTTCTCGCGAGGGCGCTGGGCGAGCTGGGCTGCGAGGTGCACCTCGCCCACCGCAGCACGGCGGCCGGCGACGACGAGAACCTGTTGGGGCAGGCCGAAGCGGAGGCGCTGCTGCGGGAGTTCGCACCGGACCTGCTGTTCGACCACGACGGCTTCCTGACCCGGATCGCGCACCGCGCCGCGCCCGACGTCACCGGGGCGCTGCTCGGGGTGGTCAACCGGACCGATTCGGCGCCGTTGGACATCCGGCTGGAAGTCCCGGTGCTCGAAGCCCATCCGCCGCGGATGTTCGCGCTGCTCCACCTCGCGGAGGCGCGGCAGCGGGCCCTGTGGCAGGTCATGGCGTGCGCCGACCTGCAGCCGGCGGGTCGGCGCGTCGCGGTGGTCGGGTTCGGCGCGGTGGGCGGCATGGTTGCGGGCTACTGCACGGCGATGGGGATGCGGGTGGTGGTCGTGGAGCCCGACCCGGTCGAAGCGCTCGGCGCCCACTTCCAGGGCCACGAGGTCCGCTCCCGAGACGCGGCGGTCACCGAATCCTCGGTGGTGATCTTCACCGGCCGCCCGTCGTTGGTGGACATCACCTCGCTGCCGGACGGTTCCCTGGCGGCGGTGGTGGATCCGCGACTCGCCGAGCAGATAGTGCACGGCCTGGACGGAGTCTGCGCGACGCGCACGCACGTCCGCCCGGGCCTCACGGAATACGAGCTGGGCAGGGGAACCCGGATCTACTTCGCGGGAGACGGCACGGGACCACCCGGTGTCGGAGAGCAGACGACGGAGGTGACCGAACTCCAGGTCGCGCTGGCCCTCCTGGGCGCGGACCACCTCCTCGCCGAGGGGCACGACCCGGGCCAGCACGAACTGCCGCGAGCGCTGGGCGACCGCGTAGCGGCGATGAAGCTGATGAGACTGGCGGAAACGCGAAGGCTCTGAGAACGGGAAAGCGCTGCGGTTCACCGAACCGCAGCGCCCCGGTTCAGAAGTACCTGCAGGCACTTCGGCCGCGAGTCTTCTGGGCGGTTACCGCAACTGGTGATGGGGCCAAGCTCACGGCCTGCGCGCAGCAGTCAACAGGAGTTGGCCGGTGACCGGGCGCGTGGGTCGGGGGCGTGTCGCGCCCGGTCACCGGGGTGGGCCGGTGCGGCTGGGGGTCGGGGAGGTCACCGCACCGGCCCTGCTCGGGAGGCCAGGTCTCGTGAGTGTTTTGGGCTGCTACAGCGACCCGAAGCACTCACGAGGCGTTACGTGCGCAGGTGGTGCCGCCCAGTTGGCTGGTCGACCCAGGTGGGTTCTTCGTCGGGGTCGGCAGTGGGGAATCCCGGTGGTATGTGTGGATGTTCCCGCTCGGTTCGTTCTTCTTCGGCGGCGCGGCGTTCGGCTTCGACGTCGGCTATGAGATGCCAGACCGTGTAAGCACCTTCGCCCCCACCTGTGTGCTGGCCTGTCGAGAACGCGATGGCTCGCGCGGGGATCTGGGTCGTGAGCATGGCGAGGATCAGCAGGTTGAACAGGACGAACGTGCTGAGCTGGATCCAGAACATGACGATCTTCCTTTCGTGGCCTGAGGTGCGGTGATTTCGCGTGAAATCAGCGTTTCGCACGCGTGGCGGGCGGCGATTTCGCGCGAAATCGCCATCTCCCCCGGCGGGTCAGGGGCGGGCGGCGAGGACGTGCCAGCAGCGCATGCAGGTGTCCTCGCGAACCCAGTCCACTTCGGATCTGCCGTGCAGCTCTGACGCGTCCGCTTCCGCTCCGCAGAACGCCACCACCGGCACACCCGCAGGGGTCTTCGTTGCTGTGATCGGGAAAGCGTGGCGTCCTCCCGTGACCGGGCGCCAGACGTAGGTCAAGTAGTCAGACATCAGGGCCCTCCTCGGCATTTCTCACTACTCTTCGTCGCTGTTACATGACAGAGAGTGTCAGTTGCCAGATCAACAAGCAACGTGTCTGATTAGAAAATTTTCCAATCATCCCGTATCGGGTGATCGGATACGGTGTGCGCATGGCCAAGCGCTCTTTGCCGACAGTTCGCAAGCGCCGCCTCGCGGCCACGTTGCGGAGCCTTCGCGAGCAAGCTGGAGTGACTCCGGAGCAGGTCATGCAGGAGATGGACTGGTCGCGGTCGAAGGTGTCCAAAGTAGAGACCGCGAACATCGGTGTTTCCGTATCGGACGTCCGCGTGTTGTGCGATCTCTACCGAGCTGAACCCGAAGTAGCCGAGTGGCTGACGCAGACAGCTCGCGACGCACGGCGGCGCGGTTGGTGGGACGCCTACGACGAGGCCATGCCCACGAGTTTCGCCGACTACGTCGAGTTGGAGTCCGAGGCGACCCACGCCCACTACTTCGAGATCGACTTGATCCCAGGCTTGCTTCAAACAGAGGACTACGCGCTCGCCCTGATGGAAACGACTGCACCGCAGGAGGACAAGCAAACCATCCAGGCGCGGGCGGAACTGCGAATGCGGCGACAAGAACGCTTGCATGCCGGGGAGCTGTCACTCTGGGCGATCATCGATGAGTCCGCTCTCCTACGCGGCACCGGAACTCCGGCAACCCGCCGCGCCCAACTACGCCATCTTCTGGATGCGATGGACATGCCGAACGTGGTCCTGCAGATCCTGCCGCTGCGGGCCGGAGCACACGCCGCCAGCGGTTCCCCGTTCGGCCAACTCCACTTTCCCGAACCGATCCCGAGCGTCGTCTTCGTCGACAACGTCGCTGGCAGCCTCTACATCGAGGAACCAGACGAAGTCGCACGGTTCAGCACAGCATTCGATCACCTTCGAGCGACAGCCCTAGATGCGAGAGAATCTCGGAAGCTGCTCAACGCAGCCTTGAGGGCGGTCGATTCGATGGGGTGACCAATGGATGCCATCGCCAGCTGGCGTACCTCCAGTCGCAGCAACGGGCAGGGCGGAATGTGCGTTGAGGTAGGAAGCGGCCCCGGCATCGTCGGGGTTCGGGACACCAAGGACCGGGATGGCGCCGTGCTGGTGTTCCCCCGGCAGCAGTGGGCGGCGTTCGTCTCAGGTTTACGGGATCGCCGCTGGTGAGTGAGCTCGCTCTTGCACTCCCTGCGTTCGTGATCACCCAAATACGTGACCGCGTGTGATCACGAACGTGGAGGGGTCCCGCCGAACTCGGCGCGGCGCTGGACACCGGATCGCCGAAGTCCGCGCGGTCGGCTGAAAGGCGCGTCCAGCGCTCACGAGCACCCGTTCAGATCGTCCGCGGGAGTCCGCGTTCGACCGGGAAGTACGTCGACACCTCGATTCTCGCCGGATCCTCGAGCAATTCCTGCCGGAGCCGCCGCAGGCAGGCCGACGGTTCGCCACCCAGCGCCCGGCTCAGGTCCTCGAACACCTGCAGCGCCCGGGGCAACGAGCCCGACCGGTGGAGCGCGATCATCAGCAATGCGCAGGCGTTCTCGTCCGCCGGGTGCGCCGCCACCAGCTTGCGCAGCTCCGGGATCAGCGCCGCGTGCCTGCCCAGGTGGAGGTCGGCGACGATCCGCTGCTCCAGCACGCGGGTGCGGGCCTCTTCGATGGTCGCGGCGGCGGCCGCGAGGACCCGGCCCATCGGCACGTCCACCAGGACCGGGCCGCGCCACAGGTCCAACGCCTGACCCAGGTACCTCGAAGCGCTCTCCGCATCGCGCTTCTCCAGGGCGGCGCTGCCGTTCGCGGCCAGCCGGTCGAACTCGGCGAGGTCGAACGAACGCGATGCCGCCACGAGCTGGTAACCGTTGTAGCTGCGCGCGAGCAGCTCCTTGGCCGTCCGCTTGCTGCCGGCCGGCAGCGAGCCCTCGATCCGCCGCCGCAGCTGCAACACGTACGTCTGCAGCGTGGTCGGGCCGCTGCGCGGCACCGCATCCCCCCAGATCTCCGACATCAGCGTCGACGCGGAAACCGCGTGCCCGCACCGCAGGGCGAGCAGGGCCAACACCTGCCGCGGCTTCCCGGCGGTCGGCACGATCGAACAGTTCCACAGCCGGACCGAAACCGGCCCCAGCACGTTGATTTCCAGAAACGGCATGCCCAGCAACCATCCGCCTACGAGTTGGACGAAGTTGTCAGCCGGGACGGGTGATCGCAGCACCGATCACGCCCGCAGCGCGCGGCACGTCCCGAGATCCCCAGTCCTCCGCCCGGGCGGGGTCAGCCGTGGTGCCGGGAAAGACCGGGTGAAGCCGCGACGAAGCGCGTCACCTGGACGCCGATTCGCCGGGCATCGCGGCCGCCCGCTCGCGGCCGCGCCGATTCGCCGATGCCGTTCGCGTCAGGGTCTGCCGTGCAGATCCGGGCCGGGGCGGGGCACATCGCCGCCGCCGGGCGCACCCGGTGAAATCCCCCAGCAGATCACAACTCCCATGCCAAAGCCCTCCCGCTCATCCCCAGGAAAACCCGCGTTACCGATCACCATACCCAGCAAATCGCCCGGGCGTCGCCGGAAAATCCCGCCGGTGCGCGCTCAGGCCGGTTTCGCGGCGGTCAGCACCAGCACGAGCGGGCGCCCCACCAGCCACGACGCCCACGGAACCTCGTCGGCCATCTGCTCGTCGCCGGAAAGCTCGTGCCGCTGGACGTCAGCGAAACCGGCGCCCGCGACCCAGCCCGCATAGTCGTCCACTGTGTACGGATAGGCGACCATCTTGAACACCTCGCCGGCGTCCTCGAACTGCGCCGACATCCCGGTCGCCGCCATCTCGGGGTGGAAGACGGAGAACACCAGCCGCCCGCCCGGACGCAGCACCCGGTGGAATTCGGCGACCGCCCGCGCCGGCTCCTCCAGGTGCTCGCCCAGCAGGGCGCACAACACAGCGTCGAACTCGGCGTCGCCGAACGGCAGCGCCTCCTGCAGGTCGCCCTCGAAGAGCGGGACGCCCGGATGGCTGTGCCGGGCCACGTCGAGCATCCCGGCCGAGAAGTCGACGCCCTGCGGCTCCGCGCCCGCGGCGAGCATCGCGCCGAGGTTGCGCCCGGTTCCGCAACCCGCGTCCAGGATCCGCTCCCCCGGCTTCGGCGCCAGCAATCCGACGCTGTGCCGGGAGTCCAGCGACACCACCGGATTCGGCGTTCGTTCGTACGTGCTCGCCCATCGGTCGTACCCGGCTTTGGTCGTTATCTCTCGCATCTGCATCCTGGACCGCCCGAAGGTAATGTGAAACAGTCAGCGGGGGGAACGTGATCGAGCTGGGGGCGAAGCGCACCGAACCGCCGAAAATCCGTGGCACCCGGTCGAAAACATTGCACCGCGATGACTGTACGGCCGATTGCGCGAACCGAGCCGGTCACGCGCAATCGCAGCCTACCGGCCAGGCATTCGGTGGGCAACCGAACGGGTTGCCGCGATCGGCACCCGCGTCCGCTCGACGCAATCCGGGGAAATCCGGGAACTACCAGGAGGCCAGCAGGAAATGCCGGAAACATCGTTAAGAGTTCTCGTCATCGGCGGCGGCATCGGCGGCCTCTGCCTGGCACAGGGATTGCGCAAGGCCGGGGTGGACGTCGCGGTCTACGAACGGGATCGCACCCGGACCGACCGCCTGGAGGGCTACCGGATCCACATCGACCCGCACGGGGCGAAGGCGCTGCACGCCTGCCTGCCGCCGAAGACCTGGGAGACGTTCGTGCGCAGCACGGTGGACCTTGGCAGTTTCCGGTTCCTCACCGAGGATCTGCAAGAACTGATGGTGATGGAGCAGGACGCCCGCGGCGCCGCGGGTTCCGGGCCGACCGAGCGCTCCCACGCGATCGACCGGGTGACCCTGCGCGAGGTGCTGCTCGCCGACCTCGACGAGGTCCTGCACTACGACAAGAAGTTCGAGCGCTACGAGCGCAGCCCGGACGGCGAGATCACCGTGCACTTCGCCGACGGCACGACCGCCACCGGCGACGTCCTGGTCGGCGCGGACGGGGTCAACTCCCCGGTGCGCAAGCAGTACCTGCCGCACGTGGAGCGGGTGGACACCGACGCCTACGGCATCGGGCTGAAACTCCCGCTCACCGAAGAGGTTCGCGCCTGGCTGCAGCCGCCGCTGTCCACCGGGCGGAGCATGATCATGGCGCCGGCGCCGTTCTTCCTGTCCATCTCGGTCTTCGACCGCACGGCCGCGATGGACGACATTCCCGAGACGCGCGGCGACGACGCCTACGTCGGCAGCGCCTTCGTGATCCGACGCAGCGCGTGCCCGGCCAACATCGAGGCCCTCGACGGGCCCGAGCTGAAGGGCCTGATCGAACGGCTCGTCGGCGACTGGCACCCGCAACTGCGCAGGTTGATCGCCGAATCCGACCCGGAGAGCGCGCTTCTGGTGCCGTACAAGACATCGGTGCCGGTCAAGCCGTGGGAGACCACCAACGTCACGCTGCTCGGCGACGCGGTGCACAGCATGTCGCCGGTCGGCGGCATGGGCGGCAACACCGCGTTGCGCGACGCGGATCTGCTGTGCCGCCAACTCGTTTCGGCGCGCGACGGCAAGGCGGCGACCACCGAGGCGATCCGGGTCTTCGAGGCCGGGATGCTCGAATACGGCTTCGCCGCCGTCCGGAAGGCACTGCAGTACCAGAAGCAGGGCTTGCAGAGCAACAAGGTCGCGGTGTCGCTGTCGAGGGTCTTCTTCCGCGCCATGAACGGCATGATGCAGCGGAAGCGGCAGCCGGGGCGGGAACCCGCCAGGTCAGGCGCCAGGAGGTGACCTCGGTCCCCGGGAGCGGCGATTCCCCCGCCGTTCCCGGGACCACCGCCGATTTCGCGCGGAATCGCCGTCGGCCGACGGGTGGCGGGCGAGACGCTAGTGCCAGCCCGCCTCGTAGAAGTCTCCTGGTGCTCGACCGGAACCGATCATCACCTGGAGCAGGCTGGTGAGGCCCGTTCCTTCGATTCCGAGCAGGCGGTTGGTCTGCGGCACGTGGTAGCCGAGGCTCGCGTGGCAGCGCAGTCCGAGCGCCGCCGCGGCCAGGTAGAGCCGCTGCGTCAGGATTCCGGCTTCCATGTTCTGCATCCGGTACCAGCGGTCGCCGTGCGCGCGGAAGCCGCTCTCGTATTCGCCCACCGGGTAGATGCACAGGTTCGTGTGGGTGAGGTTGAAGAGCTTGATCAGCAACGCCTCCTGGAGTTCGCCGCCGATTCCGGGTGCGGCGCGCACGAGCTCCAGGTCCGCCTGCTCCGGCCGGTAGCGGTAGACACCGGGCTCCAGGCCGGAAACCCGGTTCACCGCGCAGAGGAGCGCGGTGTGCCGGACCGCGGGTGACGGCCCGTCGAGATCGTTCCGGTAGCCCTCGGCCGCCGCCGCGAGCAGCGCCGCCAGCGCGTCCTGGCCCAGGTCGGACGGGGTGAAGTAGCCCATCGAGGAACGCCGGACCCGCAACCCGTCGAGCGGGTCGACCCGGAGGCCGGGCAGTGCCACCGTTCCCCCGCCGGACACGGCCGAGGCGCTGACCTCCGGTTTTGCGCCCGCCGCCGGCCGCTCCGCGGTGCGCCTGGACGCCTGGTGCACCTCGGCTTGCAGCGGCAAGGCCGCGATCGACCAGTCCCGCTCCGCCACCGAACCCGAGCCGGTGCGCGGGATTTCCGCGCCCTCGACGGGTCGCGATCCGCCCGAGGTCCGCTCGACGGGGCCGAGAGCGATTGCGGCGTAGACGCTTTCCCGCATCGGGTCGAGCCGCAGCAGGCCGTCCAAGGTGTCGTCGCCGAACTGGTACCGCACCCGCGCCTCGGACCGGTCGCGCGCGGCCACCGCGAGGATCTGTCCGATGAGGACACCGATGTCCAGGCCGCACAGCCGGTACGTCACGTCGCCGTACTTGAACGCGTTCTTCCAGAAGAACGCGGTCGTCAGCAACGTCAACTCCGAGCGCTCGCCGCCGAGGCCGGCGGCCAGTTCGGACGTCCAGTCGCCGTCCCGCAACGTCACCAGCGAGTGGTGCGCGGCGTCGTAGTGGTAGGCGCCCGGTGGAATGCCGCTGCCGGGGCCGGCCACCACGTACAGCTCGGCGGGGAACCGCGAACCGCCGGACGGCACCGGCCGCAACGCGTTCCTGGCGAGCTTCGCGCCACCGCCGGGCTCCGCTCCCCTGGTGCCGATCAACCGGCGCAGGGCGTCGGCCGTCGTCCACCGGTAACGGGTCACCCCGTAGCAGTCCAGCAGGAGTTGCCCGAGCCGATCGGTGGGCGCCGCCCCGGTGGTCCGGTAGCCCAGCGGGATCCGCGGCTTGTCCCGGTAGACCTTGAACTGGGTCGGCGAATCACCCCAGTCGATCTCCTCGGGAATCGGCATGCCCTCGGCCAGTGCCAGGTACTTGCGGGCGCTCGCGGCCGACTGCTCGGTGTTCAACTCGCACTCCCGGTGATCTCGGAAACCGCCCGCCACAGCAGGTACATCAGGTAGGACTCCTCCGGGAGCGTGACGCCCAGCCGGTTGTTGTGCATGTGCGAGCAGAACAGCAGCACGCTGGCGAGTTCGGCCTCCCGGTGCCGCTGCGGCGGCATCAGCACCTCCTGCACCGCGAACCGGCCGCCCTCCCGGAGCAGCCGCAGATCGTCGCGCAGGGTCGTGGTCGCGCCGGCCCACCGCGCCACCGCGGCTCCGGCGCGCTCGGTGGCGCCGGACTCGACCGCCCGGACCAGCCCTTCGACGACGCCGAGCAGCCGGGGCCGCTGGCGCTGGTACTTCGCCTCGAAGTGGGTCTCGGCGGCATCCGGATCGCCGAACACCAGCCGTCGCCCCCAGTCGCGGTGACCGGTGCCGAGGTAGTCGGCCAGGCCGTCGGAGCCGCCTGCCGCCGTCATCGCGCAGACCAGCATCATCGCCAGCGCCTGCCCGGTGCGCTGGTCGCCGGTCGGGCCCTGCGCCAGCAGGTCGGCCACCAGCTCGCTGGACTCGGCGAAGTGCCGTTCGACGACACCCATGGCCTCGGGAGTGCCGCCGTAGCGCGCGTATTCCGGTTCGTAGGGCACGTGCCGCACGGTGTTGTTCGGTTGCAGCGGCTCGGCCTCGTGCTGGCCCCGCTCGATCCCCACCAGCGGATCGGCCACCTCGCGGTAGTCCTGCTCGGTGACGGTCGCGCGGGACGGGCGGTCGCGGAGGAACTCCCCCACCCGCCGGTCGAGGAGTTCGACGACCTTGTCCGCGTCGCCGGGCGAACGCGGTCTCAGCCGCAGCCGCAGGTGCGGGCCCGCCTGCCAGTGCCGCACGAAGAAGTGCCCGTCGAGCCCGCCGCCCAGCTCGGCCACCAGCGGCCGGACCGCGCCGGTGACGACCGCGTCCAGCGGATCGTGGTAGTGGATGTGCACGCTGACCCACTGCGTTTCAGCCATCGCGTCCTGCCTGCGTCAGCTCGACCACCAGCTCCGTGGCGCGAGCGCCGTCCTCCTCGCCGGGGACCAGCTCGTGCGGTCCCGGCAGCATCTCCTCGAAGACCAGCAGCTGGTCGGTGCTCGCGGCGACCTCCTCGAAGACGTGGCCGAACAGTTCGCTGCCGAAGTCCAGGTACACGGGCTTGCGCGTCTTGTCGAACAGACCGTCCACACGGGACCGCTGCGAGGCGTTGCCGTGCCCGGCGACGGCGCGGACGAAGCACTGCTGCGGGATCCGGTGGCGGCGCCGCCAGCGGTTCACCTCGATCAGGTGCTCCAGCGCCGAGCCGCCGGCGGCGCGCCTGGGCAGCAGCCCGCTGGGCACCACCCACGCCGCGCGGTTGAGCACCAGATCGCCCAGTGCCAGGCGCGGGTACCGGCGGACGCCGTCCACCTCGTCCACCGGGGCGGCGGTGGACAGCTGCTTGATGAATTCGAAGCGCGGCACGGCCTGGCCGAACATCTGGATGAGGAACCGGTACGCGGGCGGCAGCAGGAACTCGACCATCACGCCCAGGTGCACGGGCATGATCTCCACGCCGTGGCCCTTCGAGACCAGCCGCAGCACCCCGGCACCGGGGTCGTGCACGACCAGGAGGTCGCTGAGCGCCAGCCGCCGGTCCGGCGGCCGGTCGCTGGTGCTCGCCGGGTAGCTGATCTCGTAGTGGGTGAGCGGATGCTTGAGATTGAGGTTCGATCCGACGGTCCCGGTGATCTCTGCGTACCGCAGGGGCGTGGTGGCGGCCTCGGGCGGGGCGAAGGTCCCGGCGCCGGTGCGCTGCCCGAGCCGGAGCAGGCGGGCCTGGCTGCGGCCGAATCCGGTCATCAGCTCGTTCAGCACGGCGCGCGGCCGGTCCCCGGCGATCGGCTGCAGGTAGCAGGCGACCGATTCGATCGGCGACACGAATTCCGGTACCGCGTCGAGGAATTCGCCGATGGCCTGCGCCGAGAGGTTCCGGACTCCGGCATCGTCGACCGGCGCTTCAGCCACTGCGGCGACCAACCGCTGCTGCAGGGCGGCCAGCCGATCCAGCCGCTCCAGCCCGATCTGCGGGACCGGGAACGCCCGCTCGTAGCAGGTCGCCAGGTCCGCACCGCTGACCCGGCTGCCGGTGTCCGCCGGATTGCCCGTCGCCCGGCCGAAGTCGCGGTAGAAGTCCAGGAGCGGGATCTGGGCGCCGGCGCCGTAGCGGTCGGCGAAGAACGCCTCGGCGGCGATGCGGCCGGGCAGGAACCGGTCGTACAGCCCGGCAATCCGCCGCACGAGTTCGAGCCGGTCGAACAGCCCGCGCCAGGATTCCAGCCGGCCGGTCACCGCGCCGCCGGTGATCAGCACGTCCTCGTAGAACGCCTGCTTCGGGAACTCCGCGCCCGAGTCGTCCCAGCCGAGCCGGGCGTAGACCTGCCGGAGCCGGTCGGTGACCACGGCCGACTGCTCGAACCGGCTCTCGGGAGCGTCGAGCCGCCCGTAGGTCTCCAGATCGTCCCGCAGCTCCAGCAGGGTGGCCCGGACGTCGGCGACGCGGTCGCCGGGGAAGCCCGCCAGCTCGGCGGCGAGCCTGCCGAGGTGGTCGGTCTCGTTGTCCGGTATGCCGAAACCGATCTCGACCAGGCCGATGTCGATGAGCTGGTCGAGGAACCCCGCGATCTGCGCGCTGCGGTCTTCCCGGTCCAGCCCGGCCAGTGCGCTCACCACGCCTCGGTAGGTCCGGTCGGTGCCGTGCCGGATCTCCCGCAGGAAGCGTTGCAGCGTCGGGGTGTTCGCCAGTTCCAGCACGGCTTCGCCGTCCTTGCGCCCGAGGAACCGCAGCACCTCGCCGGCCTCGACCACGCTGGTGTTCACCGCCAGCGGCAGGCGCGGACGGATCTCCGGCCAGCCCGCCAGGGCACGCGGGATCTGCTGTTGGGTGAAGGCGTTCAGCTCGACGACGCTGCGGCGCGAGCCGCCCGCGTAGTGCAGCTGCGGGCCGTCGTCGATCCACCGGCCTTCCGCGAAGCCGGTGAACGTGCTGTACGGGCTGGTCTTGGCCGCTGTCCGCGAGAGGTACTTGGCGAGCTTGCGCTCCAGCTTGCGATCCGGCTGGTCCGGCGACGCCTTGCGGAGGCTGAGGTAGAGATCCGGGCTGGCCAGCACCAGGCCGCGCTGGAAGGCCGGGTCGGCGGCCAGCTCGTGCACGGCGTGCCGCTGCCTCGCCACTTCCGCGGGCAATTCCGCTTCGGCGGCGGCGATCAGCGCGCCGCGCTCGTGGACGCGGCGCTGCCAGCCGGTGAGCGCCTCGGCCAGCTCCGCGGGCAGCTGGGCGAGCAGTTCGTCGTCGACACCGGAGTGGGGTTGCCTGCCTCGGTACACGTCGCGGCGCAGGTTGATGAGCCGCCTCCGCAGGCCGGTATCGGTGGTGCGGCCGACGACATCGTGCAGCGCGTCTGAAAGCGCGTCGCCGTGCTCTGAAAGCCATTGCTCCGCATCGAGGATCTGCTCGACGAGTTCGGCGGTGCGCTCGGTGCGCAGCCGTCGGAGGAAGGCCAGCGGCATTCCGGCGACGCGCACCGCGAAGGCCGGTTCGACGCGGTATGTCATCGGCTCCCGTCCCACCTCAGAAGACGACCGGGAGCCCGAGCTGGACCCCTGGCCGGTTGTGCGCGATCGCGATCTGGAAGAACGGGGTCAGCTTCGCCTCGTCCAGCCGCAGGATCGACTCGACACCGGCCGCGTCGTATCCATTGTGGACGCGAGCGGACAGGCCGTGGGCGGCGCTGAGCACGCAGAGCCGCTGCGCGACGATCCCGGCTTCGAGGTTGATCAGCCGGTAGGCGCGGTTGCCGAAGGTGCGGCTGGCCTCGGCGTGGTCCGCGGCCAGGTACAGGACCGCGTTGGACGCGCACAGGTTCAGGTTCGGCACCGGCAGGGTGCCCTGCAGCGGCCGGGAGAAGTCGCCTTCGGCGACCAGGTGCAGGCCCGCGTGCTCCCGGCAGAACCGGTAGACGCCCTTCGCCAGCCCGGCCACGTCCAGCGCCACGACGTGCAGGCTCACCCCCGGCTCGGCGACCCCGTCACGCAGATCGCTGCGGTACGGATCGGTCGCGTACCGCACGATCTCCCAGAGATCCGCCAGCGGCAGCGTCTTGGTGATCGGGTTGAACAGCACGTTGCCGGAGTTGCGCGCCCGCAACGTCGCGCCGAGCCCGATCGGTTCGCGCCGCGCAGGCGGCATCGGCAGCGTCGGCGTCTCGCCGCTGTCGCAGCGGCAGCCGGGAGCCGACACCGGGAGCTGGCGGGCGCCCTCAGCCGCGTCGTCCAGCAGGGAGTTCTCGGCGATCGAGGTGAACAGCGCATCGTGCGGGTGCACGTCCCCTTCGGGCCGGACGTAGCGGTGCGAAACCGGCGGGACCGGAACCTCCGGCGCCGGTTCGGCGGTCGATCCGTCCCGGCGCAGCGGCAGCGCCGCGAACAGGTGCTCCTCGGAATCCACCAGGCCGAGCAGCCGCCCGGCGCGCCGGTCGGCGAACTGGAAGCCGACCTCGCCGCGAAGCCCCAGCGCGCCGGCGACCATCAGCAGGTTCCCGGCCACCATGCCCGCTTCCTGGGCGCACAGGCGGTAGGAGTAGCCGCGGTACTTGAAGGCGTTCTTCCAGAACAGCGACGACAGCAGCAGCACGCTGTGCACGTCGTCGACGTCCGCGCCCAGCAACCGGCCCAGCTCGGCGCGGAAGTCGCCTTCCCGGATCAGCGCCAGGCCGTGGTGCAGGGTGTCGTAGTGGTAGATCCCCGCCGGGACCTCGCCGGCGCGGGGCATCCACAGGTAGAGCTCGGTCGGGAAGTAGCACCGGGCCGACGGCACCATCCGGTGGTACGGCCAGACCGCCCCCGGGCCCTCGTCCCAGCGGGAGAATCCGTAGCCGTAGTAGAGCAATGCCGACAGCAGCTGCTCCGGCTCGCGCAGAACCGGCTCGGGCGCGGTGAAATCGGCGAAGGCGCTGCGCGCGTCGCCGATCTCCAGCGGAAGCGCGCCGGGAAGCCGGTGCCGCGGCACGTCGCGGTAGATCTTGAACGGCAGCGGATCGGCGCCGATCGGCTCCTCGCCGAGCACCTGCGCGAAGAGTTCCTCGGCCTCGTGCACCGTGCGGCGCAGGTAGTGCTCGCCGATGTCCAGGTCCCAGTTGCCCATTGAACCTCCAGCGCCCGCGTCACGGGAAGGGATGCGGGTGCGGGTTGATGTCGGCGTCGGTCAGCGGCCGGTCCCGGTAGCCGAGCTCGTGCGGAATCCGGTGCAGGCGCTCGAAACCCCGGTCGCGGCGCCGCATGTGCCCGAAGGTCATCGGCAGGCAGCCGGGGATGATCACCTTGACGCAGGCGAAGTCGCCCGCCCGGTGCTCCGGTGTGGTCTGGTCGACCACGATGACGTCCAGCCCGGTGCGCACGTACTGCTGCAGCGTCTCCGCCAGGTCGTCGCGCAGGTCCGCGTTCTTCGGCTTCTGGTAGTAGTCCTTGAACGCCTCGGCGAAGGTCTGCCGGACCGGCGAGCCGTTCAGCAGGAAGTCGAACCGGTCGAAGACCTCCGGCGCGCCGTTGAGCGCGGCGTGGTCCTCCATCGACAGCACCGCGTAGGGGTCGGCCAGCATCTCCTCCACCCGCGGCCGGTTCTGCCGGTGGAACTCCGGCGGCCTGCTCACCAGCGGCCCCAGCTCCATCAAGGCGCTGATCAGCGCCTTCTCCGGGTTCAGGTTCGAGCCGGAGGCGCACAGCACCTTGGGCATGTCGGGCATGCCCCGGCGGTCCACCGCCAGCACCCAGAAGCACGGCACGCCCTGCTCCATGGTGATGTTGAAGACCTCGATCGAGTAGCCGGAGAAGCTCTCGATGTGCTCGATGATCAGCGGCACCTCGGGGTTCGGCGCGGATCGCGGATCGATCCTCGGCACCGACAGCTGCGCGTACCAGGTCATCAGGAACGCGTCCCGCTCGGCGACCTCCAGGATGCCGTGCAGGATCGCCTCCTCCAGGCAGCCGCCCAGGGCGCAGCCGTTGGAGATCTCGTAGACGAACGGGTGGTCCCGGGTGTTGCGGTAGACGGTGCCGTAGTAGGCGTAGTTCTCCGGCACCAGGATCGGCCGCTCCCGGGCGAAGGAGTAGCCCCACACCCAGTTGAAGGTCAGGTCGTGGTGGTAGCGCGGGTACGGGAAGCCCGGCCGGCTGTAGAGCTCGTCGGTGTGCAGGCCCAAGGTGGTGGGGTCCAGCGCGTCCGGCCCCAGCTCGCGGTAGCTCGCGCGGACCGCCGTCCGCTTGCCGCCCGGCTCGATGCCGCCGTAGCGCTCGATGCCCTCGGCGATGGCGGTCAGCTGGCTGGCGGAGAAGTCGAGCTGGTGCCCGTAGCCGACCTCGGTGCGGGTGGTGGCCCGCAGCCCCATCGGCGCGCTCGAACTCGGGAAGACGCTGCGCCCTTCCTTGTAGACGGCGCGCAGCAGCCCGGCCTCGGAGTCGACGTAGACATCGCGCAGCCGGTCCTGCTCGCCCGCCAGGGAACGGACCCGGTAGCCGTCGACGGAGGCCTTCGGCCGGTGCTGCAGCTCGATCTCCGCGCCCTCCCGGGTGTCCAGCGGCAGCCGGCCGCACCGGTCGCACAGCGGATCGGGCAGCCAGCGGTGCGTGCTGGTGCGCAGGTCGTCCAGGGAAAGCCGGATGAGACTGCCGCGGGTGCTCGGCGTCGCCGGCTCGGCGGCGAACCGGTCGACCTCCCGCGCGATCAACGCGCTGAGCAGGTCCACGGCGAACCCGGTCAGCCACTGCCCGCCGATCGACGCCATCCGCTCGGGGTGCGCTTCCAGGACCTTGGCGTAGTCGGTGCCGTCGTTTCGGGCCCGCAGGCGGCGCTGCTCCACGCACTCCAGGCAGCCTTCGTCCAGAGTGGACAGGAACGGGCCGATGAGCGCCGCACCGGGCGTGACGTACGCCGGCAGCAGCGGAATCCCGCTGGCACGCGACCGGTCGCTCCACCTCCGGTGCCGCTGCCGGTCCCAGCCGTCCTCGACGAGCAGCACGATGTCCACTTCGGATTCGGTCTCGGCGTCCACCACCGCGTACCGCCGGGACACCTCACGCCACGTCGCCGCGTGGAGCGCGCCCTCGCCCGCGATGCCGACCCGGATGGTCGCGCCGGTTGCCTTGTGCACGTCTTCGGCCACTAGTTCTCTTCTCCGAGCACGACGTTGACGATGTAGGGCAGCACCCGGTTCAGCGCCGGGTCGTGGTCCAGCGGCACCGCGACGGGCCGGTGCCCGGCGGCGCCCAGGCGGCTCAGCAGGAGCTCCTGGACCTCGGGCCAGCCGTCCGGCTGCGCTGCGGCGGCGATGGCCGCCTGCGGGCCGCGCAGCTCCAGCGGCAGCTCGGGCAGGTGCGCGGTCGGGGCGGCCGCGTAGCGGGGCCACTCGCCGGCCTGCGCCTGGTGGTGCCGTAGCGCCTGCTCCAACACCTCTTCGAGCGCCCGCCCGATGTCGAATCCCGAAGCACAACCGACGGTTTCCGGTCCGACGCAGGCCGCGAAGGTCGGCACGCCGAGCGAGCCGGTGATGTCGTGGATCGCGACCTCGACGCCGACGATGTCGAGCATCTTCCAGTAGCGCTCCGCGCGCTCGGTGCGCGGCGCGGCGGCGGGGTCGACGGCCGGGCGCACCGACTCGGCGACTTCCGCGACGGTGACCCGGCCGGCCAGCGCCAGCAGGCCGCGGCCGACGGCCTCGGCCCAGGTGGAGCCGGAGGCGAGACCGGGCAGGTCTGCCGCGTGCGGCAGCACCCCGCGCAGCGCGGGGAAGACGTCGGCGGCGGGCAGCGAACGGGCCGCGCCGCTGATCAGATCCAGGCCCCAGGTGCGCGGCTCGTCCGAACCGCTCAACCGGCGCCGGTCGACCGCGCTGGCCGCGTAGAGCTCGCAGGCGCGGCGCGTGGCGCGCTCGCGGGCTTCGGTGAAGTCGGTGGCCACCTCGACGGCCGCCGCGCTCTCCCGCTCGAAGTCCGGCAGCAGCAGCACGTTCGCGTACTCGGCGCGCGACACCTTCAACGGCAGCTGCCCGAAGTCCCCCTCGTCCAGGCTGGCCAGCAGGCCGGTCGACGGCTCGAAGCAGGCGGCCGCGGCGGCCGAGAACTCTTCGCCGGTGATCTCCGGCCCGGCCGCGAGATCGCGCACTGCGGCCAGGAATTCCGCTTCACCGCGCGGCTCCGGATCCCCGTGTGCGGTGCACAGCGGGTGCCGGGTGACCGGGTGGTTCGAGCTCTGCAGGGTCTCCAGGTCCAGCCGCACCAGCGCGCCCGCAGTCTCCACCGGCCCGGCCTCGGTGCGGTGCTTGAACACCTCGAACGACAGCTGGTTGGCCACGATCGCGGCGGTCGGCCCGGCCAGGAACTCGCTGGGCGTCGCGTCGGGCCGGTCGGCGAACTCGGCGCCGGCGCCTTCGCGCCTGCCCAGCACCCGCAGCCGCGCGCATTCCCAGCACGCGCCGTCGCCCGGCGCCACCAGCGGCCCGACCCACGCCTCGTCACCGTCCACAATGGCCTGGATGAACAGCGTGCCGAGCTCGGCGCAGGCCCGGTTCAGCCGCCGCGCGCGGTCGAGCATCGGCTTGTCGGAAACGTGGATGACGGCGTCGAAAGATCCCAGCGCGGCCTTGCACTCCTCGACCGAGCCGTCGATGCCGGCGCGGTGCTCGGCGATCGACTGCGCCGAATCGCGCTCGCGGGCGTGTTCCAGGTAGGTGTCGAGGCGCGACCGGTCGGTGGCGGCCTCGTCGGTGATCGCGACGTGCACTTCGAGCAGCCCGGCGTGCAGGCAGGCCTGCGCGAGCGCGACCGCGGTCTGACCGGCGCCGACCAGCAGCACCTTGCTCTCCCGGAACCGCTGGAAGCGGTGCGCGGCCGAGTCCCGGTAGTAATCGATGAAAGCGATCTCGGACTCGTACGCGGCGAGCACGCCGTCGTCGAGCCCGTGCGGACGGTCGTCGCCGACGTCCTTGATGAAGCCCTTCTGGACCAGCCCGCCGATCAACCCGACAACCATGCGCTTGCGGTCCTCGGACAGGCTCGCGGTGATCTCGTCGAGCGTGTGCGCACCGGTGAGGAACGGGGCGAGCTTGTCCACCCACTGGTAGATGTGCTTGCCGTCCAGCGTCAACGTTCCGTGGTTGCTCACGAAGTAGATCCCCTCCGCGGAGGGGAGGTACAGCGTGTCGTTCTTGAGCTTCGGCTTCACTTGTCCATCCAGGGCAGCAGAAAACGGGATCACGGCGGACGCACGACGAGCACGGGGCCCGCCGGGCATTTCGCTCGACGAAACCCCGCGCCCGCCTATGCGGAAGACGAGCGAACTCGCCAGTCGGGATCAGCGCAGGGCGCTAGCTCCCGGCTCTCCGCAGGTGGCGCCAATCAGCCACACGGGCAGCAGCAGCAGCTGCAGGTGCAGCAGCAGCAACCGGCGGAAGCGCCGACCTCGGTCATCCCGTGGCCCATGCCCAGGGACTGGAGGTCGCGGTCCGCGTCAGCGCCGAAGGCGAGGCTTTCCACCTGCAGGCTTTCCAGCTCCAACTTCAGATCTTCCATGCCATACCCCACATTCGGGTCGACGGAATAGTTGATTTGTCAACGCAATTCCCGGGATCCCGGCGCCGACGTGCCAAGTTCTAGCACGAGATCCGTTGGCATGCCACGAAAAAGTCCAGCACAACGGGCCTACGAGCCCGTCCCGTACCGACAATCCCAGGTAGGGATCGAATAACTAGAGAATCGCTAGAACCTTCGCCCAGCAGATGTTAACGGGAGGTTACGCCGAAAAGAGCAGAGAAGGTGAACCGGCGCTCGGCTAGACTTCCGCGCCGCACCTGACACGGAGGCTTCCTGAGAGAATTCTGAGAACAGGCAACGGTTTTCGGGGCGCAGGCGTACTTAGGAGATGGACAGGAATTCGAGCACGTGCGGCCAGCTGTCGCGACTCGCCGCCTCATCCGCCACCGGGTCGCCGCCCATCAGCAGCCGGCCGAAGCCGGCGCCCCGCGGCCGGGCCGCCGTCCCGGGAGCACCGAGCAGGTGACCGGCGTCCGGGTAGCACAGGTGCCGGTGCGGGAACGCGTGTCCGCGCTCGTCGAGCCGCGCGATGATCCGCTCACCGAACAGCTCAGATGGCCACAACGCGTCCTGGCCGGCGCTGAGCACGAGCACCGCCCCGTTGATCCGCTCCACCTCGATGCTCGCGGCCGCGACGGCCTCGTGCTGCCCCATGGCGCGCTCGAACGACGACCGGAACGACACCGGACGGCCGCTCAAGAAGCCCTGGAACTCGGCCATTTCGGCGGCGCTCGGCGGCAGCATGGGCACGAACGGGACAGGCTCGCCGCCCCGGCTCCACGACGACCGCGGACCGGCCATCATGGCCCGGGGATCCGACGGCACGGCCTGCCACGCCACGCTGCTGGGCACGTGGGCGACCACCGCCCGCACCAGTTCCGGATGGGCCGCTGCCAGCAACAACGCGAGCTCTCCGCCACGCGAGCGGCCGAGCACGGCGATCCGGTCGGCGTCGACCTCGGGGCGTCCGGCGAGCCAGCGCAGCGCGCCGGTGAAGTACTCCATCGGGATCTCTACGAGATCCCGCGGCAGCCCCGCCCCGCCGAAGTACGCCACGGCGAGCGCCGCGAAGCCCTGCTCGGCGAGCAGGCGGGCAGCGAGCTCGGGCACCGCCCCGGACGAGCCGCCGACCACGAGCACGGCCGGGTGCGGCCCCGGCGATTTCGGACTGCACAGCACCCCGACCAGGTCGGGACGCGAAACCTGAACCGACACAACGCTAGCGTTCTCCACGGCGCCAGCCTAGCCACTCACGCGGAGTCCACATTGGATCGATCAGGAGGCGACGAAGTCGTTGGCAGAGATGCCGTAGTGCTCCTCCACGGCGTCGGCGATGAGGTGGCAGAGCAGGAACCGCTCCACCGGCAGCACGCCGATCCGGTTGAGGTGCAGGTAGAGGTAGTTGAGCGCGAACCGGAACCCGAGGAACCCCGGATCCCGCTGCAGATCGGCCATCCGGCCGCCATCACCCTGCAGCAACCGGTGGAAGGTGCTGTGCTCCAGCATGCCCGGATCCCAGCTCTGCACCGCGTCCGGCGCGACCGCGCCCGCGAACGACAGCTCGCCGGAGCCGATCAACGGCTCGGCGGTCGAGCGGAACCGGCCCAGCAGCCGGACCCACTCGGCGACGAACGGCACGTCGGTGCCGCCGCGCTCCACGCAGTCGAGCACGCCGACCAGCCGTTCCCGCAGCACAGCAGCCTGCGACCGGTACTGCTGGACGCAGAACTCGCGCCGCGCGGCGGGGTCGGGGGCGCGCACGATGAAGCCCTCGGCATGCGACCGGTAGGAGATGAAGCCGCGGTCGATGCCCGGCCACATCGCGTGCGCGGTGGCGATCATGAGGTCGGCGGCGAGGCCGACCCGGCTGCGCCCGGCGCGCACCTGGTCGAGCATCTCGAAGACCAGCTCGTTCGTCTCGTGGTAGAAGGCTTCGAGCAGCTCGGCGGCCGCCTCGCCGCCCAGCACGTGGATGCGCCGGTCGTGCGGCGCGTGCTGGATCGAGTTGTCCGGGTGGAACGGCGCCAGCGGGCCCGATTCCCGCTCCTGGCGGGCGACTTCGCGATGGGTGGCCAGCAGTTCCCGTTCGTCGACCCGCGCGGTGGAGGGGTGCTCGGCGAGGTACCGGTTCGCCGCGCCCTCCACCTCGGGCCGGATCACCTCCCGGAACACCGCCTCGGGCGCGCGGAAGCACAGCCGCAGGTGCGGGCCGCGGAGCCAGTGGCGGACGAAGAACATCCGCTCGGCGTCCGCCGGCATCCGGGCGAACAGCGGCCGCAGGCAATCCAGGATGAGGTCGTCCTTCTCCGCCGCGTAGTAGATCTGGACGCCGTGCCAGGTTCCGGATTCCGGTGGCGCAGACAGGTTCTCGTTCATCGCACTCCCCTGATTCGCGGCTCGGCCCGCATTCAACCAAGAATCTTCCGATGCTGTCCAAGATTCGCCGCAGTCGCGCGGAAGTTCGGGTAGGCTCCGCGGCGTCGACCGCCTCGGATCCGGCGCGGTCCGCCGACTTTCCCGCCACTGCGGGGAGTTCGCCGCGCGCTACGAGCGCGGGCGATGGGGAGGATCATGGGCAAGCACTTCGCGTTCGTCTCGCTCGCCGCGCACGGTCATGTGAACCCGACGCTGCCGCTGGTGGAGGAACTGGTGGCCCGCGGCCACCGGATCAGCTACGCGACCGGCGGCGATCAGGCCGCGGCGGTCCGGCGGGCGGGCGCGACGCCGGTGGAGATGCCGTGGCACGTCGAGCTGGCCGGGTTGGCGGGCCGCGGCTACACCGCGGAGAACATGATCAAGATGATGGACGCGGGCATCGAAGAGCTGATCGCGACGTACGACGAGCTGGCGAGCCCGTTCCGGGCCGACCGCCCGGACTGCGTGTGCTTCGACGTCATGGGGCTGCCCGGCCGCGCCCTGGCCGCCGAGCTCGGGGTGCCGGGCGTGGGCCTGGCGCCGAACATGGTCGGCAACGAGCACTTCTCGCTGCAGCAGCAGATGTGGCCGGCCGACCTCGACCACACCGATCCAAGGCTGTTCGCGAGCGGCCAGAAGCTCGCCGGATTCGCGCACCGGCGGGGCCTGCCGCTGCAGGCGCTGCTGCCGACCGCGGCCCGAGCCGGGCTGAACCTGGTCTTCCTGCCTCGGAAGTTCCAGATCGCGCGCGAGACGTTCGGCCCTGAGTTCCGCTTCCTCGGCCCGGCCCTGCCCGGACGAGCCCGCCCGGACGACTGGTCACCGCCGGCCGCGGACGCGCCGATCCTGCTCATCTCCCTGGGAACGGTGTTCAACGACCGACCGGACCTGCTGCGGCTGTGCGTCGAAGCGTTCGCCGACACGCCCTGGCACGTAATCATGGCGACCGGCCGCGCCGATCCGCCGGATCCAGTACCGGCGAACTTCGAGGTGCACCAACAGGTCCCGCAGCTGGCGGTCCTGCGGCACGCATCGGCGTTCGTGTCGCACACCGGCATGGGGTCCACAATGGAATCCCTGCTGCACGGCGTCCCACTGGTGTCGCTCCCCCAGACGCCCGAGCAAGCGTTCAACGGCAGGCGCGCCGCCGAACTGGGCCTGGGACGCGCGGTGGACCCGGAAGCGGTGACCGCGGCGGAGCTGCGCGCGGCGGTCGAAGAGCTCGCGGCGGATCGAGCGGTGCGGGACAACTTGGCGAGCTGGCGGGAAGAATTGCGCAGCACCGATGCGGCGGCACGAGGTGCCGACGCGTTGACGGAGTTCCTGGCCGGCGACCCCGGCTCGGTGGCGAAGGGTGGAGTGGATGTCTGACCTGGACCTCGTCGAGGTGGCCGAGGGATTCGAGTGCTACACCCCGGCGACCGGGAACCCGGTGCTGACCGAGGCGAAGCTGATCTACGAGGAGATCTTCGGCCGGAACACGTACCTGAGCGGCCTGGCCCCGATCAACCCGAAGGGCCTGGTGGTCGACGCGGGAGCGAACATCGGCCTGTTCACGCTGTTCATCAAGCAGAACTACCCGGACGCATCGGTACTGGCGGTGGAACCGATCCCGAACAACGTCGAAGCCCTGAGAGCGAACCTCCACCACCACAAGGTCTCCGGTGTCACGGTCCACCCAACGGCCCTGTCGGACGTGCCGGGAAAGGCGGAGTTCTACTTCTTCCCATCGATGCCGGGAAACTCGACGGCCCACCTAGCGGAAAAGCTCAAGGACAAGCAAACGGTAGCGAAGTACGCGAACCCGACGATAGCGGAACAGCTCTACCGAAACGAGGCGCTCCAGGTTCCCACCACGCCGCTGTCGGACCTGCTACCCCCGAACGTCGAGATAGACCTGATCAAGATGGACATAGAGGGAAGCGAAGAAGCGACCCTGAGAGGAATAGCAGAAGAGGACTGGCCCCGAATCAAGCAACTATCAATAGAGGTCCACGAAACAAGGTCCACACTAGACAAAATCCTGAAAACCCTGACGACCAGAGGCTTCAAAGCAAGAGCCCAAACCCCCGAAGAAGCCCCAAAAGGAATAGACAACAGAATAGTCTACGCAACCCGGACTTGACAGCCACAACGGCGCGAAGCGGAGGCTGAGCTCCGAACTTCCGTCGGGCCGGCGCGAGCGTCCAAATCTGCGGGTTGTTGATCGGGTCCTCCGTCAGCGGCAAACTCGGTTCCGTCCGAGGAATCGAAAATGGGCCGGCTTCGAGCGACGCGTGCTCACTGAGACTCCTCGAGCTTGCGATGAGCTTGACCGTCGACGACCGCTTGCAGATCCACGAGGTGATCGCACTCCACGGTCACCTGAGCGATGTCGGCACATGACCAATCCCGGCCGCGCCTCGACATGTACATCGCGACGGCGCACCGTCCGGACCTGACGGTCCGATTGCCCACCACGCCACCAACTTCATCATCCGCGAGGACCGCGACGGCACCCGGGCGTGGTCGAAGGGCTTCGCCTTGAACCAGGACGGTTCGGTTGACGGCTTCACCTACGAGGATCAACTCGTGCGAACCGGTCAGGGCTGGCGCATCAGGCACCGAAAGGTCCCAGCTCGTCGCGAGGCCGGGCGTGGCGTCGAACCACTCGTTCTGCCCGGCTGAACGTCGATCCGCCGCTCAGGACGGAAGGAATGGCGGTCAAGGTCGGCAACTCATCATGTTGTCCGCTGTACGCGGATTTCAGATCACACCTCGTCGGCGGCCTTCTCCATCGCTTTTTGACGTCGTTCCAGCAGCGATACCAGCCGGCCACCGGGTCGCAGTACGTCTGTCGATGAAGTCGCCGGCAACTCGCTGTCAGGAGTGCGGCCCGTTGCGGTGCGAAACAAAGCCGGAGGCACACGACACTGCTCAATCAGCTGTGCCTCGTCAATACCTTCCTGTTCAAGCAGTTCCACTGCCCGCGGCAGCAGCGACGGCTGCTCGATGGCGTTGATGAGCCCGGGCTCGTTTCGACGCCATCCTCGGGTCGAGATGGTGCTCATCGCGTTTCGATAGGACACGTTGCTGAGTCGGCCGAGCCACCGAGCGCGGTACAGCAGTGCCTGCAAGCTGACGCCCCACTGCTCCTTGAGCCGCGCCAGCGTCCGCCAGGCATTGCCGCCCATGGTGGCCGGAATCAGTTCACGAATCTGGTCAGCAGGCATCAAGAACTCGGCGGCGAAGCGGTGCGCCTGATCCTCGACGATGCGCCCGCCAGGCTCGGCATCGCCATGCATGACGAGATGCCCCAGTTCGTGGGCGATGTCGAACCGCTGGCGGTAGTAGTCCCGCTTGATCGGGTTCAGCACCACGACCGGACGAAGGCGGCTGCTGAAGGAATACGCATCCACCGACGCCGTTTGGGACGGACTGAATACCACCAACACGCCGTGGTTTTCCATCAGCCGGACGAGATGCCCGGCAGGCCCGAAGTCGAATCCCCACTCCTTGCGCACAAGCTGCGCGGCACGCTCCGGTCCATCACCGTCCCGGACATCCACGTGCACTGGGAAGCTGGGCACGTCGGAGTCCGGGAATTCAACCTGCCGTTCCAGGCTGGTTGCGATGTCCACGGCCAACTTCCCATAGGCGTACGCCTGATCGCGTACGAGCTGGCTGGTCGAGCGCAGCGATCGGAAATGCGGCGCGGTGCTGAGTGCAGCGACATCCTCAGGGCGAACTGCGAAGAACCCCGGATCGACCGACAAACTCAACGCCAGTTGAGCCACCGTGGCTGCCGTCGGCCGCTTCGCTCCGGACTCCCACGCCGCCACTGCGGTGGGACTCTTGTCGACCAATGCGGCGAGGTCGCTCTTGCGGAGGCCCGCCAACTGCCTGCCCAGCGTTAGACGGGCACCGTCGAAGAACGCGGCGACCTCGGCCGCCCTGTCGATCGATGACGTACGAGGACTCACACTTCACCACTACTGCGATCGTTGCGACGTTCTTCCACGGACCGACGCAGGCGAACCGGCGCGTCCGGCACCGTATTCGGGCCCGTTGGGAACGGAGTGCCGTCAGTACGACGTCCACCAGCAGCCGACGGTGTGCCTAGAAGATCGTAGCGCCAGTGCCACGCCTGACCACCGCCAGCATTCAGGCGGGCACGGCCGAGGACCAACTCGGCCTGCTGACTCAGCGGATCGAGACTGTGCGCGACGACGTAAGTCGTAAGGTCGAGTTCCTGCCCTGAAGCCAGCATCTCCAGACCTCCGACCTCCTCTGGCGTCAGATCCTCGAACAGCGAAGGCTGCGACGGCTCGGGATTCCGCTGCCCAGCCACCTGCTGCTTGGTCTGGCTCTTCTGCGACCAGGGCAAACGGTCAAGATTCCCGAAGACGCACGAAGCCAGCAGGAATCGAATCTGCCCGTATGCCCAGCCAGGGCTGCCGTTTAGGTTGGCTCGGCGCACCACATCCGCGTTCAGCTTCGGCATGGCGGTGATGTCCTTCTCAGACAGCTGGTCGTACAGGAGGTCCAGATCGGCATCGTCATTGCCCGAGTCCACTGCATAGCGCTCACAGGCGAACACACGGTCCAGACGATCACGGAACAAGGTGTACCGGGTACTTCCGAGCCAGGCGCTGTCGTGACCATCGGGCTCGGAGTACGTCTCCAACGACCGCGCGGTAGCGGACAAATAAGCCCAGCGCACTCCAGCTAAGACGCCGGCGTCGCCAAGCTCCGCGATGACTTCCTGCTGCTCGCTCACGGCGCAAAGCTACACGATCACCAGTATTTGCTGCGCCAAAATCAACCGATGCTACGCACCGGGGCCAGCAAACCACACCGTTACCCGCATCGGAGAATGCCGAGATCCGGGAGACAGGTCACCGAATATGCACCGCTTTGCACCCTCGGCCCGTCTTGAAACCAACCCAAAACAAGAACCCCAGGCCATTGGCCTGGGGTTTGCGCTCCTCCGACTGGACTCGAACCAGTAACCCTTCGGTTAACAGCCGAATGCTCTGCCAATTGAGCTACGGAGGAATGTTTCGTTGTTGTCAGCTCTTGTCGCGCTGACATGACTACTCTAGCCCATGCCTCCGGGGCCCTTCACCGGACCCCCCTCTTATTGATCCTTCTCGCGAAACCGCAGGTCAGCGGCGGTGTGCCACGACGAAGATGCGGCGGAACGGGAACCAGGTCGTGCCGTCGGCCCGCCTCGGGTACGCCGCCGCCAGGCGTGGCGCCAGCTCCGCCCGGAATTCCGCCCACTCCGCGTCGTCGAGCGCCGTCCGGACCGGCCGCAGGGCCGTGCCCGTGACCCACTCCAGCACCGGGTCCGCTCCGGTCAGCGCGTGGACGTAGGTCGTCTCCCAGGCGTCGACCTCCGCGCCGAGGTCGGTGAGCACGTCTGCGTAGCCGGTCGGCGACAGCACCGCGTCCGGGCGCAGCACGCCGCTCACCTGGTCGCGCCAGCGCGGCTCGGCGGCCAGCTCACGAATCGTCACGTGCGACGGCGATTCGAAGTTGCCCGGCACCTGGAAGGCGAACCAGGCTCCGGCCGGCAGCTGGGGCAGCCAGCGCCGCAGCAGCTCCACGTGCTCCGGCACCCATTGCAGGACGGCGTTGCAGAGCACGACATCCGTATCCGGCAACGGTTTCCAGTCCCGCACGTCCTCCTGCCTCGCGGCCACGCCGCGGGCTTGGGCCGCCGCGACCATCTCCGGCGATGCGTCCGTCGCCTCGACCGCCGCTTCCTGCCACCGGTCGGTCAGCAGCGAGGTCAGGTTTCCCGCGCCGCAGCCGAGGTCCACCACCCGGCGCGCCCCGGACGCGCCGACCCTGGCCATCAGGTCGTGGGCCGGGCGGTCGCGGTGGTCACTGAACGACAGGTACTTCTGCGGATCCCACACGTCCACACCTCCGTTAACAGTACGTCCGTACTGTATATCCGGAGTGTGGCCGGTGTCGAGCGAAAGTCAGTCCCGCTCAGGGCCTTTCGCCTGCTGCAAGCGCTCCGCGACGGTCGTGGCGAACTCGGCCACCGCCGCCTCGTCCGCGCCCCGATCCGGCCTGACCTGCAACAGGATCCCGTCCCGGCCGGGCACCTTGCGCTGCACGAACCACGCTCCCCCGCCGGGCAGGTCCCGGTGGTGGCGGGAGCGGATGGACTGGTTGACGCGTTCGTGCACGACGTCGGGCAACCGGCTCGATCCGGTCAGTTCGAGCCGGCGACCCGGCAGATCGCGCAGCAGCACCGCGTCGCCCGCCGTCCCGGCTTCCTCCGCCTCGATCACGGTGAGCACGCCGTTGTTCCAGGTCGCCTTGCTGAGCAGGTGCCAGCCGAGGCGTCGACCCTCCGGCAGCCACAGCCCCAGGTGCGTGGCGACCAGCGCGCCCTCAGCCGTCTTCGCCACGCCGAGGACCTGCTCCTCGGCGTCGAGCGCGCCGGGGAAGTCCGCCGGCACGTCGGCCGTGCCGCTCAGCCTCGCGACCAGCTGCCGCAGCCAGGCGATCACAGCGTCCCCATGGCCTGGTCCAGCAGCGCCTTGCGGTAGCCCTCAAGCGCGACCATGTCGCCGAACAGCGCGTTGTACTCCTCGGCGTCCTCCAGTGGCGACATCCGCTGCACCTTGGACTTGATGTCCGCGATCTGCCTGCTGACCAGCCGCTCCTGCAACCGGGCGATCAAGGCCGCGACGTAGCGCGGGTCCTCCTCCGACTGGTTCTCCAGCTTCTCCACCGAGAGCAGCGTGAGCAGGCTGCGCGCGACCTCGTTCTCGCACTGCTGCGACACCGCGTCCACGTACGACGCACCGGAGAGCCCGGACACCGTGCCGCCTGCGGCCAGCAACGCCCGGTGCAGCTCGGCGTATGCGGGCTCGGTGAACGCTTCCTCCGGCAGAGCGTCGTACAGCGGGCCTGCCAGCGCGGGCACCTGAAGCGCCGCCTTCAGCGCCTCCCGCTGCAGGAACCGCGGGTCGTGCCGGGGCGGGCGCTTCGGGAGGTCGACGTCCATGCCCAGCGACTGCTGCGCCTCTTCCTGCCGCGGACGGCGCCGCGTCTGGCGCACCGGGGCGCCGGAGCTCTGCCGCACCTGGCGCACCACCTGGTTCTCGTCGTTCCAGCCGGCCCACCAGGCAAGCTTCGCGGCGTAACCGTCGCGGCGGGCCGGGTCCTTGATCTGCGCGACCAGCGGGACCGTGCGCTTCAGCGCCGCGACCCGGCCATCGACGGAGTCCAGGTCGTATTCGGTGAGCAGGCTGCGGATCGCGAACTCGAACAGCGGCCGCCGGCGGGCGACCAGGTCGCGCACCGCCGCGTCGCCCTTGGCCTCCCGCAGCTCGCACGGGTCCATGCCGTCCGGGGTGATCGCCACGTAGGTCTGGCTGGCGAACTGCTGCTCGCCGTCGAAGGCCTTCAACGCGGCCTTCTGCCCGGCCTCATCGCCGTCGAAGGTGAAGATGACCTCGCCGCGGAACGCGTCGTCGTCCATCATCAGCCGGCGCAGCACCGAGATGTGGTCGTCGCCGAACGCCGTGCCGCAGGACGCCACCGCCGTCGGCACGCCGGCCAGGTGCATCGCCATCACGTCGGTGTAGCCCTCGACCACCACCGCCTGGCGGCGCTTGGCGATCTCCCGCTTGGCCAGGTCGATGCCGAAGAGCACCTGCGACTTGTTGAAGATCGGGGTCGCCGAGGTGTTGACGTACTTGGCCTCGATCGGATCGTCGTCGAAGATCCGCCGCGCGCCGAAGCCGACCACGTCGCCGCTGAGGTCCTTCAGCGGCCACAGCAGGCGCCGGTGGAACCGGTCGATCGGGCCGCGGCGCCCCTCCTTGGACAGGCCGCCCTTGATCAGCTCGTCGAGCTCGAAGCCCTTCATCAGCAGGATCTTGGTGAGCTTGTCCCAGCCAGCCGGCGCGAATCCGCAACCGAAGCGGGCGGCCGCCGCCTCGTCGAAACCGCGCTGCGTCAGGTACTCCCGCGCCTTCAGCGCCTCCGGGGAGCGGAGCTGCTCCGCGTAGAACTCGGCGGCGATGCGGTGCGCCTCGACCATCCGGGCGCGCGTGCCGCGATCCCGCTTCGGGCCCGGCGTGCCGCCCTCGTACTGCAGCTGCAGGCCCACCCGGTCGGCCAGCCGCTCGACGGACTCGACGAAGCCGAGGTGCTCGATCTTCATCAGGAAGGCGATGACGTCGCCGCCCTCGCCGCAGCCGAAGCAGTGGAACGTGCCGTGGCTGGGCCGGACGTTGAACGACGGAGTCTTCTCGTCGTGGAACGGGCACAGGCCCTTCTGCGCGCCGCCGCCGGCGTTGCGCAGGGCGACGTATTCCCCGACCACATCGTCGATCCGGTTGCGATCGCGTACTTCGGCGATGTCGCTTTCCCGGATCCTGCCTGCCACGCACCCAGTCTAGGGGCATTGTGATCGTCACGTTCGAGGTGGCTTGCCCGTGCGGCAGAATCTCGGCTGTGCCCGCAACGAACACCGACCTGGCCACGGAATTCGACCAGCACCGGAGCCGGCTGATCGGCATCGGCTACCGGCTCACGGGCCGGATCGCCGACGCCGAGGACGCGGTCCAGGACGCGTGGCTGCGGCTGGCGTCGACCGACCGCGAGACGATCCGCGACCTGACCGGCTGGCTGACCACCGTGGTCAGCAGGCTGTGCCTGGACCGGATGCGATCGGCCGCCGTCCGGCGCGAGCAGTACGTCGGGCCGTGGCTGCCGGAACCGCTGGTGACCTCGCTCGACGCGGACCCGGGCGACATCGTGGCGATTCAGGACGACCTGCGGATGGCGGCGATGCGGGTGCTGCACGAGTTGCCGCCGGACCAGCGGCTGGCGTTCGTGCTGCACGACGGCTTCGACGTGCCGTTCGCCGAGATCGCCGAGGTGATCGGGTGCAGCGTGGCGGCCGCGCGGCAGCACGCGTCGCGGGCTCGGCGGGCGATGGCCGACGCCGACCCGCCGGAGCGGGTTCCGCTGCCCGAGCAGCAGCAGGTGCTGGAGGAATTCCTCACCGCGGTGGCGTCGAAGGACCTCGAAGCGATCACCCGGGTGCTGCACCCGGCGGTGGCGGTCTACGGCGACAGCGGCGGCAAGGCCCGCACCGCGCGGCGCCCGGTGGTGGGCATCGACAAGGTCGCCCGGTTCATCGTGGGGCTCATGGAGAAGTACGGCGACGGCCTGGTCGAGAACATCCGGCCGGTGATGGTGAACGGCGACCTAGGCGTGATGTTCATGGGCAACGACGCCGTGACGGCCGCCCCGCGGGTGTTCACCATGGCGGTGCGGGACGGCCGCCCCGCGGCGATCTTCGACATCGTCAACCCGGACAAGCTCACCCGCGTCCCCTGGTGACCAGCGGAAACAGTGAGGCGGGCGGCGCTCAGCTCGGGTCGGTGACGCGGGCCAGGAAGTAGAGGGCGCCCGTGGCCTGGTGGCGCACCAGGAACAGGAACGGCCGGTCGACCTCGACCCGGATCGGGTCCGGTTCCCGGACGATCGCGGTCAGCCGCATCATCACCGCCGTCGCGGCGGCGCCTTCGAGGCCGCTCTCGTCGACTTCGAGCACCGCCTGGTGCACGACCGTCGAAACCCGCAGCGGCTGATCGGTCAGCGGCGAGAAGTCCGCGTCGGGGGTGAACAACTCATGCACGCCGAGCGCGCCGAGCGACCTGGTCAGCTCGGCGTCGCCGGTGACGTCGAACTTCGGCAGGAACAACTCCACCCGCTGCTGTTCGACGGCCGCGAGGAGCCGGCGCAGCTGCGCGGCATCGAGTTCCGGCTCCGCCGTCGCCAGGTCGGCGTCCGGCAGCAGCACCACGGCCTCGACGCCGCCGGCCGCCGGCAGGCTGACGACCTGCCAGCCTTCGGCGGCGGCGTAGCCGAGGCGGCGGGTGGCGCGCATGGTCGGCACGTCGCGGTCGCCCGCCGGGGCGTGGAACGGCCGCCGGTCGGTGGCCTTCTCGTCGAACGCCTCCCGCCACGAAACCTTCAGGTAGAGGGCGTTGACCAGGGCAGCGACCGTGTCCGCGACCACCGAACCCGGGCTCAGCAGCTCGGGGATCAGATCTCGCGTCGTCTCCGCGACGTCGGCGTTGATCAGCTTCCGGGCATCCTCCGGGGCTGTCCGGAACGGCGCGTTGCGCACCGCGCTACCCGGCCAGTCCTCCAGCGCGGTCAGGTAGGACTGGTGGACCGCGAGATCCGCGTGCGCCCACAGGGTGTTGGCCACCGCCAGCACGGGCGGCTCGGCGGACGGGCCGCCGGCGAGCTCGGCGGCGCCGCCGAGCAGCTTCAGCAGCCCCGCCGGGTCGTCGCGCAGCGCGGTGACCAGTTCGTCCCTGGTCCGGCCGCCGGTCGCGGTCGCGGCCAGGCCGAGCGCGCTGGCCACCGAGTACGGCGACCAGCAGAACGGGGTGTTCGCCGGCGGAGCGAGCCGCCGGTGCAGGGACAGGCTGAAGTCGAGGTGTTCGCTCACGGCCGCTGGGCTCCGTTTCCGCGTCGGCTGACTCGGGGCTGATCCCGAGTCTGCCAGCCGAACGGCCGACGGTGGGCGCGAGCGATTGGCGGGTTCTCGCCCGATACGCCCTAACGGACGGATTCCTCGATGTCGGACAGGCCCATCAGGCGGAGTTCCTGGGCGATGTAGTGGGCCGCGCGCTGGGCCGCCGGGTCCTGCCACCGCAGGTCCCGGACCCAGTCGGCCAGGTTGTCGGTGTTCACGTACGGCTCGCCGCCGACGACGAGCTTCTGGATGTAGTGCCGGTTGCGCATCGGGGTCTCCTTGCGACCCGGGTTTCGGGGCCGGGCCGCGGGCTGCACCGAACGGTTTCGAAGCAGCCGGACGGGGATCGGGGGCGGTGCCGTCGACGTTCGGGGCTCGCCGAGCAACACACTGAGTAAGGATTCTGGGGCCGAATCCCAGATCAACTCTCCCCTTTCGGATTAACGTCACATCTATTCGGACACGTTCCGTACATGCTTTCGATGCCAGGAGATCGCCTGGGCGTCCGTCAGCGACGAGACCTGGTCCAGCACCACCCGCAGCCGGGCCCGGTCGTCGCCCGCCCGGTGCCAGGCCGGGGCCATCGCAGGATCCAGCGACTCCGGGGCCCGCTCGGCCAGCGCCCACACCAGCTCGGTCAGCAACGCCCGCTGCCGCTCCTGCATGCGCAACCGCTGCGGGTCGCTCATCACGTACCGCAGCGCGACGGCCTTGAGCACCGCGACCTCCGCCACCACCGGCTCCGGCACGACCAGCTCCGCGCGGTAGCGGGTCAGCGGCCCGGGCCCGAATCGCTCCACCGTCCCGGTCACCGCCGCTGCCACGAACCGCCCGACCAGCTCGCTGGTGAGCCGCTTCAGCGCGATCTGCGCGCGGAACGTGCCGTCGTAGTCCAGCACCGCGTCCACCACCGGCCACCGCACCAGCTCCGCCGCCGCGTGGTCGAGCAGCCCCGCGGTGTTGCCCGGGCCGTCGCCCCAGAAGTGCTTCGCGGCCATCCGGACGATCTCCGCGCGCTCCTCGCCGCTGGTCAGCGAGCGCAGCGAGATCCGCCCCGACAGCACCCCGTCCTCGACGTCGTGCACCGAGTAGGCGACGTCGTCAGACCAGTCCATCACCTGGGCCTCCAGGCACCGGCGGCCCTCCGGCGCGCCGTCGCGCAGCCACTCGAACACCGCCAGGTCATCCGGGTAGGCACCGAACTTGGCCTCGCCCGGGCGCTTCGGCCACGGGTACTTCGTCGCCGCGTCCAGGCACGCGCGGGTCAGGTTCAGGCCGCGGCCGACGTCGTCCGAACCGGCCAGCTTCGGCTCCAGCCGGGTGAGGATGCGGAGGGTTTGCGCGTTGCCCTCGAAGCCGCCGCAGCCGTCGGCCAGGTCGTTCAGCGCCCGCTCGCCGTTGTGCCCGAACGGCGGATGCCCGATGTCGTGCGCGAGCCCGGCGGTGTCCACCAGGTCCGGATCGGCGCCCAGCGCGGCGGCGATGCCCCGCCCGATCTGCGCCACCTCCAGCGAGTGCGTCAGCCGGGTGCGCGGCACATCGCCCTCTTCCGGGCCCACGACCTGCGTCTTCCCCGCCAGCCGGCGCAGCGCCGCCGAGTGCAGGACCCGCGCCCGGTCCCGTGCGAACGGGTTTCGGTCGTCCGACCGGGCCTCCGCGGGCACGGCCGACTTCGGCGGCTCTGGCAGCAGCCGCCGCAGGTCGTGCGCGTCGTAGCCGGGCATGGCGCCCGTGGGGTCTCCGGAGCTCATCCCGCTCAGATTACGGTGCGAACCCGACGGACCACCGCATTCCGGCGGCGGTGCCGCGGCGTCGACCCACCCGGGTCATCAGCCCAGGCCGTCGCCGGCGATCTCCGCCGGTGCGTGCGTGAGCCGGTAGTACAGCAACGCGCCGGTTTCCCGGACGATGTACTTGAACTGGACCTCGCGAGTCTGCACCACGGGCCCGGACCGGGCCGGGGACGCCCACGCGTCGAGCCCGAAGTCGCTGGCCATCGTCCGTGCCCGCAGCGAGTGCCAGGGGTCGCTCACGATGAGGGCGCTCGTCCAACCGCGCTGCTGGGAGATGTCGGCGACCGCCTGCAGGCTGCCCAGCGTGTCGCTGCCGACGTCGACGTCGACGATCTTGTCCGCGGGTACCCCGTTCCCGGTCAGCCACTTCTTGCTGGCCTGCGCCTCGGTGAAGGCGTCGCCGGGCAGCCGGCCGCCGACCGTGACGATGTACTGGGTCAGGCCGTCCTGGTAGAGCTCCAGGGCCTGTTCGAGCCGCGCGGCGAGCACGTCCGAGGGCTTGCCGTGGTACTGGGCGGCGCCGAGCACGACCACGATGTCCACCGGCCGCCGGTCGTCGGAGCGAGCCACCTGCCACACCCGGAACGCCGTGCCGCCGATCACCAGCAGCACCACCAGCAAGGCGCCGACCAGGACGCGTCCGAACACCCGGCCTGCGGGCCGGCGCCGGTGGGCGGCTCGATGGGGGCTCACGTTGGCATCCTCGCAGATCTTCGGGTCCGCCGGGGCAGGCCGGGCGCGGGAAACCAACCGTCCCAACCACTTTCGGAAAAAACGGGCCGGTGGCGTCCGAGAACACCACCGGCCCGAGCCCGGATCAGCAGCCGAGGAGGCGAACCGCCAGGTACTCCTCCAGCTTGTCCATCGCCACCCGCTCCTGCGACATCGTGTCGCGCTCGCGGACGGTGACGGCGTGGTCGGACAGCGAGTCGAAGTCGATGGTCACGCAGAACGGCGTGCCGACCTCGTCCTGCCGGCGGTAGCGGCGGCCGATCGCGCCGGCGTCGTCGAAGTCGACGTTCCAGTTGCGGCGCAACTGCGCGGCGATGTCGCGGGCCTTCGGCGACAGCTCGGCGTTGCGCGACAGCGGCAGCACGGCCACCTTCACCGGCGCCAGTCGGCGGTCCAGCTTCAGCACCACGCGCTTGTCCACGCCGCCCTTGGCGTTCGGCGCCTCGTCCTCGTGGTAGGCGTCGATCAGGAACGCCATCATCGGCCGGCCGACGCCCGCGGCGGGCTCGATCACGTACGGCCGGTACCGCGAGTTGCTGGCCTGGTCGAAGTACGACAGGTCGACGCCGGAGTGGTTCGAGTGCGTGGTGAGGTCGAAGTCGGTGCGGTTGGCGATGCCCTCCAGCTCGCCCCACTCCTGACCGCCGAACCGGAACCGGTACTCGATGTCGACGGTGCGCTTCGCGTAGTGCGAGAGCTTCTCCTTCGGGTGCTCGAACTCCCGCAGGTTGTCCCGGCTGATGCCCAGGTCGGCGTACCAGTTCATGCGCTGGTCGATCCAGTACTGGTGCCACTGCTCGTCCTCGCCGGGCTCGACGAAGAACTCCATCTCCATCTGCTCGAACTCGCGGGTCCGGAAGATGAAGTTGCCGGGCGTGATCTCGTTGCGGAACGACTTGCCGATCTGGCCGATGCCGAACGGCGGCTTCTTCCGCGCGGTGGTCATCACGTTGGCGAAGTTGACGAAGATGCCCTGCGCGGTCTCCGGCCGCAGGTAGTGCATCCCCTCCTCGCTCTCCACCGGGCCGAGGAAGGTCTTGAGCATCATGTTGAACTCGCGCGGCTCGGTGTACTGGCCGCGGGTACCGCAGTTGGGGCACGGGACGTCGGAGAGGTCGTCCTCGGCGGTCTCCTTGCCGGTGCGCTCGGAGTACTCCTCGGCGAGCTGGTCGGCGCGGAAGCGGTGGTGGCAGGAGGTGCACTCCACCAGCGGGTCGTGGAAGGCGGTGACGTGGCCGGACGCCTCCCAGACCGGGCGGGGCAGGATCACCGACGAGTCCAAGCCGACGACGTCGTCGCGGCCCTGCACCATCGACTTCCACCACTGGCGCTTGATGTTGTCCTTGAGCTCGACGCCGAGCGGACCGTAGTCCCAGGCCGACCGCGTACCGCCGTAGATCTCGCCGGACGGGTAGACGAAACCACGGCGCTTGCAGAGATTGACGATCGTGTCGATCTGGTCGGCGGGCACGTTCACTCCGGAATCATCGCTGGACTGCATCGAACCAGCTGGTCGGGCTGGAGTTTCCCAGCGTACCGATCCCGGACCGGGTGACGTTCGCCCGGGCTGGCCACCCGGGCGACGCGGTGGCGCCGGCGGGGCGCGCGGTATTGATGTGACAGGTCAGGCCGGGCGTACCCGTAGGATGGAGGGCGCGAAGCGTCCCCGCGCGCAGGCCACCGTTCGAGTGGCCTGCCCGACCGACGCCACCGCAGGCAGGCGACGCCGCGTGGAGGTCTCGCCGGAAAGGAAGCGATGCCCGCCGTCAGCCCGCAATCCGAGCCGGCCCGGTCGACCGCGGGCTTGGACGGCCTCGACGACCACGTGCACTCCCCGGAGCGGGACGCGCACCCGGTCCCGATGCGGGACCAGCGGATCCTGGTCGAGGCCGGCGAGCTGCTGCGGGCGCTGGCCGCCCCGGTGCGCATCGCGATCGTCCTGCAGCTGCGGGAGTCGGAACGCTGCGTGCACGAGCTGGTCGACGCGCTCGGCGTCGCCCAGCCGCTGATCAGCCAGCACCTCCGGGTGCTGAAGTCCGCCGGGGTCGTGCACGGCGAGCGGCACGGCCGCGAGGTCGTCTACCGCCTCGTGGACGAACACCTGGCGCACATCGTGGTGGACGCCGCCGCGCACGCGGAGGAGATCTCCGGCGTGCGGTCGCGCGGTTCGGCGCCACGTTCCATCGCACCCAACTCCCGACAGGAGACGGAGACAGCGTGACCACCGGCGAGGGTCCCACGGTCGGCGTACCGGGACTGCGGGCCACCAAGCAGCGAGCGGCGGTTTCGAACCTGCTGGACCAGGTCGACGACTTCCGCTCCGCCCAGGAACTGCACGAGGAGCTGCGGCGGCAGGGCGAGGGCATCGGCCTGACCACGGTCTACCGCACGCTGCAAACCCTGGCCGACGCGGGCGAGGTCGACGTGCTGCGCACGCCGACCGGCGAGGCGGTCTACCGGCGTTGCTCCAGCCACCACCACCATCACCTGGTGTGCCGGCACTGCGGGCGGACCGTGGAGGTGGCCGACCCGCCGGTGGAGAACTGGGCCGAGCGGATCGGCCAGGAGCACGGCTTCTCCGACGTCAGCCACACGGTCGAGATCATCGGCACCTGCCCCGACTGCACCGCCCGCGGCCTCTGACGTCCTGCGCAGGGCTGCGGGTAAGCGGAACCTCAGAGGCGCCGCCCGGCAAGCGGACGTGACCAGGTCGTGTGATCCGGTCAGTACTCGTAGGTGTCCTGGGGAGCCGGGATCGGGCGGATCAGGATCGTGTCCAGCGTCGGGACGTAGTCGTTGGCTTCGGTGGCCGAGCCCGGCCGCAGCCTGCCGGTCACCTCGATCCACATGTCCGCCGGGAGCTCCGCCGCCTGCGGCGGGGCCGCGAGCTCGACCTTCACCGGCGCCGCGTCCGCCGCGCAGCAGCTGATCCGCATCCTGGCGAGCTGCGTCGTCCCCGGCGTGAGGTGCACGACGAAGCCCTGCAGGCGCACCGCCCGGCCGTTGAGGGCGCCGCTTCCGTCCCAGATGGCACGGGTGACGAACTCCGACACGCCCAGCAGCGGCGCCTGCTCGGGCGGCAGGTCCGGGAACAGGGACTCCCTCGGGGCCGCCGGCGCCGCCATCCGGTCGCGGGTCACCGAGTCCGAGCCGAGGGCTGGCGGCGCGATCAGGAAGATCGCGAACACCGGCAGCAGGAGCATCCACGGGCTGCGCGAATTGTGCTCGTGCTGCCCGGCCCCACCGGCCCGGATGTCGCGGACGATCGCGAAGATCGACAGCCCGATCATGACCGCCCCGGCCACCACCAGCCACGGGAACAGCGCGGGCTTGACGTAGCGGAGGTAGCTGCCGCCCAGCGCGATCTTGAGCAGCGCGCCGCCCAGCAGCAGCAACAGCAGGTTCTGGGTTTCCCGGCGCATCACGAACCTCCCAGCAGCAGGGCGCCGACACCGACCGCGCAGCCGATCGCCACCACGAACGTGGCGGGCGCGAACCGGGCGGCGAAGCGGCGGCCGAAGGCGCCGGACTGCAGCGCGATCAGCTTGAGGTCGACGGCCGGGCCGACGACGAGGAAAACCAGCTTCGGGATCAGCGGCAGGCCCGGCATCGACGCGACCACGAAGGCGTCGGCCTCGCTGCACAGCGCGAGGACCACCGCGAGCACCGCCATCACCAGCACGCCCAGCACCAGCTGACCGCCGAGCGACTCCAGCCAGGACGCGGGCACGACGACGTTGAACACCGCCGACGTCAGGCCGCCGAGCACCAGGAATCCGCCCGCCTCGACCAGGTCGTGCCGGGCGGACTCGGCGAAGACCACCCACCGGCTGCCGGAGCTGCCGTGCGCCTCGACCCGGTGCAGCGCGCGCTCGGCGAGCCATTCCGCCTTGCCCAGCCGGGCCCAGAGCCAGCCCATCACGCACGCCGTCAGCAGCGAACCGAGGAACCTGGCCAGCACCATCAGCGGCTCGTCCGGGAACGCGACCACGGTGGAGACCAGGACGATCGGGTTCACCGCCGGCGCGGCCAGCAGGAACGCGAGCGCCGCGGCGGGCGCGACGCCCTGCTGCATCAGCCGCCGCGCCACCGGCACCGAGGCGCACTCGCAGCCGGGCAGTGCCACCCCGGCGACACCGGCCACCGGCACCGCGGCGGCGGGGTTGGCGGGCAGCCAGCGGCGCAGCGCTCCCGGCGGGACGAACGCCGCGATCAGACCGCTGACCAGCACGCCGAGCACCAGGAACGGCATGGCCTGGACGCAGACGGCGACGAACACCGTCGAGCCGGTGCGCAGTGCGGGGACGTCCAGCAGCGCGCTCAGCTGCCCCTGGAACACCGCTGCCACGACCAGCAGGCCGCAGAGCACCTCCAACGAGGTGACGACGGGGCGCCGCGTGCGCGGCGGGTCGGCGATCTCGGTCACCGGGTCATCGTGCCAGTTCGAACTGATAATCGTTCGCACTAGGGGGTGAATCCACACCCACGCCCACTCGCCCCGAACCCATCACCCCTGCTCGGGCAGGGCACGGCCACCGGGCCGCAAGCTCGGACCGACACACCGACACGTCCCCCGGTCCCGTGACGGACCGCAATTTCAATGGAAATCGAAGGTCCGATTTCCATTGAAATTGCGGCCCAACCCCCGGTCGGGCGTAGCTAGTTGGTGGTGCCCTCGGGCTCGGCGAGGAGTTCGGTGCGCAGCTGGGACGCCGTCGCCACAACCAGCATCAGCAGAGTGCCCAGCGGCGTCGCCGCCATCCCCTCCGCCGGGAACGCGTAGCGCAAGGTCACGTCCATGCCGCGCTCGGTGCGGACCACCCCGAGCGTGCCGAACAGGCCCTGCCCCGCGCGCTCGGCGACCGACTGCGCGAGCTCGTCGGTGGGCGGCAGGTCCCAGGCGACCACGCAGGTCAGGCTCAGCACCGTCAGCCCGTCCGCGAGCTGCATCGCCTGCACCGCGCACGGGACATCGGCGTGCCGGAACGTGAGTGCGCCGTCGTCGTCGACGTGCACGTCGTGGTAGTTCTCCAACGCTTCCTTCGCCGCGGTCAGCAACCGCGCGGTGGCTGCGGCCTCCTGAGTCATCAATTGCCCTCCTGGGCGGTTTCGGCAGACGCACCGGCCGCCGCCCGATCGATGGCCCCGCCGAACCGCCGGTCCCGGCGCGCGTACTGCTCGCACGCGCGCCACAGGTGCCGGCGATCCACGTCGGGGAACAGGGTGTCCTGGAAGACGAGTTCGGCGTAGGCCGACTGCCAGAGCATGAAGTTCGAGGTCCGCTGCTCGCCGGAAGGCCGGATGAACAGGTCCACGTCCGGCATGTCCGGCTGGTACAGGTAGCGGGCGATGGTGCGCTCGTCCACCCGGTCCGGGTTGATCTTCCCGGCCGCCACCAGCCGCGCGATCTCGCGCGCGGCGTCGCCGATCTCGGCCCGGCCGCCGTAGTTGACGCACATGGTCAGGTTCATGACCTCGTTGTTCTGCGTGCGGACCTCCGCGGATTGCAGCTCGTTCACCACGCTGCGCCACAGCCGCGGCTTCCGGCCCGCCCAGCGCACCCGCACGCCCAACCCGTCGAGCTCGTCGACGCGGCGCCGGATCACGTCGCGGTTGAAGCCCATCAGGAATCGGACCTCGTCAGGGCTGCGCTTCCAGTTCTCGGTGGAGAAGGCGTACAGCGACAGCCACTTGACGCCGAGCTCGATCGCGCCGCGGGCCAGCTCCAGCACGACCGCCTCGCCGCGCTTGTGCCCCTCGATGCGCGGCAGCCCGCGCTCGTTGGCCCAGCGGCCGTTGCCGTCCATCACGATGGCGACGTGCTTGGGCACGAACTCCGGCGGCAACGCCGGCGGCTTCTCGCCAGAGACGTGCGGTTCCGGCGTCCGCACGGTCGGGTCGTCCTTGCCCCGCCCACGGCGTCGCAACATAACTGGATTCTCCTTAGGACTGCTGGGCGTGAGGGTTTCATTGTCCTCGCCCGGGTCGATCAGGGGCTCAGCGCCCGTCCTCGGCGGCGGCGACCAGCGCGGCATCGGCGGCCCGCTCCCGGATCAGCTCCGGCACGGTCCGCTCCACCAGCGGCAACGACCGCAACTGCCGTTCCATGTGCCACTGCAGGTGCGCCGCGATGAGGCCGCTGGCCTCCCGGCGGACCGGATTCGCGGCCGCCTCGGCAGAGGGCCAGTCGCCGTGCAGCAACGACTCCATCAACGGCAACGTGTGCACCGATGGCCGCACCGAACCGGCGGGCCTGCACTGGACGCACACCGCGCCGCCCGCCTGCACGTTGAAGGCGGCATGCGGGCCCGCCTCGCCGCAGCGCGCGCACTCGGTGAGCGCCGGCGCCCAGCCCGCGAAGGACATCGCCCGGAGCAGGAAGGCGTCCAGCACCTGCGAGGAGTCGCGCTCCCGCCCCGACAGCGCGCGCAGCGCGCCGATGGCCAGCAAGTAGAGGCGCAGGACCGGCTCGCCCTCCTCCGCGGCCAGCCGGTCGACGGTCTCCAGCACCGCGCAGGCCGCGGTGTAGCGCTGGTAGTCGTCGACGATGTGCGCGCCGAAGGCGTCCACGGTCTGCACCTGGGTGATCACGTCGAGCGTGCGTCCGGTGTAGAGCTGCACGTCGACGTGGCAGAACGGCTCGACCCGGGCGCCGAACCGCGACGTCGTGCGGCGCACTCCCTTGGCAACTGCCCGAACTTTGCCGTAGCGCCGGGTCAGCAAGGTTATGATCCGGTCTGCCTCGCCCAGCTTCTGCACCCGCAGGACGACTGCGGTATCGCGGTAGAGGCTCACCCACCCATCATCACACCCGTGGGCGACGGCATCGAAGCCACGCGGAAGAATCACCGGGCATTCCGCGCCGAAAGGACGTCATGACCTACCCGTACGACCAGAACCCCTACCAGCAGGCGCCGATGCCGTACGGGCCAGGTTATCCGATGATGCCGCGGAACAACGGCATGGCGATCGCCTCGATGTGCGTCTCGCTGGCCGCGATCTTCACCTGCTACGGCGCCATCCTCATCGGACCGGTCGGCGCGATCCTGGGCCACGTCTCGCTGCGCGAGATCAACCGGAACCCGAAGGCCTACACCAACCGCAGCATGGCGCTGACGGGCATCATCGTCGGCTGGGTCGTGCCGGGCCTCTGGTTGCTGTTCATCACGTTCATGATCCTGGCCGCCACGGGTGTCCTCGGCACCGGCATCCAGAGCTCGTTCGACAACTAGACGTAGAGCGCGTCGAAGGGCGGGAACGGCAGGTTCCTGATCACCGACCAGACGGCGATCAGGACCAGCGCCACCAGCGGGGACCAGCGCCACTGCTCCCAGGTCGGGATCCGCCGGCCGCGCCAGCGGCCCAGCACCCAGGCGCCCCAGGTCCACAGGAAGAACGGGATGAACGCGACCGCCGCCGCGTTGAAGTGCAGCGCCGTCAGCACGTCGCCGTGCAGCAGGCTGTAGAACATCCGAGTCGCGCCGCAGCCGGGGCAGTCGAGCCCGGTCAGCCACTTGACCGGGCAGGGCGGCAGCGGAAATCCGGCGTCGGAGGTGGGATCGGCGGCGAGCACGATCCCGGCCGCCGCGCAGCCGAGCAGCGCGGTCGCGGCCGGGAGAGCCATCGTTCGAAGGCGCGCGGCGACCATCAGTTCACTTGCGTGGCGGCGAAGCCGAACAGCGCGATCATGATCACGAAGTAGACCACGAACGCCAAGATGTAGAGGCCCAGCAGGCTGGCGCCGACGATGACGGCGACCTTGCCCCACTTCTTGGCCTCGTTGGCCGAGATCTGGGCCTGGTCGGGCAGGCCCTGGTACCAGAGCGAGTTGACCTGCAACGCCTTGATCAGCGCCGGGATCCCGAAGGGCCAGCACACCAGGATTCCGGCGATGGCCCAGCCCAGGTTGTTGTTCACCGGCACTGGGGCGACGCCGAACTGCGTCGCGTAGGGGTACGGCGCCATCGGCACCGGGTGGTGGACCGGCTGCTGAACCGCCGGCTGCTGAGCCATCGGCTGCTGAACCTGCTGGTCGAACTGCGGCTGAACCTGCGGTTCGACGGGCTGCTGCGCGATCGGCTGCTGGACCGGCTGGTCAGCAGGCTGCTGAACCGCCGGCTGCTCGGCCGGCTGCTGCGGAACACCGGCCGGGTCGGACGGTTCCGTCATTGTTCCCCCGGAGAAGTTGACGCGCGTCGTTGCGGCCGGCGCGCACGCCGGCCGCAACGGCACGACTCGATCAGTTGTAGGAGCTCACCGAGGCGGCGATGATCACGAAGAAGATCACGTAGATCAGGATGATCAGGACCCACCACGCGGCGCCGGCGATGATGCCGATCTTGCCCCACTTCTTGGCGTCGTCCGCCGCGGCCTGGGCCTGCTGGTACTGGCCCTGGGCCCACAGGTTCTGCACCGAGGTGGCCTTGATCAGCGACGGGATCGCGAACGGCCAGCACAGGAAGATCGAACCGATGCCCCAGCCGATGTTGTTGTTCGGCGGGGCACCGCCGGGCTGCTGCCCGTAGGGGTTCGGCTGGCCGTAGGGGTTCTGCTGCCCGTAGGGGTCGGGCTGGCCGTACGGCTGCTGGGGCATCGGCCCCGACGGCGGACCGTATCCGCCCGGCTGCTGACCGTACGGCTGCTGCGGGTTGGGCCCCGAAGGCGGGCCGCCATAGGGATTCGTCACGATTGATCCTTTAATTGTCGAACAAAAAGCCAGGTGTCCTTGCCCGTACGCAAAGAGTCCGGCCAGCAACGTACCTGAGACGCACTCAGGTCATGGTCGGTTCCACGCATTCTGCGCCGAAGTTGTGATCAGAACCCCAGCTTGCGCAGCTGCTTCGGGTCGCGCTGCCAGTCCTTGGCGACCTTGACGTGCAGATCCAGGTAGATCTTGGAGCCCAGCAGCGCCTGGATGTGCTTGCGCGCCTGGGTGCCGACGGCGCGCAAGCGCTCCCCGCCGCGGCCGATGACGATCGACTTCTGGCTGGAGCGCTCGACGTAGAGCACCGCGTGCACGTCGATCAGGTCCTTGCGGCCCTCGCGGGGGATCATCTCTTCGATGGTGACGGCCAGCGAGTGCGGCAGTTCGTCGCGCACGCCCTCCAGCGCCGCCTCCCGGATCAGCTCCGCGATGAGCGTCGTCTCCGGCTCGTCGGTGAGCTCGCCGTCCGGGTACAGCTGCGGGCCCTCCGGCATCTGCGCGACCAGCAGATCGGCCAGCACGTCGACCTGGAAGGAATCCACTGCGGAAACCGGCACCAGGTCGGCGAAGTCCATCACCTGCTGCAGGTCCAGCAGCTGCTGCGCGACCTGCTCCTTGCTGACCAGGTCGGTCTTGGTGACGATGCCCAGCACCGGGGTGCGGCGGGCCACCTTCTTCAGCTGCTCGGCGATGAACCGGTCGCCCGGGCCGACCTTCTGGTCGGCGGGCACGCAGAACCCGACCACGTCCACTTCGGACCACGTCTCGTAGACCAGGTCGTTGAGCCGCCGCCCGAGCAGGGTGCGCGGCCGGTGCAGGCCGGGGGTGTCGACGATGATCAGCTGCGCGTCGGGCCGGTGCACGATGCCGCGGATGGCGTGCCGGGTGGTCTGCGGCTTGCTGGAGGTGATCGCCACCTTGGAGCCGACCAGACTGTTCGTCAGCGTCGACTTCCCGGCGTTGGGCCGGCCGACGAAGCAGGCGAATCCGGAGCGGTGCACATCTGCGGAGCTGGTCACCGCACCATTGTGACCGGCCCGCCCCGGCCGCAGCACAGAGGGCGTCCACCCCCGGCGGCCCCGAGGCCCGGGAGGCACCCGGTGACGCAATTTCAATGGAAATCGAAGGTCCGATTTCCATTGAAATTGCGGAAGTTGTCCACAGCCTCCGGCGTGTCGAGGCACGACACGCCGATGATCCGCAGTTTCAATTGAAACTGCGTCCCCGGGGCCGGAGCTCCGACGCCCTGGACCGGTGTCCGAGTGCCTCTGGGTCGCGAGGTTCCAGGGGGCGAGGTTCCGGGGGGTCGAAGCCGGGTTACGCCTGGAGAACGCCGGTGACGGTGCCGGCGGCGTCCGCGCGGAGGATCCGCGCAGTGCGAGTGAGGTCGTGGACCGCCGCGACCGAGTCGGCGTCGACCGCGTCGGCGTCGGTGACGACCGCGGCCGCTTCGAGGCCCTCCGCGCCGCTGGCGACGGCTGCCGCCACCGCCGCCTGCAGGGCGGTCAGCCGCAGGGACGGGAGGGCGACCGTGCACGCCGCGTAGGTGCGGCCGTCGGTGTCGCGCACCGCCGCGCCCTCGGCCGCTCCGGTGCGGGCTCGGGACGACCGCGCCAGCGTGACGATCTTGGCGTCCTCCGGGTCGATCTCCTGCGGGGCCACCGCTTCGACGTGCTCAGCCACGGGCGTTGCTTCCCTCCTGGTCGGCACCGCGCAGCGGTGCTTGATCTGCGTTCACCGGGCGGACGAGCAGCGCGTTGATGCGAATCCGCCCGCGGTGGTCCTTGCCCCCCTCGGCGCGCAACCGCAGGCCGGCGATCTCGGTCTCCGCGCCGGGCAGCGGCACGCGGCCGAGCCGCTGCGCCAGCAGCCCGCCGACGGTCTCCACGTCGGAGTCGTCGAGCTCAACGCCGAACAGCTCGCCGAGGTCCTCGACCGGCAGCCGCGAGCTGACCCGGACGGTGCCGTCGTCGAGCCGTTCGATCGGCCGGTGCTCCTCCAGGTCCGACTCGTCGGTGATCTCGCCGACGATCTCCTCGATGATGTCCTCGATGGTCAGCAGGCCCGCAGTGCCGCCGTACTCGTCGACGGCGATGGCCAGGTGGCTGCGGGAGATCTGCATCTCGCCGAGCAGCTCGTCGAGCCGCTTGGTGTCCGGCACGAAGCTGGCCGGGCGCATCAGCTCCGCCACCGTCGACCCGGTCTGGTCGCGGCCGGCCAGCACGGCGCTGGTCAGGTCCTTGAGGGTCACCACGCCGACGATGTCGTCGATGCTCTCGCCGATCACCGGGACGCGGGAGAAACCGGAGCGCAGGCACAGCGCCACCGCCTGCCGGGCGGACTTGGTCTGCTCGATCCAGATGATCTCGGTGCGCGGCACCATCACCTCGCGGGCGAGGGTGTCGCCGAGCTCGAAGACCGAGTGGATCATCTCCCGCTCGCCCGCGGCCACCACGCCGCGTTCGCCGGCGAGGTCGACCAGCTCGCGCAGCTCCACCTCGGTGGAGAACGGGCCCTCGCGGAAGCCCTTGCCGGGGGTGATCATGTTGCCGATCAGGATCAGCAACCTGGTCAACGGGTTGAGCAACCTGGCCAGCACCCGCACCGGCGCGGCCACCTTGAGCCCGATGCCGTACGGGTGCTGCCGACCGAGGGTGCGCGGGCCGACGCCGACCAGCACGTAGGACGCCACCAGCATGATCAGCCCGGCGATCACGACCGCCCACGCCTCGGAGTCGGCCAGCCGCAGGGCCACCACGGTGACCAGCACCGTCGCGCCCATCTCGCACGCCAGCCGCAGCAACAGCAGCAGGTTGACGTGGCGGGGCCGGTCGGCGAGCAGCTGCGCGAGCTGCTTGGCGCCGCCGCGGCCCTCGCGGACGAGTTCGTCGACGCGGGCCCGGGAGGCCACGGTGATGGCGGATTCGGAGGCCGCGAAGACCCCGGCCGCCAGCACCAGCAGCACCGCGATGATCAAGAACGCAGTGGAACCGGTCAAGTCCACCGCCGGCTCCCCTAGTTGGCGTTGGCCGGGCCGCCCTGCGGCGACTCCGGCTCGTCCAGCCCGACGGCGCCCAGCACCCGGGCGTCCGCACTGCGCTGCGCCTCAGCCCGCTCGGCCTCGTCACGGGCCTCGCGGTACTCGGCGAGGATGCGGTTCTGCAGGCCGAACATCTCCCGCTCCTCCTCCGGCTCGGCGTGGTCGTAGCCGAGCAGGTGCAGCACCCCGTGCACGGTGAGCAGGTGCAGCTCGTCCAGCAGGCTGTGCCCGGCCTTGCGGGCCTGGTCCTTGGCGAACGCCGGGCAGAGCACGATGTCGCCCAGCAGCGCCGGGCCGGAGCCCGCGGAGTCCGGACGGCGGGCCGAGTCGTACTCGTCCATCGGGAACGACATCACGTCGGTGGGACCGGGCAGGTCCATCCACCGCTCGTGCAGGTCGGCCATCACGTCGAGCTCCACCAGCACGATGGACAGCTCGGCGAGCTGGCTGACGCTCATCTTGTCGAGGGCGAACCGGGCGACCGAGACGATGGTCGCCTCGGGCACTGCGACGCCGGATTCGTTGGCGATCTCGATGCTCATGCTCGTCCTCGTCGTTGCCCGTTGCGCCGGCCCGACCGGGCGTGGTCGTCGGCGTCTTCCAGGGCGTGCCAGCGGTCGTACGCGTTGACGATGTCGGTGACCAGCCGGTGCCGCACCACGTCGTGGCTGTCCAGCAGTGCGAAGTGCACGTCGTCGACGTCGCCCAGGATGTTCTGCACGATCTTCAGCCCGCTGCGCTGGCCGCCGGGCAGGTCGATCTGCGTGACGTCCCCGGTGACCACGATCTTGGAGCCGAAGCCCAGCCGGGTCAGGAACATCTTCATCTGCTCGGGCGTGGTGTTCTGCGCCTCGTCCAAGATGATGAACGCGTCGTTGAGGGTGCGGCCGCGCATGTAGGCCAGCGGCGCGATCTCGATCGTGCCTGCCTGCGTCAGCCGCGGCACCGACTCCGGGTCGACCATGTCGTGCAGCGCGTCGTACAGCGGCCGCAGGTACGGGTCGATCTTCTCGTAGAGGGTGCCCGGCAGGAACCCGAGCCGCTCGCCGGCCTCGACGGCGGGGCGGGTGAGGATGATCCGGTTGACCTGCTTCGCCTGCAGCGCCTGCACGGCCTTGGCCATCGCCAGGTACGTCTTGCCGGTACCGGCGGGGCCGATGCCGAACACCACGGTGTGGTGGTCGATGGCGTCGACGTAGCGCTTCTGGTTGAGCGTCTTGGGACGGATCGTCCGGCCGCGCCGGGACACGATGTCCAGGCTGAGCACGTCGGCGGGCGACTCGCCGTGGTCGGCCGAGAGCATCGCGACGCTGCGGCGGACGATGTCCGGCGTGAGTTGGCTGCCCTTGGCGATCAGCGCGATCAGCTCGGCGAACACCCGTTCGGCGAACGCGACCTCCGCGGGATCCCCGGACAGCGTCACCTCGTTGCCCCGGACATGGACATCGGCGGTGAGCAGATCCTCCACGACCCGAAGGTTCTCGTCCCTGGATCCGACCAGCGTCAGGACGACGTTGTCGGGAACGGTCACCTTCGACTGCGCTGTCGCCTCTTGGGCGGCGGTCTGGGGGTGCTCTCCGGACTGGGCGGCGGCTCCACCCGCTGCAATACCGGCCACGTGTTTTCGGGCCTGCTTTCTGCGCGTTCGCGCGGGTCGTTCGGTCAGTTCTCCCTGGCGTCGATGGTAGTCCACCCGGCAATCAGATTGCCGCCGTCACCGCCACCTCGACGCGGCGGGGATCAGCCCCTGAGCGGCCCGCCGGTGAGCCCGCCGAGCGGTTCGCCGCCGAGGAGGTGCAGGTGCACGTGGAAGATCGTCTGGCCCGCGTCGGCGTTGGTGTTGAACAGCAGCCGGTAGCCGGACTCCGCGATGCCCTCCTGCTCGGCGATGTCGCGGGCGACGGTGATCAGCTCGGCCAGCAGCTCCGGGTCGGCGACGGCGAGCTCGGCGGCGTTGCGGTAGCGCTTCTTCGGCACGACGAGCACGTGCGTGGCGGCCTGCGGGTTGATGTCGCGGATGGCGATGACGCGGTCGTTCTCGCGAACGACGTCCGCCGGGATTTCACGCGCGATGATCCGCAGGAAAAGGGAGTCCATGTCGCTCATGCCCGGAAGATTAGCCGAGCGGTCCGGCGCGGTTCGATCATCGCGGGGCCGGTTCCGGTCACATCCCCGGCACGCTGCGCCGCAACCGGGTCTGGGGGTTGTCCCGTTTGCGGCGCAGCTCTCGCCGGACCGAGGGGGGAGGTGTCCGGCGAGTGCTGGGGTCCGATGCCCCGTGCGGCACCGGTCGCGGTAAAACCTCACCGCGATCTTTCGCACACGAAGCGTATCGCTGCGTCAGCCGTTCGCGCTACGGATAGCCCAAAGTTTTTGATCTTCTTAGCGGTACGTGACCGCCGATCGCGCGGGATGGCAATTTAGCGGAAATTGATCTTCACCCGAGTGAGTGTGGAATTCTCGCGAAATTGCGCCCCGCGCAATCAGGACCAGCGGTCGGTGCGGGCGCCGAGGGCGCCGAGGGCGACCGCCGCGGCCGTGGAGGCCCGCAGGACCGTCGGGCCGAGGCGGACGACGTGCGCGCCGGCGTCGGCCAGCGCCGCGAGCTCGTCGCCGGTCACGCCGCCTTCCGGGCCGACGATCAGGACGAGTTCGCCGGCTTCGGGCAGCTCGATGGACGCCAGCGGCGCGGTCGCCGACTCGTGCAGCACCAGCGCCGCGTCGGCCCCGCGCACCAGCTCGGCAAGCTGCTTGGTGCTCACCGGCTCCTCGACCGGCGGCGTCCACGCCCGCCGCGCCTGCTTCGCCGCCTGCGCGGCCGTGCTGCGCCACCGCGCCAGCGCCTTCGCGCCGCGCGGGCCGTCGTCCCACTTCGCCACGCACCGGGCGGCGCGCCACGGCACCACCGCGTCCACGCCCGCCTCGGTGGCCAGCTCCACCGCGAGCTCCCCGCGGTCGCCCTTGACCAGCGCCTGCGCCAGCCGAACCCGCAGACCCGGCTGCGGAACCTGCCAGGTCTCGGACACCGCGAGCTGCAGCGAGTCCTTCGCCGCGGCCAGCACTTCGCAGCGCGCCATGCCGCCCTGCCCGTCCGAGAGCAGCAGCTGCTCACCGACCCGCAGGCGGCGCACGGTGGCCGCGTGCTTGCCCTCCGGACCGTCCAGCGTGGTCGCGCCGACGGCGGGCAGCCGGTCGACGGAGAACACCGGCAGCGAGGATTCCGACACTTCCTGCCTCAGCTCTCGTCTTCGCGGCGAACCGCGTGCGAAACCACTCGGTCAGCGGTGGCCGAACGAGCGGAAGCGGGAGAACAGCCCGTGCCGGCTGCCGTTGCCGTTGGCGGTCACCGTCGGCTCCGGCTGATCCTCGCCGCGCAGCGTGGCGAGCTGGCGCAGCAGGTCGGACTGCGCTTCGTCGAGCCGCGTCGGCACCACGACGTCGAGGTGCACGTGCAGGTCGCCGTGCCCGCTGACCTTGCCGTTGGACCGCAGCTTGGGCAGGCCCCGGCCGGCGAGCACGTGCTCGGTGCCGGGCTGCGTGCCCGGCTCGACCGTGAGCTCCTCCTGGCCGCCGTCGAGCGTCTCCAGGGTCAGCACGGTGCCCAGCGCGGCCGCCGTCATCGGCAGCTCGACGGTGCAGTGCAGGTCCGCGCCGTCACGGGTGAACCGCTCGTGCGGCAGCTCCTCGACCTCGACGAATAGGTCACCGGCCGGCCCGCCACCGGGCCCGACCTCGCCCTCGCCGGCCAGCCGCACCCGCATCCCGTCGCCGACCCCGGCCGGGATCTTGACGGTGATGGTGCGCCGCGCGCGGACCCGGCCGTCGCCGCCGCACTGCTGGCACGGGTCGGTGATGACCTCGCCGAAACCGCGGCACACCGGGCACGGCCGGGACGTCATGACCTGCCCCAGGAACGACCGCTGCACGGACTGCACCTCGCCGCGGCCACCGCAGGTGTCGCAGGTCGACGGGGCGCTGCCGGCGCGCGAGCCGCCGCCGTCGCAGGAGTCGCAGAGCACCGCCGTGTCCACGGTGATGTCGCGGTTCACACCGCTGGCGCACTCCTCCAGCGTCAGCTCCAGCCGCAGCAGCGCGTCCGAGCCGGGCTGGACCCTGCTGCGCGGCCCGCGGCCGCCGCCACCGGCGCCGCCGCCGAAGAAGGCGTCCATGATGTCGCCCAGCCCGCCGAACCCGGCGAAGGGGTCTCCCATGCCGCCGCCGGCACCGCCGCCGTTGCCCAGCGGATCCCCGCCGAGGTCGACCACCTGCCGCTTCTTGGGGTCGGAAAGCACCTCGTAGGCGGTCGTCACCTCCCGGAACCGCTCCTGCGCGGCCTCATCGGGGTTGACGTCCGGGTGCAGTTCCCGCGCGAGCTTGCGGTAAGCCCGCTTGATCTGCTCGGGTGTCGCGTCCCTGGCCACCCCGAGGGTCGCGTAGTAGTCCCTGGCCACCTTCTCAGTACTTCCTCTGCTCGATCAACGAGTTCTCGCCGGTCAGGCGTCGGTGAACAGTCACCGACCGACCAGGATCTCACCCACGTAAGCGGCGACGGCCCGCACGGCCGCCATGGTCCCCGGGTAGTCCATCCGCGTCGGCCCGACCACCCCCAGGCCTCCCAGCACCATGCCATCCGAACCGTATCCGGTCGAAATCACCGAGGTCGTCTGCATCTCCTTGGCCTCGTTCTCCATCCCGATGCTGACCCGCACGGTGCCCGAGTCGCGGGCCGCGGCGAGCAGCTTGAGCACCACGACCTGCTCTTCGAGCGCCTCCAGGACCTGGCGCAGCGAGTTGGGGAAGTCGGCGACGTTGCGGGTCAGGTTGGGCGTGCCGCCGAGCAGCATCCGCTCCTCGGGGTGCTCGACCAACGATTCGATGAGCACGCTGCACACCCGGATCAGCGCGTCGCGCAGCTCCGGCGGCGCCTGGTCGGGCAGCTCGGCGACCGCGGCGGAGGCGTCGGCGAGCCGCTTCTCGGCCATCGAGGCGTTGAGCACGTTGCGCAGCCGGGCCACGTCGTCGTCGGTGATCACGTCGCCGAGGTCGACCATCCGCTGGTCGACGCGCCCGGTGTTGGTGATCAGCACCAGCATCAGCCGCGCCGGGGTGATGGTGACGACCTCGACGTGCCGGACGGTCGACCGGGTCAGCGTGGGGTACTGCACCACGGCGACCTGCTGGGTGAGCTGGGCCAGCAGCCGCACGCTGCGGCGCATCACGTCGTCGAGGTCCAGCGCGCCTTCGAGGAACTTGTGGATGGCCCGGCGCTCGGCCTCCGTCAGCGGCTTGACCTCGTGCAGCCGGTCCACGAACAGCCGGTAGCCCTTGTCGGTGGGCACCCGGCCGGCGCTGGTGTGCGGCTGGACGATGAAGCCGTCCTCCTCGAGCACGGCCATGTCGTTGCGGACCGTGGCGCTGGACACACCAAGGTTGTGGCGGTCGACGAGAGCCTTCGAACCGACCGGTTCCTTGGTCGACACGTAGTCGGCCACGATCGCCCTCAGCACCTCGAACCGGCGTTCATCCGCGTTCACACGCCACCTCCTCCGCACCTCGGCAGCGGCCCGAAGACCGCAGCGCACGCGCTCAGCGCTCATGCTCAGCGCCCGGGCGACGCCCGGGTACCACCATCGAGTTTACGGTGTTCGTGCACCGGAGCCGAGAGCCGCGGGCGCGCGGCGGTAGCCTGCGGCCACGACGACGGGCGCCGGTTCGATCCGCCGGACCGGGCGGAGCACTCCCGCCGCGGCGGGGGTACCCGCAGGTGGACCAACCTCGGTGGGCGCCGGATTCGGCCGTTCGCCAGGAGGTGCCGTGATCTTCAAGGACGTCCGGGAGGGGCAGCCGTACCCCGACCACGGGCTGTCGCTGCGGGACTGGGCGAACGTGCCGCCGCGCCCGGTGCGGATGGAAGAGCTGGTCACCACGACGAAGGTGCTGCACCTGGACCGGCTGCTGAGCCCGGACTCGACGTTCTTCGGCGACCTGTTCCCGCACGTGGTCCGCTGGCACGGCGAGCTCTTCCTGGAGGACGGCCTGCACCGGGCACTGCGATCGGCCCTCCACCAGCGCACGGTCCTGCACGCCCGGGTCTTCGACCTCGACGCCCTCCGCTGACCCGTTCTGCCGCAATTTCAATGGAAATCAGAGGTCCGATTTCCATTGAGGTGATCTCAGTGGAATGGGATGGCTGATGGCCTGGGGAGGTGTGGGCGTGGGGTCCTGGTAGAAGAGGTCTCACCACAAGATCATTCTTCA
>NZ_JBFAIN010000040.1:0-75149 GCF_040654735.1 Saccharopolyspora sp. NPDC050642 | reverse complement strand
CGCTCCTCCCGCGGCGAGGCGGGGCGCGGCGGGCGGCGCGCCCGGAGGGGGGCTGAACTGACCGCCGCCGCCCCCGCGGCCGGGCGCGGCCCCCCCCCCCCCGGGGGGCCCCCCCCCCCCTCGCTGCGGGTGGTCAGCCCTGGGGGAGCAGGCCGCGCATGGTGTCGATCTCGGCTTGCTGGGTGTCGATGATCTGCTGCGCCATCTGCTTGGCGGCCGGGAACCGGCCGCTGTCGAGCTCGGTGCGCGCCATGGTGACCGCGCCCTCGTGGTGCTTGATCATCAGCGTCAGGAACTGCCGGTCGAACTCGGCGCCGCGGGCCTGTTCGAGCTGCTGCATCTCGGTGTCCGACATCATGCCGCCCATGTCGCCGTGACCCATGGCGCCGTGGTCCATGCCGGGCATGGACGCCGGGGCGCCCCAGTCGCGCAGCCAGCCGGTGAGCGTCTGGATCTCCGGGCCCTGCGCGGCCTCGATCTGCCGGGCGAGGTTCTTGACCTCCTCGGACTGCGCCCGCTCCGGCACCAGCCGGGACATCTCGATCGCCTGCTCGTGGTGCGGGATCATGCCCTGCGCGAACGTGACGTCGGCCGCGTTGTTCGCCGCCTGCTGGTCGGCCCCGGGCTGGGTGGCGCTGGTCGGCGCCCCGTGGCCGGGCATGTTGTTCATGTCGTCACCGCCGCCGCAGCCGGCCAGGACGGCCGCCGCCGCGACCGCGCCGATGGCAGCGGTGAGCACGCGCGTGCGCTTCATGGTGTTGTCCTCGTCTTTCGTGAGCTGAAAAGGGCATGCGGAAGCGGGCCACGTGGATCCGTGGCCGCTCAGCTGCCGATCAGCGCCGAAGCACGCACAACACCGCTAACCGCCGGGGCACCGGGGTGGGCGGCCGGAAGCGGGTGAACGCCGTGATCGCGAGCGGCTTCGGGTTCTCGGCCGAGGCGCTCGCGATGCGGCGCAGGAGGGGGAGCAGGAGCGCGATGAACCCGGCGGCGATCGCCAGGCACAGGTGCAGCAGGCCGTGGTCCGGCGCTGCGGGCGGTTCGCTGTGCTCGGTGGGCATCGCAGAATGCATGGCTACCGCGGCCGACGGGTGTGGCTGGTCGTGCTGCGCGGGCACGTGGTGCATCAGCACCACGCCGAGCGCGAGGACTACCAGGAGTCCCCACCGCACCAGCCTCGAACGCGCCTGCACGACACCAACCATACCCGGGCTGGGTTTCAGGACCTGACGAGCCGGGCGATCGCGTCGCTGGCCTCGCGGATCTTCTCGTCGGCCTGCCCGCCGCCGTCGGCCACCGCCTCGGCGACGCAGTGCTGGAGGTGTTCGTCCAGCAGCCCCAGGGCCACCGCTTGCAGGGCCTTGGTGGTCGCCGAGACCTGGGTCAGCACGTCGATGCAGTACTCGTCGTTGTCGATCATCCGGGCCAGGCCGCGCACCTGGCCCTCGATGCGGCGCAGTCGCTTGGCGTAGTCGTCCTTGTTCTGGGTGTAGCCGTGCATCGCGACCTCCTCGGGGTCCTCGGCGACACCTCCGTTATACCCCCAGGGGGTAGTGTCGGCAAGGTGGCCTCAGAGGAAGCCGTCCGTCCGCACCGGCTCCTTGGCGGACTCCGGGTCGCGGCGCTCGGTGCGCCGCAGCCACAGCACCCCGCCGAGCTGCACCAGCGTGGCGGCGCCGGTCATCACGGCGGCGATGACGGCGAACGACGGCCACTCGTAGATGAAGCCGAGCACCACGGCGGCGACGAAGAAAAGCGCCGTGCGCACCAGCAGCACGCTGAGCCGACTCTTGTTGATCACTCCGGGGCACCTTCCTGCAGACATCCGCCACCGCGAGTGTAGGTGGCCATCGCGAATGCGAAGTCTCCGCGCGGCGCGGGAACCGCCGGGGAACCGGAACCGTCCTTGCCTTGCGACCGAGATGCGTGGGGAATTCGGTCGGTTCCACTTCTCCAGGTGTGATTTCGCATGTCGTGAACAGGAGATCGTCATGTCGTTCAGTCGCACGGACAGCAACCGGCCGCAGGTCGCGCCGCCGGTGCTCGGGCCGGAGTACAGCGGCCAGGAATCAGGGGACGGGCCCGAGCGGCTCCACGTCCCGGTGCAGCGGGTCGCGGCCGACCGCTCCGAGGCGGGAGTGGCGCTGCGCCGACTCCCCGACGGCCGGCTCGCGCTGCTGGTCTACTCCTCGGCCGAGCTGCTCGCCGAATGCTGCGGCGAGCACCAGTCGTGGATCGCCATCCGGACCGGGGATCTGCACGAGGTCCGGCACCGGTGTGCCGCGGACCTCGTCATCTGGGACGCGCCGCTGCCCGCCGAGCTCCGGGAACGGGGGGCGGCCTGATGAGCGGATTCACCGCAGACCCGGGCACGTTGGGCTCGGTCGCGAACGTGCTGCGGGCCAGCGCGGACGCCCTGGACGCCGCAGGCGCGGCGCCTCCGGTCCCGCAGGCCGGGGACTGCAGCGAAGCGGTGTGCGCGGCGATGGCGCTGCTGTGCCAGTCCGCCCTCGGGGCCGTGCGCGGGCTCGTCGCCGCGGGGGAGCAGGTCGCGCACAGCGGCGTCGAGTACGTGGGGATCGATCAGGGGCAGTTCGTCGACGAGCGGCCCTGACCGGCCGGAACGGAAGGGAGGCCGGCGACGATGCCGATCGACACGCACGTGAAGGGTGATCCCGGCAGCGTCCGGGCGAGCGCGCAGTGGCTCCGCGCGATGGCCGCGGCCGCGCACAACTCGGGGACCGACATCCGCAAGGCCGGCGGGCAGTCGGAGGCGGGCTGGACGGGCCCGGCCGCCGACGCGTTCCGCGGCCTGATGGCGCAGGCCGGTCCCCAGGTGGACGGCTTGTCGGGGAATTTCGAAGGCGCCGCACAGGCGATGGAGGCGCACGCGGCGGACCTGGACACCGTTCGAGCGCGGATGGGCCAGGCGCGCGGGGTGGCGGTGGCGGCGGGCCTGGCGGTGACCGAGACCACCATCTGCGAGCCGCCCGGCCCGCCGCCGTCGGCGCCCGCACCGCTGCCGAAGGGGCGATGTCCCAGCACGGCGGAACGGCAGGTGTTCGACGCGGGCAACCAGGCGCTGGCCGATTTCGCGGGCAAGTGCGCGGCGTACGAGGAATGCGCGCACACCGCCGCCGAGGCGCGGCAGACCGAGAACGACTCGCAGGCGACGTTGCTCGACGAGCTGAAGAAGAAGGCCCAGAGCTGGATGACCTGGACGGACTTCGCCTCCGGCGCGTACGCGACATGGCTCGCCGGGAGCAGGTTCCGGATCCAGGAGGCGCTGGAACGCCTCGGCCCCGCGGCGGATTCGGCCGAGATGCGGGCTGCGCTGGTCGCTGCGAACCCGGTGGCCGCGCAGGCGGCCCGGACTTCGGCGCTGCTGGCCAAGCTCGACACCGCGCTGGCGAATGTGCTCGAAAAGCGGCGAATGCACGAGCTCTTCGGTGGTGGCCTGGCCAAGGACCAGGGCAGGTTCGCGGTGGCCTTGCGCGACGCCCGGTTCATCCTGACCACGACCGTCGGGGATCTCGCCACGCCGACGAGCGCGCTCAACTTCGCGCCCAAGGTCGTGAAGTCCGTGCCACTGCTGGGATTGGCGGTGACCACGGTGTTCACCGGGTTGGACATCGCCCAGGATCCGACGAACCCGGGGCACGTGACCACCAGCGTGGTGGCCGGCGGCGGCAGCCTGCTCGCCGCGACGGCGGTGGCGATGGCGTTTCCGCCGACCTGGGTGGTGACGCCGATCGTGCTGGGCGGGGTCACGGCGTTCGTGGTCGACGCCGGGATCAAGTGGGCCGCTCCGTACGTCGGCGACGCCGCGGATCACGCCAAGGACGCCGCCGGCGACCTGTGGAACGGCGCCAAGGACCTGGCGGGCGACGCCGTGGACGGCGCCAAGGACAAGGCCAAGGACGCCTGGAACGGGGCCAAGGGCGTGTTCGGCCTGTGAGCTGCCCGTGAGTACTTTGTGTTGCTATGGCAGCACAAAGTACTCACGGGCCCGTGCTGGGTTAGGCGCTGGCGCCGCCGTCGAGGACGAGGTCGTGTCCCACCGTGAAGCCGGATTCGGGGGCGGCCAGCCAGAGCACCGCCGCGGCCGCTTCCTCCAGCGTGCCGACCCGGCCGATGGGTTGCGTCGTCTTCGCGCGCTCCGTTCGCTCCGCCTCGGTTTCGCCAGGCAGCAGGGACATGGTGGTTTCGATCGGCCCGGGGCTGATGGCGTTGATCCGGATGCCCTCTCCGATGTACTCCAGGGCTGCCGTGCGGGTCAGCGCGCTCACCGCCGCCTTGGTCGCCGCGTACGCGCCCGTTCCCGGGCGTCGCCGGTGCGCGCCGATGTTGGAGGAGGTGTTGACGATGGTTCCGCCGCCGTGCTCGCGCATGTGGGCGATCTCGTGCTTCATCGACAGCCAGACCCCGGTGACGTTGATGGCCATCAGCCTGTCCCAGTCCTGCTCGTCGAAGTCGGCGACCGGACCGGTGGCGAGGACGCCGGCGTTGTTGAACGCCACGTGCAGGCCGCCGTGGCGTTCGACCGCCGTCGCGACGAGGCGCGCGACGTCGTCGGAGTCCGACACGTCGGCGGTGACCGGGCTGCCCTGGCCGCCCGACGCCTCGATGAGCTCGACCGTCTCGGCCAGCGGCTCCGGGTTCCGCCCGGCGACCACGACGGTGGCGCCTTCGCGCGCGAAGGCCAGGGCCGCGGCCCGGCCGATTCCGGAGCCGCCGCCGGTGACGAGGGCGACCTTGCCGGTGAAGCGGGATGTCATGGTGTCCTTCTTTTCGGATCGATCGGTCTTGAATCCGGGCGCGCGAAACCGCTCCGCGTCCGGAGGTTCAGCGAAGCGAGGCCAGTGCCTGCTCGGCGGCGTCGCGCAGGCGCCCGGGGTCGGGGTCGGTCCGGCCGAGCACCCGGATTCCCTGCAGCACGACCAGGATGAGCCGCGCCGCCGCGCGGGGATCGCAGCTCTCGGGGACTTCGCCCTGCGCGCGGGCCCGGGTCAGCGCCGAGGTCAGGGAGGTTTCCAGCACGTCCCAGCTCGAATGGACGCCGCGCGCCACCTGCCGGTCGTGCGGCGCCAGCTCGACCGCCGCGTTGACCACCATGCAGCCGCGCCGGTCGGCGAGCGTCTCGGCGATGTAGGAGTCCATCAGCTCGCGCAGCGCGGGCAGTGCCGGGCCCGGCTGCGACAGTCGTTCCACGACCTTGGGGTCCCGCAACTGGAGGTACCGGTCGAGGGCCTTCAGGTAGAGCTCGTGCTTCCCGCCGTAGGTGGCGTAGATGCTCGCCCGGGCGATCCCCAGGTGTGCGACGAGATCCGCCATGGAGGTGGCCTCGTACCCGCGCTCCCAGAACAGCTCCAGTGCGCGTTGGAGCGCCGCGTCCGGATCGAATTCCTTGGTCCTCGCCACGGCCGGAACGCTACCTGGTTCGAGAACGATCGGTCAAATATGGCCTGCCGCCTCGGGCCCGGAAGGGGCGATTGACGGCCTGCGGGGGCCGCCATATTTTGAATACAGGTGTCCTCAGTTTCGAAGGGAGCACCATGTCCGAGCCGACCCCGCTGGGGCCCGATTCCCTGATGTGGCGCTACTTCGGCGACTGGCGCGGGCTGCTGCTGGCGCTGTGGGCCGGGTCGATGCAGAACATGCACCCGCAGCTCGGCGCGGGCGTAGAGGAGCACTCGCGGTTCTTCGACGAGCGCTGGGAACGGCTCTACCGGTCGCTGTACCCGATCGGCGGCGTGCTCTACGACGGCCCCCGCGCCCGCGAAACGGCCCGGCAGGTGCGCGGCTACCACGACACGATCAAGGGCGTCGACAAGCACGGCCGGCCCTACCACGCGCTGAACCCCGACACCTACTTCTGGGCGCACTCGACGTTCCTGGTGATGCCGATCCTGATCAACGAGCACTTCGGCAAGCCCCTCACCGAGGCGCAGAAGGAGCAGGTCTACGCCGAAGGCGTCCAGTGGTACCGGCTCTACGGCATGAGCATGCGCCCGGTGCCGCCGGATTGGGCGAGCTTCCGGCGCTATTGGGACCACATGTGCCGAAACGTGTTGGAGGACAACAAGGCCACCCGCGACGTGCTCGACATCGCGCGCATCGGCAAGCCGCCCACCATGAAGTGGCTGCCGGATCCGCTGTGGAGGCTCGCCCGGATCCCGATCAGCCGCGGCTTCGTCTGGCTCACCGTCGGCGTCTACGACCCCGCCATCCGCGAAAAGCTCGGCTACCGCTGGACTTCCCGCGACGCACGGCTGCTGCGCGTGCTCGGCCGCGCGCTGGGCCTCGCCTGGAGGCTGGTCCCGTTCGACCTCCGCTACCACCCGCGCGCCCGCGCCGGATGGCGGCGCGAGCGCGGCGAGATCCCGGCCGATGCCCCGCTTGTCGAAACGCCGCCCCGCAACCTCCCGCCGCCCGACCGGCGCGACGACCCGAAGCACTACTCGCCGGCGATTGGTTGATACCTCCTCACGGCGGTGTTGCGCGTGGTCGCGGTTTGCTTGGATCGCTGTTGGTGATCCGCCGCCTCACCCCGACAGAAGGAGGCCGCGCGATGATCCGTCGTGCCAGTGCGCTAATCGCCTGCGCCGCAGCGGTGGCGCTGGTGTTCCCGCCGACCGCCTCGGCGGCCGAGGCCACCCCGGTCGCCACCGGGCTCGACATCCCCTGGGGCCTGGCGTTCCTGCCCGACGACTCGGCGCTGTTCACCCAGCGCGACACCGGCCAGATCATGTCCTTGAAGGACGGACAGGTCGCCGAGGTGCAGCGCATCGAGGACTCCCAGCCGACCGACGGCGAGGGCGGCCTGATGGGCATCGCCGCGTCGCCGGACTTCGCCTCGGACCAGACGGTCTTCGTCTTCTACAGCACCAGCGAGGACAACCGGATCGCCAAGCTGCGCCTCGGCGAGGCACCGCAGCCGATCCTGACCGGCATCAAGAAGAACCGGTTCCACAACGGCGGTCGGCTGGCCTTCGGCCCGGACGGGATGCTCTACGCCACCACCGGCGACGCCCAGGACCCGGACAACGCGCAGGACGTGAACTCGCTCAACGGCAAGATCCTGCGCATGACGACCGACGGGAAGCCCGCGCCGGACAACCCGTTCGGCGACTCGGTGGTCTACTCGATGGGCCACCGCAACCCGCAGGGCCTCGCCTGGGATTCGGCCGGGCGGCTGTTCTCGGCGGAGTTGGGCCAGAGCACCTGGGACGAGGTCAACCGCATCGAGGGTGGCAAGAACTACGGCTGGCCGGTGTGCGAGGGAACTTGCGGCAACGACGAGTACGTGGACCCGCTGGTCACCTGGAAGACGTCGGAGGCATCGCCCAGCGGCCTGGCCATCCACCAGGGCAACGTCTACGTCGCGGCGCTGCGCGGCCAGCGCCTGTGGCAGATCCCGCTCGCCGACGACGGCACCCTGGGCGAGCCGAAGGCGCTGTTCCAGGGCGAGTACGGCCGCCTGCGCACGCCCGTCGCGGCGCCGGACGGCACCCTCTGGGTGACCACGTCCAACCAGGACAACAACGGCGAGCCCGGCCCGGACGACGACCAGATCCTCAGCGTCACCCCGTGATAACGAGACGAGGAGCCTGACCTCGGCAAGGTTCATGAGCAGCAGGTTGGTGTCGGTGGGGGCACGGGCCTTGGCGGGGAGTCGGCCAAGGTGCCCCCACCGCGTCTGGAGCTGCTGCAAGCCGAGCAGGATTCGGCTTGGCGTCAGCGCGCCCTGATTGTTGGTGGGTACGACGGTTCCGACGTCGGCAGCAATCGCTCGACGTCGTCGGCACGGCGTGGCAGTGGCGGATCGGTGGGCGGCGTCGGGCGAATGGTGACCGGTCGCTGGAGATCAAGAGCCAGGAAGCACAGCGGATCAGGTTTCAGCACCGCGATCGGTGCATGAACATCGCCCGGAGTCGGCAGCGTCAGCACCGCACGCAGCGTCCACGCGGCGGGAGCGTGGTACTGCCACGACACCAGCACAGGAGCGAACACATCAGCTCCCGGCATCGTCGGCGTCCGGTAGGCCGTCGCATCGTCCTCTCCGCGCAGGATCACAACATCCGCGCAGGTGGGCCACAAGTGCGCATGGACGACCACCTCGGGGTCATCCCTCGGGCCGAACGCGTAGAACACTCCACCACGACGGCGCAGCTCGCGCAGCAGCTCATCAACTTCAGCGCGGTTCATCGGCCGCTCCCGGCATTGGAATCCCCGCGAGCTCGTGCGCCTCGATGTTGCAGCGAGGGCAGGTAACCCACAGCCACGCCTCGACCGATTCGTCGGAGAGAACCTGCGTGCCGCACAACGTGCTGATCCGCGTGCCCACCGGCCGGCCTCGATCGGGGCGCTCGTCAGCGGTCGCGTGCCGCGCGCCGTCACCCGGTTGCCAGCTGAACCGATGCGATCGGGACATCAACAATGGGATCACCTCCTGTGACATCATCGACACTATGAGTTACTAGTGATCTGGAGGGACAAGGAAGGGGCAATGCCGGTATGAACGCGGATGCGGGAGCGGGGGCCAGGATCGGTCGGCTCCGCAAGCTGGCCGGGTGGACCCAGGCGCAGCTGGCGGGGCGCATCTTCGTCTCGACCAGCTTGGTCAAGAAGGTCGAACAAGGAAGGACGTCGCCGAGCCCGGCCTTCGTCGCCGCTTGTGCATCGGTGTTCGGCGTAGAGGTCCGCGAACTCTACGGCGTGCAGGTCGCCGACAACATTTCCGGGTTCCACGGCGAAGCTTCGGGGATTTCCGAACTGCGGGAAGCACTCCAGTGCTTCAACGACCCGCAACCAGCGGAACCGGCCCTGAACCCGGAGAGCATCCGGAAGCAACTCGATCGAGCCGAGTCCTTTCGCAGGGCTCAGAAGTACGCCGAACTGGCGATGGTTCTCCCGCAGGTGCTTCACCATCTCTTCGTGCACGTCGCCGGGACATCACCGACGACGTGGCAGGGTGAGCGGAACCGCGCACTGCTGCACGACGCGTATCGGCTCGCCGCGACCGTTGGAGGGCGATTCGGTCATCCGGACATCGCCGCAACCGCCTCCGAGCGACATGTGGTGCTCGCGCCCGCGACCGGTGACCCGCTTCGGAGCGCCGTGTCCGACTGGCACCGGTCGACGCACTTCCTGCAGAACGGCCATTACGCGGCTGGACTGCGGTTGCTCGATCGCGCCCTGCGACACGTCGAGGATCAACGGCCCGACGCCGCAGCTCATGGCGTCGCGGCACAACTGCATCTCCGCGCAGCGGTCATGGCGGCGCGCAACGGTGACGGCGAACGCGCCGACGACCACATCCGGGAAGCACGAACAAGAGTCTCCCTGGGCGCGGTGACGGCCCCGTACTACAACACCGATGCCAGCGAGCTCAATGTCGTGATCCACTGGTGCGCGGTTCCAGTGGAGCGCAACGACGGTACCGAGGCCGTGACCCGCGCCAGTCGCGTAGCAGTCGCGGACGCGACACGCCCGGAACGCGTGGGGCATCACCACATCGACCAAGCACGTGCGTGGATGCTGCACGGCGACCGGGAAAAAGCGCTCGGAGAACTCAACATGGCGCGCCGGGTCTCACCCCACCACACCCGCATGCACCCGTCCGTGCGCGAGACCGTTCGTGCGCTCGCGACCGCCGACCGACGCGCCACGACTTCCCTCGCCGGATTTGCGCGCTGGGCCGGGATCCAGGTCTGAGCCAATGCCAAGTGAGGGGTTCGGAAGCAAGGTAGAAGGCACCTTTCACCAAATACGTTGGTGAAAGGTGCCTTTCGTGCTCGATCTACTCCGCGAGGTACCAGTTGCGGGGTGGGTTGGAGACGCTGGGTGCCGTGCGCGGGATTCCGGGCTGGGCCGCCCAGCGGATGCCGTTGGCCAGGACGCGCCGGATCTCCGGCTGGTTGTACACCGGGTAGCGCTCGTCGCCGGGGCTGAAGTAGAAGATCCGGCCGCGGCCCCGGTTGAACGTCACGCCGGAGCGGAACACCTCGCCGCCGGTGAAGGAGCTGATGAAGATCAGCTCGTCCGGCGCCGGGATGTCGAAGAACTCGCCGTAGGTCTCCTGCTCGGGGATCACCAGCGGGTTCGGCACGCCTTCGGCGATCGGGTGCGTCGGGTCGACCGTCCACACCACCTCGCGTTCGGCGGCGTTGCGCCAGCTCAGCGAGCAGGTGGTGCCGAGCAACCGGGTGAAGATCTTGGAGAAGTGCCCGGAGTGCAGCACCAGCAGGCCCATCCCGCCGAGCACGTGCCGCTGCACCCGGTCGACCACCTCGTCGTCGACCTGCCCGTGCGCCTTGTGGCCCCACCACAGCAGCACGTCGGTGTCGGCCAGCACCTGCTCGGGCAGCCCGTGCTCCGGGTCGCTGAGCAGTGCGGTGCGCACCGTCGCGTCCGGCAGCTGCTCGCCGATTCCGGCGGCGATGGCGCCGTGGATGCCGCCGGGGTAGTACTCGGCCATCCCGGCGGGGTCCTTTGTGGACTCATGGACGCCTTCGTTCCAGACGGTGATGCGAAGCGGGCTCATTCGACCGTGATCTCCTTCTTCTCGGCGGCGGACTGGTAGCAGGCGTCGATCACCCGGGCACGCCTCAGAGCGGTGGAACCGTCGTTGGCGGCCCACTCTTCCGGGTTCCGCAGCACGCGGACGAAGTTCTCCACGACCCCGGCGTGCGCGCAGCCCGGCTCGGCGGGCGGGGTGTAGTCCGCGATCTCGCCGTCGACGTCCCGGTACACGCGCAGGTCGCCGACCTTGGCCTTGGTCGCGCCGACGGCCCGCAGCTCGGCGCCGCCGTCGGTGCCCAGGACGCTGAAGTCGATCAGGTCGAGCGGGTCCCGGAACGCCGCCCACGAGGTCTCCAGCACGAGCGTGCCGCCGCCCTCCAGACGGAGGAACGCCGCCGCGAAGTCCTCGACCTCGAACTTCGAGGCGGCCTCGCTCTTGGCGCTCCATTTCATCTCGCCGATGTCGCGGTGCCCGAGCTCGGCGTAGGTGACGGCGCTGACCGAGGTGACGCGCGGCTCGCCGAGCAGGAAGAGCGAGTAGTCGAGCACGTGCACGCCGATGTCGGCCAGCGGGCCGCCGCCGGACATCTCCTGGTTGGTGAACCAGCTGCCCAGCTTCGGGATGCCGCGCCGCCGCATCCAGGACGCCTTCGCGTAGTACGGGCGGCCCAGGTCGCCGCGGTGGATGATCTCGCCGAGGGCCTGGATGTCGCCGCGCAGCCGGTGGTTGAACACGATGTCCAGCACGCGACCGGCCGAGCGCGCGGCGTCCACCATCTGCTGGCCCTCGACGCCGTTGCGCGCCAGCGGTTTCTCGCTGAGCACGTGCAGGCCGCGCTTCAGCGCGGCGATGGCGATCGGCGCGTGCAGGAAGGTCGGGACGGCGATGCTGACCGCGTCCAGACCCGGCAGCTCGATGAGCTTCTCCCAGCTCTCGAACAGGTGCTCCGCGCCGTACTGCTCGCCGAGCGAGGCGAGCAGGTCCGCCTCCTGCCCGGCGATCGCCACGATCTCGACGTCCGGGAGCGCCTGGTAGGCGGCGAGCGCCTGCTGGCCGGCCCAGCCGATGCCGATGACTCCGACCCGAAGCGTGGGGTCACTCATGAACGGGACTCCTTCGTGAGAGGTGGATTCAGCCCTTGATGGCACCGGCGGTCAGGCCGGCGACGATGCGCTTCTGGAAGATCAGCACCACGACCAGCAACGGGATGGTGACCAGAACCGAGGCCGCGCTGATGGTGCCGATCGGTTGCTCGAACTCGTTGGTGCCGGCGAAGAACGCGATGGCGACCGGGACGGTCCGCGCCGCCGGGGTGGAGGTGAGCGTGACGGCGAGCAGGAACTCGTTCCACACCGAGATGAACACCAGGATCGCCGTGGTGGCCAGGCCCGGCACCGCCAGCGGGAGGATGATCTTGCGGAACGCCTGGAACGGCGTGGCCCCGTCGATCAGCGCCGATTCCTCCAGCTCGAACGGGATTTCGCGGAAGAACGAGGTGAGCACGAAGATCGCCATCGGCAGCGCGAAGGTGAGCTTCGGGATGATCAGCCCGGCCAGCGTGTCGTAGAGGCCGATGTCGCTCCAGATCTTGAACATCGGCGCGGCGATCGCGATGACCGGGAACGTGGTGACGGACAGGACGAGGCCCAGGATCAGGCCCTTGCGCGGCAGCTTCAGCCGCGCCAGCGCGTACGCGGCGAACGATGCGAACAGCAGCGCCAGCGCCGTGGTGACGACGCCGACCAGCACCGAATTCCCCAGCGCGGTCAGGAAGTTGCCGTTGTGGATGACGTCGAGGTAGTTCTGCAGCGACGGATCGGTGGGGTAGAGGCTGCCCGAGGACAGGTCGGCGCCGCTCTTCAGCGACGTGTTGATCAGCCAGTAGAACGGCACCAGCGAGCCCAGCATGACCAGCGCGACGAACACCATCGTCACCGGCCGCAACCGGTTCCGGTCCGCCCGCCCGCGCTGCCGGGGCGCGGGCCGCGGTGGGGCGGGTTTCGGGGTTTCGAGGACCATCGCCATCAGTTCTCCCTGGAGACGTCGCGGATGTTGCCCCCGGCGAAGCGGATGTACACCAGTGACACCACCATCACGGTGCAGAAGGTCAGGATGGACAGCGCCGAGCCCTGCCCGATCAGCCTGCCCTCGCGGAGTTCCTGGTAGGCGAGCATGGACATCGTCTGCGTCCCGTTGGCGCCCTTGGTGAGCACGAACGGCAGATCGAAGATCCGCAGCGCGTCCAGCAGCCGGAAGATCGCGGCGAGTGCGATCGCCGGGCGCAGCAGCGGCAGCGTGACGTGCCAGAACGTCTGCCACCGGCCGGCGCCGTCGAGGTCGGCGGCCTCGTAGACGTCGGCGGGGATGACCTGCAGGCCCGCCAGCACGAGCAGCGCCACGAACGGCGCGGTCTTCCAGACGTCGGCGACGATGATCACCGCCATGGCGTAGCCCGGCTCGGCCAGCCACACCATGTCGCCGCCGGGCAGCCCCAGCCCGCGCAGGATCCCGGTCACCAGGCCGAGGTTCGACTCGAACATGGCCTGCCAGGTGATGGCGCTGACCACGGTGAGCACGGCGTAGGGGATGAGCAGCGTGGAGCGGAGCAGGCCCCGGCCGCGGAAGGCCATGTTGAGCAGCAGCGCCATCGCGACCCCGAGCACCACCTCCAGGCCCACCGAGACGATCGCGAACAGGAACGTCTGCCCGAAGGCGTGCCACCAGGCCGGGGAGACCAGCGCCTCCAGGTAGTTGCCCAGGCCGACGAACTTCGACAGGCCGGCCTGCCGCACGCTGTAGACGTTCAGCGACAGCCAGATCGCGTAGCCGATCGGGACCGCCGCCACCAGGAACATGACGACCAGCGCGGGCGCGACCATCAGCACGGCGGTGCGCCGCTGCTGGTGGTCGACGCGCTGCTTCTTCGGCTTCGTCAGGGTGGTCATGACGCCTCTAGAAGGTTTCCTGCGCGGTCTTGATGTCCGCGGCCATCTTCTGCACCGCGGTCTCCACGTCGACCTGTCCGGCCAGCACCGGGTAGACGTTGCTGTTGATGGCCTTCGAGATCTGCGCGTACACCGGCGACTTCGGTCGCGGCTTGGCGCTGATCACGGACTGCTTCAGCTGCGTGATGAACGGGAGCGCGGCCTGCACGTCGGGGTCGTCGTAGGTGCTCGCCACGACGGGCGCCTGGGCGTGCTTGAGGGCCATCGTCTTCTGGAACTCCGGGCTGGTGGCGTGGTCGATGAACGCCACGGCCCCGCCGACGTTGTCGGAGGCGGCGGCGATGGCCCAGTTCCAGCCGCCCAGCACGGCCGACGGCTTGCTGTTCTCGTCGAACGCGGGCAGCGGTGCGACGGCGGTGGCCGGCCCGGAGGCGGTCTGCTGGATCAGCTTGTACGCGCTGGGCCACTGGCGGAGGTGGCCGGCGGCGCCGGATTCGTAGGCGCGCCGCGAGGCGTCCTCGTCGTAGGTCAGCGAGGCGCGGTCGACGGCGCCGGATTTCACACCGTCGGCCATCAGGTTCAGCACCGCGCGGGTCTGCGGCGAGTCGATGGTGATGGTGCCGTTCTCGTCGAGCACGGAACCGCCCGCGGAGTACAGCATTTCGAGGAAGTTCACCGTGAGGCCCTCGTACTGCTTGGCCTGGATCTCGACCTTGTTCTGCGGGTCCTGCTTCGCCTGCTCGTACACCTGCTTCCAGCTGGTCGGCGGCGGCACCCGGTCGTTGCGGTAGAACACCAGGCCCGCGTTGGTGTAGAACGGCGTGGCCCAGTAGCGGTCCGCGTAGCGCGAGGTTTCCAATGTGGACGGGATGAAGCCGTCCTTGCGCTGCTCGACCAGCTTGGTCTGGTCCTGCACCCAGCCCTGCGCGGCCCACTCGCTGACCCAGGTGACGTCCATCAGGTAGACGTCGCACTCGGACGAGCCGCCTTCGAGGCGCTGGATGGCCTGCGCCCGCGCGGCGTCGGTGTCCTGGCCGAGCTCGACGTAGCGGGCGGTGACGCCGGTTCCCCCGGCGTTGAAGGAGTCCGTCAGCGTCTTGAACACCCCGGTGTCCCGGATGCCGCAGGCGGTCACCTCGCCCCCGGCGCCCTGCGCGGCGGCCGGTTCGACGACCTTCGCGTCGGGTGCCTGCTCGGCGGTCGGGCCGCCGGGCGATCCGCCCGCGCAGCCCGCGAGCGCGAGCGCGGTGGTCACGGCGATTGCTTGGGACGCGGCGCTTCTCAGCCTCATCGATGATCATCTCCGCTTCGCGGTTCGGGACATCGGGATCGCGCGTCGGCGTCCCGGTTCCGGGGCAGAACTGCGGCGTGAGACGGCTCAAATAGTTAGCCGCGCGGATGCGGCGTGTCAAGCATCAGCCGGTGGATCCCGTCCGGTGACAGTACGTCCTCGATCGCGGCCACCACCGCGCCCGCCAGCCCGGCGGAGCGGCCTAAAGCGCTGTTGACCAGCGACAGGTTCCGGGTGGCCAGCGGCAGCGCGCGCCGGTAGACGACGCCGCGGATGCCGGCGAGCATGTCGTCGCCGGCGGCGGTGATGAGTCCACCGAGGACGATCCGCTTCGGGTTGTAGAAGTGCACCAGCATCGCCACCACCTCGCCGATCGTCGCGGCCGCGGAGCGGACCTGGCGCACGGCCGTCGCATCGCCGTCGCGCAACAGCCGCGCGAGGTCCTCGGTGCTCTGCGGGCCGTCTTCCTCGGTGCGCAGCGCCCGGATCACCGCTTCGGCCGACGCGACGGCCTCCACGCAGCCGACGTTGCCGCACTGGCAGACCACGTCGTCCGCGCCGGGCACCCGGATGTGCCCGATGTCGCCCGCTGCGCCGTCGGAGCCCCGGTGCAGCTCCCCGCCGGCGGACACGATGCCGCCGCCGATGCCGGTGCCGATCTTCAGGAACAGCAGGGGAGATTCCTCCGGGGGGAGCGCGCGGGCCTCGCCGAGGGCCATCAGGTTCACGTCGTTGTCCACCGACGCCGTGCAGGCGAACCGCTCGGCCATCGCGTCGCCGACCGGGAAGCCGTCCCAGCCGGGCATGATCGGCGGTCGCACCGGCATGCCCAGCCGCGGATCGACCGGCCCCGGCAGGCCCATCACCAGCGCCTTCACCTCGTCCCGCGCGACCTCGCAGTCGCCCAGCAGGTCGTGCAGGTGCTTGGTGAGCACGTCCAGCGAATGCTCCGGGCCATTGGCGATGTCCAGCGCCACCTGCCGCTCGGCGAGCACGTCCTGACCCAGATCGGCGACCGCCAGCCGGGTGCTGTGCACGCCGACGTCGGCGGCCAGCACGACGCCGGCGCGCGGCGCGATCGCCAGCCGGTGCGCGGGCCGGCCGCGCCCGCCGCTGCCCACCGGGCCGCGTTCGACGACCACGCCGGCCGCGATCAACGCGTCGAGGTGGCTGTTGACCGTGGACCGCGCGAGCCCGGTGGCGCGCACCAGTTCGACCCGCGTTTCCGCCGCTCCCGACGCGATCAGCCGGGCCAGCCCGCTGTGCACCAGGTTGCCGTCGGCCCGCCCGGACGTCCTCGGCACCGCCAACCGGACCGGTTCCCACCCCATCGTCGCTGCTCCCGTCGTGCCATGCGTTCGATTAATGACCGAAAAGAAAATAAATCACAGATCTTGCCGACTTAAAATGGGCGATCTAGTTTTGACCGCGACGAAATTCGGGCGTGAGACACCCGTAGTTGTCAACAGTTCCAACCGAAGGAGGCTCCTCGTGAGCCCTGCACCTTCCGGGCGAGGCGTGGCGATCCTGGGCGCCGGGATGATCGGCGACGTGCACCGCCGCGCGGCGATCCTCGCGGGCGCCGAGGTGGTCGGCGTCCTGGCGTCGTCCCCGCAGCGCTCGAAGCAGGTGGCGGCGGCCTGGGGCGTGGCCGCGTACCAGGACCTCGCCGAGGTGCTGGCCGACGACCGCGTCGACGTGGTCCACGTCTGCACGCCGAACGCCACGCACGCGCCGTTCGCGGAAGCCGCCCTGCGCGCCGGAAAGCACGTGATCTGCGAGAAGCCGCTGGGCATTTCGACGGCGGAGGCCGAGCGGATGACCGCCGCCGCGGCGGCGGCGAGCGGCCTGGTGGCGTCGGTTCCGTTCGTCTACCGCTACCACCCGGTGGTGCGGGAGATCCGCGCCCGGCGGCAGGCCGGCGAGTTCGGCGTCTGGAACCTGCTGCACGGCAGCTACCTGCAGGACTGGATGCTCTCGCCGGACGCGTCGAGCTGGCGGGTCGATCCGGAACTCGGCGGGCCGTCGCGGGCGTTCGCCGACATCGGGTCGCACTGGTGCGACCTGGTCCAGTGGGTTTCCGGCGAGACGTTCACGGACGTGCTCGCAGAACTGTCCATTGTGGTCCCGACCCGTCCGGCGGCGGCCGGGCCGACCTTCGCCGGGCCCACCGAGGTCGCCGGCGACCGGGTCGAGGTCCGCACCGAGGATTCGGCCGCACTGCTGCTGCGCACCGCCGCCGGCGTGCTCGGCTCGGCGACGATCTCGCAGGTCGCCGCGGGTCGGAAGAACCGGCTGTGGTTCGAGCTGGACGGCGCGCTGGGCAGCGCGGTGTTCGACCAGGAGGAGCCCGAGCGGATCTGGCTCGGCGGCGCGGACGGCAACCGCATCCTGGTCCGCGACCCCGAGCACGGTTCGCCCGAGCAGCGCCGGTTGTCGAAACTGCCCGCCGGGCACGCGCAGGGGTACGCGCAGTGCTTCGAAGCGTTCGTCGCGGACACCTACGCCGCGATCGACGGCGGCAGCCCGGAGGGGCTGCCCACGTTCGAGGACGGCCTGCGATCGGCCCGGCTGGTCGACGCCGTCCTCCGCTCCGCCCGCAACGGTTCCTGGACGAAGGTGTGATCATGCAGCTCGGAATGCTCACCGCGTGTCTTCCGCAGTGGACGCTGGACCGGATCGCCGGCTGGGCCGCGCAGGCCGGGTACGAGGCGCTGGAAGTCGCCGTCTGGCCGGGCACCGGCGGCCGCGACTTCGAGGCCGCGCACCTGCCGGTGGCCGACTTCGGCCCGCGCGAGGTCGACGAGACCCTCGCGCTGTTCGACAAGCACGGCCTGGCGCTGTCGGCGTTCGCCTACTACGAGAACAACCTCCACCCCGACCCGGCGCGGCGCGAGGAGATCCGCACGCACCTCAAGCACGCGATCGACGCGGCGCAGGCGCTCGGCGTGCCCTACGTCGGCACGTTCGTGGGCCGCGACTGGACGAAGCCGGTGGCCGACAACCTCGCCGAAGCGGAACGGGTGCTGCCGGAACTCGTCGAGTACGCGGGCGAGCGGGACGTGAAGATCATCGTCGAGAACTGCGTGATGGAGGGCTGGCACCCGGACGGCTATCCCGGGAACCTGGCGTACTCGCCGGAGCTGTGGGAGTGGATGTTCGGCCTCGGCCTGTACCTGAACTGGGATCCGTCGCACCTGACGTGGATCGGCATCGACCCGGTCGAGACCATCGCGCCCTACATCGACCGCATCGTGCACGCCCAGGCCAAGGACGTGGAGCTGGACCCGGGGGCGCGGCAGCGCTACGGCTTCTTCGGCAAGGTGGACAAGGGCGGCAACCCCTGGGACATGGGCTGGTGGCGCTACCGGGTGCCGGGCCTGGGCCAGGTCGACTGGACGCGCGTCGTGGACCGGCTCTACGAGCACGGCTTCACGGGCACGCTGTCGGTGGAGCACGAGGACCCGGTGTGGGGCGGCGACGACGAGCGCATCACCCAGGGCCTGAACATCGCGCACCGGACCCTGCGCCCGCTGATCGTCGGCTGAGCCGGAGATGGCCTTGCTTTCCGTGCAGCTCTACAGCGTCCGCGAACAACTGGCGACCGACCGGCACGCGACCCTGGCGCGGCTGGCCGAGATCGGCTTCCGCTACGTCGAGCCGTTCGGCCTCGGCTCCCCGGAGAAGCCGCCGGCCGATCGCCTGGCCGAAGCCCGCGCCCTGCGCGCCGGCCTCGACGCGGCGGGCCTGGCGGTGTCGGCGGTGCACGCCGGGCTGCCCGGCGACGTGGCGGAGCTGGTGGAGGAGTGCGCGATCCTGGGCGCCGACACGGCGTTCGTCCCGCATCCGCGCCTGGTCCCGGGCTTCGGCGAGGAGACCTTCGCCGACCCGGCCCGGGTCGACGCCCTCGCCGGAACCCTGGGCTCGGCGGCAGAATCGGTCGCGGCCGATCTGCGCCTGGGCTACCACAACCACTGGTTCGAATGGGCCGAACTCCCGGACGGCACCACGGGCTTCGACCGCTTCTGGTCCCGCGCGGGCGACGACCTGCTCGCGGAACTCGACGTCTACTGGGCGGTCGCGGCGGGTGCCGATCCGGCGTCGGTCCTGGCGTCCCTGGGCTCCCGGGCCGTCGCGGTCCACCTCAAGGACGGCCCAGCCCTGCCCGGAGCGCCCCAGACGACGATCGGCACCGGAAAGGTCGACATCGCCGCGGCGCTCCGCGGCGCATCGGGAATCCGTTGGCACGTGGCCGAAATCGACTCCACCGAACTGGATCCGTTCGAGCTCCTCGCCACCAACGCCAACATCCTGGTGAACGAGGGCCATTCCCGCTGGGCCTAGTAGCGGCCGGTGCGGGCTTGGCACCAGCGCCAAGCCCGCACCGGCTCACTCGGCGATTCGGCTCAGCAGTCCGGCGACGAGTGCGACTCGGTCCGGGATGTCGTCGACGATCACGTGCTCGTGCAGGGCGTGCGCGCCGTCGCCGCTGGCACCGAGCCCGTCGAGCACCGGAAGGCCAAGTGCGGAAACGAAGTTCGCGTCGCTGCCGCCTCCGACGCTGATCGGTTCGAGCGGCGCGCGCACGGACGCGGCGACCTCGTCGGCGAGGCCGAACAGCCGCCTGCTCGCCGGGGTGAGCCGCATGGGCGGGCGGCTCCACTTCCCGTCGACCTCCACCCGCACCCGCGGGTCGCCGGCGCGGAGCCCGGCGAAGACCGCGTCGATCCGGTCGGCCTCGGCCTGGTCGCTGATCCGGATGTCAACGAGGCAGCCGGCCCTGCCCGCGATGACGTTGCGGGCGGTGCCGCCGCTCATCGTGCCGACGTTGATCGTGGTGCCGCGCTCGTGGTCGGCTTCGCCGGCGAGCCGGTAGATGATCTCGGCGAGCGCGTGGACCGCGCTGGCGCCGTCGGTGGCGTTGTTCCCGGAGTGGGCCTCCACGCCGTGCGCGGTGACGGTGAAGATCCCGACGCCCTTGCGCTCCGCCTTGACGTCCCAGCCGACGCCCGGTTCCAGCACCAGCGTCGCCAAGCAGTCCGGCGCCGCGCGTTCGATGTGGGGGCGGGACATCGGGCTGCCGAGTTCTTCGTCGCCGTTGAACATGAACCGGACGGTCGGGCACGGCAGGTCGAACGCGCGCAGCGCCAGCAGCGCCCAGACTCCGGTGACGAGGCCGGTTTTCATGTCGTAGATGCCCGGCCCGGTCGCCGTCCCGTCCTCCCGCACGGCGAACGGCCACCCGTCCACGGTTCCCGCGGGCCAGACGGTGTCGTAGTGGCCGATCATGAGCACGGGCGCTTCGGTGGAGCCGGCGTAGGTCACCTCCAGCAGGTCACCGTGCGCGGCGTGTTCGTGCCGCGTGAGCCGGGACGGTGCGCCGAGCCGGTCCCGCAGCCACGTCGTGATCGAGTCGGCTGTCTTGTCCAGCAACGCTTTCTCGCTGCTCGGCGACTCGTGGTGCACCAGCATCGACACATCGCCGAGCAGCTCGTCCAGCCGGTCTCGGCACCACGTGGACAAGGGCTTCGCGGACAATTCGTGCGCCTTCCTGCATCGGGGGTGGTTCATCGGACGGGAACGCCGGGGCCGAGCGGGATGCCGAGCGCGTACCAGGCCAGGAACATCAGGACCCAGACGCACAGGTTGACGAGCGCCAGCGGCAGCACGAGCGACATCAGGGTGCCGATCCCGGCGGACGGGCGGTAGCGGCGGATGAATCCGAGCGCGATGACGAAGTACGGGCTCATCGGCGTGAGGCTGTTGGTCGGCGCGTCGGCGACGCGGAACAGGGCCTGGGTGGTCTCCGGGTGGATGTCCAGCAGCATCAGCATCGGCACCAGCACCGGGGCGACCAGCGCCCACATCGCCGAACCGCTGGTGAGCAGCAGGTTCAGCGCGCTGATCAGCAGCACCGCGCTCACGAAGATCACCACGGGCGGCGCGTCGATCGAGTCCAGCACGCCGGCGCCGGAGATCGCGATGACCTGGCCGATGTTGGTCCACTTGAAGTACGCGAGGAACTGCGAGACCGCGAAGAACAGCACCAGCACCGGGACCAGTTCGCGCAGCCCCTGGCCCATCAGTTCCGGGAAGTCCTTGGCCGAGCTGATGGTCTTCACCGTCAGGCCGTAGACGGTGCCGATGACCATGAAGAACAGCATCATGATCACCGCGACGTTCTCCATCAGCGGGGAGTCCACGATGGAGCCGCCATCGCCGCGCAGCGGCGAGCCGCTCGGCAGCACGGCGAGCACCACCGCGGCGAGGAAGAGCGCCGCGGCGATCAGCGCCCGCCGCACCCCGGTGCGCTCGGCGGCGGACAGGGACATGTCGGGCAGCTCGTCGACATCGGTCAGCTCCGGCTCGACGGCGTTCATCGCGGCGACCCGGCGGGCGACGACGAGCTCGGTCACCACGGTGATCGAGACCGCCAGCAGCAGCGAGGACGCCGCCGAGAAGTAGTAGTTGGACACCGGGGTGACCAGGTAGCCCGGGTCGATGGTGTGCGCGGCCGACGTGGTGAGTCCGGCGAAGACCGCGTCCGACGCCTCGATCACCGGGCTGATGCTGCTGGCGCCGCCGACGGCGACGTAGGCCACGACCGCGCCGATGATCGGGCTGCGGCCCACGGCCCGGAACACGATCATGCCGAGCGGGATCATCACCACGAACGCGGCATCCGACGCCAGGTGGGCGAACATCGAGGTCAGCGCGACGGAGAAGGTGACCAGCCCGGCGGGCACCCTGGCCAGCGCGGCCCGCATCATCGCCGCCAGCAGCCCGGTCTTGTCCGCGATGGCCACGCCGAGCATGACCACCACGATCATCCCGAGCGGCGGGAAGTTCACGAAGTTCTTGATCAGGTCGCCGAGCATCATCTGGACCCCGGCGCCGGAGACGAGGCTCTTGACCCCGACCTCCTTGCCGTCCACCGGGGAGATCGCGGAGACGCCGAGCGCGGCCAGCAGCCAGCTCGCCAGCACCACCACCGCGCTCAGGATCACGAAGAGCCAGAAGGGATGCGGCAGCTTGTTCCCGACCCGGTCCACCACGTTGAGCACGCGCATCACCAACGACGTCACCGAACGTCGTCGAGTCGTCACCTCGCTCAAGGACCCCTCCACTTACGTCAGACGGTGATTTGATCCAGCATCCAATATTTATATGCAGGCTTGTGTCAAGTAAGCTACGAAAGCGGGATAACCGTTCAACTTGAGGTGAGGTTTTGCAAACACTGGATGACGCGGACCTCGATCTGGTGGCCGCGCTGCAGCTCACGCCCCGGGCGCCGCTGAACGCCGTTGCGGAGATCCTGGGCACCTCGGCGAGCACGGTCGGCCGGCGAATCCAGCGGCTGCAGGAGAGCCGGCTCCTGCGCTTCATCTCGACCGTGCACTGGTCGCTGATCCTCACCGCCAACCCCTACGTGGTGTGGATCAAGTGCGAGCCCGGCATGACCTCCGGTGTCGCGGCAGCGATCCAGGAGGTGCCGGAGGCCCAGTCCGTCATGATCATCAGTGGTGACGCGGATATCTACTGCACCATCTACCCGCTGGCGGGAACGGACCTGCGCCGCCTGCTGACCCACACCTTGCCCGCCATCCCGGGCATCGCGTCCATCGAGTCGCACCTCGTGCTGCGCACGGCGCGCCAGGCCGTGGCGTGGCACCTGAACCGGCTCACCGGCGAGCAAACCGCTGCGCTGCGAGAGCACGCCGACGCCGACCCCAGCTCCCCACCGGAGAGCGTCGGGCCGCTCAACGAAGCCGAGTTCAACACGCTGCGCCTGCTCGTCGACGACGGCCGGATCTCCGCGGCACAAGCCGCCCGCGAACTCGACGTCAGCCGCTCGACCGCGTACCGGCTGATCCAATCGGTGCTGGAAGCGGGCGCCGCCCGCCCCCGGGTGGAGATCGAACCAGCCGTCCTCGGCTTCCCGCTCACGGCGCTGATCACCCTCGATGTCCAGCCACAGCACATCCCCGCGGTGCTGGCAGCGCTGGGCGCGCACCCGTCCGGCCGCTTCACGGTGATGACTGCCGGACCGGCATCGATCACCCACCACGCGGTGTTCCGCGACGAAGACCACCTGTCCCGGTTCGTCACCGAAGACATCGGTGCGCTTCCCGGTATCAACGGTCTGAACATGTCGACGGCGCTCGCGGTCCTGCGCCGCCAGTGGATCGACCGCGACAACGACGTGCTCCTCGGAGACCGAGTGCACGACGTCCTGTCACGCCCCTGACCTGCGGGCTTCGTTGTGGATGTCGGGGCCTGGCGTCCCGGCCGTGGCGCCAACCGCGTCAGTCCAAATTGGACCATGAAGAGACGGGGCATCCGAGCGGCGGGATGCCCCGTCGTTCACGGTCAGCGGCGAGGCAGCAGGAACAACGCGTCGCCGATGGCGCGCTCGCCGGTCGCGTCGGACGGTGTCGTCACCATGTCGTCGTTGACGACCATTCCGGCCGAGCCTCCGCCGTCGAGCGCCATTGCGTCGACGGCACCTAGGGAGTGGATGAACTCGGCGGCCTCCTGCAACCCCCATCCGTCGCTGAAACCAGGCATGCGACCTTCGGTCGTTGCAAGGATGATCCGGCCCCGCGCATCGACACCGATGATGCTTCGCGGGTTGCGCTTGAGCCCCCAGATGTAGGCGAAGGTCGGGGAGTCGTGGATGATCCCGTCCTCCTGGAGGTTGACCCGGACCTGACCGTTGCGGACCAGTTCTGGCCCGCCGTTGATGATGTCGTCGCTCGGTCCGAGGCGCACGGGGCGGCCGGTCTCGTCGTGGATCTGCTGGTCGACCAGAAGCGGTTCGCCTGGCCGCGCATTCGCGGACAGCCAGTGGGCAGCTTCGCCCAATCCCTGCACGACTGTGCCTCCGGCCGGAACCAGCCCGCCCGACGGACGGACCTCGGTGACCCGGCCGGTTCGATCGCGAACGGCTTCCACGCCGTTGCCTGCCGGGGTCGGGGCTCCCAACTCGTCGGTGAAAAGGACGAGTTCGTCCGGGTCCGTGCAGGTCACATCGTGCTGCGGCCGCTCGGTCGGGCTGTCGCCGCCGACGCCGCCGCAGTTGCGGATCTTGCCTGGAATGCGGTTGATCCCGTCTACCAGACGGCGCTGCCCGCGAGCGGTTGCGGTGATGTCCGTGGACATTTTCGAGATCCGCGGACGCAAGCCGTCTCCGGCGAGGATCAGCCCGACGCGGCCGTTCGTCGCCGCGCTCTGCAGTCGACCGTTGTAGGCCGCGATTCCCGCGGAGGCTCCTGGGATGCCGTCCTTGTCCTCCATCACGAAGAATCCGGCGTTGATGCCGAAGATCGCGTCCCGTCGCGCCGACATATCGGTCAGCTTCTCCCGGCCTGCGACCGACGTCCCGTAGTCGGCGACCAGTTCGCCGTCGAACTGCGCCGGGTCGACGATCGCGACGGTGGTGCGGGCGATGCCGGTGTCCGGCAGGGCGTCCGCGCCGGTCCACTCGACGATGCCGTCGAAGCCCGTGTCGTCCACCTTCCGCTCCAGCTCCGCAGCCTGATCCCGGCCGCCGAATCCGCCGGTCCGGACCCGCCACCCGACCGCTCCCGGGGCGACATCGACCCGGGACGTCCAGTCGACACGCTCCACCCTCGGCTCGAACCCGCCGCTGCGGAGCTTGCCCGCCAGCGCCCGAGCATCAGCCTCGGCCGCCAGATGCTCAGGACCGTTCGGGGTGGCGAATCGAACGGTCACGGTCCAGAAGTCGGCGCCGGCCCTGCCGTGCACCTCCCCCTGGTACATGGTCACTCCCGGAGACACGTCGGTGCGCTTCCAATCTCGTACCGGATCTGGAGCGGCACCGTCGGCAACACCGGTCCCGGGACAGGTCACCACCAGGGCCATCGCGAGCAATCCCGCGCCCACCGACCGCCCATCAGGCTTGAACATCGAGTTCTCCCTCCGTACTTGCTCGATGCACCTCAACGGCTGATGACGACGCACGCGAATCGCTTTGCTGAATCACCCCTGAACGCCCCGCGAACAACGAAACCAACACCCGGAGGGAGGGACACGGACAGGCCCCAGCGTTCCACCGACGTGCGGCAAGAACAACACCAAAACGACGAAGTGCGGTTGTAGCACCGGAGAAGCCAGCCGCGAGTGCATTCCTGATTCTCGTCGGAGCGAGCGCGCCTGGCTGGTAAATTCGGTCGCTGGAACGATCGGGGCCGGTGAATAGCGGGGCACGTGGCGAACAACAAGCGGAAGAAGCAGAGGCGCGGCCCTGCTGGCCGGACCACAGTTGCTCCGCCCCGAACGGTTCCGGAACCCGACGAGGTTCCCGAAGAGCGGTCGTCCGGCCCGAAGCCGCCATGGCTCGTCGTCGTCCTGGCGCTCGGCTGCTTCGCCGTCATCAAACCCGACATCTGGATGACGTGGTCGCGGGACCAAGCACCTGAGTGGGCCCAAACCGGCGCGCTCGCAGCCGGTCTCTTCGCGATCTGGCTGATCCTGCGCGGCCTGTGCGCCACGCAGTGGCTCGGCGCGTCCCGCGTCCGGCCGACCCCGGAACTTCGCTCCACCCGCCAGCTGGTCGAACTGGTGCTGTCGCGAACCGCGATCTGCACCCTCGCCGGAACGTTCCTGGCGCTGATGGTCGCCGGCCGAGCGGAAGCGGCGGGAGTCAAGGTGACGAGCCTGATCAGCGACCTCGCGACGGTCGGAGCACTGGTCGGCCTAGCATCCTGTGCGCCGCGTAGCGTGATCCAGAGCATCCGAACCTTCAAGCTCCTCAAGGAAAACGACCGCCGCAACTGGGTCCGCGCCCACCTGACGCTGGCGATCGTCGACCTGATGGTCCTCTTCGAGCTCTTGAACCTGATCCGATCGGTGTTGTTCAACAAGTGAGGGGCACCCGTGACCCGCTTACTTGGTCATGGGTGCCCCTCACCCAAGCACGATCAGGTTCAGCCGGGGAAGCGGTCGCCCTTCACGGCGGCGATGAACGCCGACCACCCTTCCGAAGTCCTGTCGATCGCTTGAGCTCGTTACATGCGTTCTGGAGCATTGATACCGAGGAGATCGAGCCCGTGTTGCAGCGTGCGAGCGGTGAGCTGGCAGAGGGCTAGCCGATTGCTGCGTACGGGGCCCTCGGCGTTGAGGACGTGGCAGGCTTCGTAGAAGTTGGTGAAGTCGCGGGCGAGGTCGTAGAGATAGCCGCACAGCTTGTGGGGTTCAAGGCTTGCGCTCACGTCCGCGAGTGCTGTGCCGTAGGCGTCCAGTTCCAGCGCCAATGCGCGTTCGGCGGGATGGAGTTCGATCGTGGAGTCGATCGCCACGTCAGGATCGCCGGCCTTGCGGAGGATGGAGCGGATGCGGGCGTGCGCGTACTGGAGGTAGACACCGGTGTTGCCGTTGAACGAGACCATGCGGTCGACGTCGAAAATGTAGTCCTTGATCCGCGAGTTGGACAGGTCGGCGTACTTGACCGCGCCGATGCCCGCTTGCTCGGCGATCTGGTCCAGTTGGTCGGCGGGCAGGTCGGGGTTCTTGTCGTGGACGACGGCGCGAGCACGGGCTGTCGCGTCATCGAGCAGATCCATCAGGCGCACGGTGCCGCCAGCGCGGGTCTTGAACGGCCGTCCGTCCGGGCCGAGAACGGTTCCGTAAGGCACGTGCGCGGCCTCGATGTCGTCGGTGAGCCAGCCCGCGCGCCGAGCGGCCTCGAAGATCATTTGGAAGTGGAGCGCCTGGCGGGAGTCCGTGACATACAGCAGGTGGTCGGCCTCGAGGTCGTGGATGCGGTAGCGGATCGTGGCGAGGTCGGTGGTGTCGTAGCCGTAGCCGCCGTCGCGCTTGCGCACCATCAACGGGGCGGGATTGCCGTCCGGACCGTTGACCTCCTCGGAGAAGATCACGAGGGCACTGTCGCTTTCGACCGCGATCCCCACCTCGGTCAATTCGTCGATCACATCGGCGAGGACGTGGTTGTAGAACGACTCGCCCACCGAGTTTTCAGGTGTGAGCAGGACACCGAGGCGGTCGTAGATGTCGCGGAAGGCTTTTTCTGACTCGGCGACGATCTCCCTCCAGCGCTCCACAGTGGCCGGGTCACCGGATTGCAGGGCGACCACCCGGTTGCGGGAGCGGTCGGCGAATTCGGGGTCGGCGTCGAACAGGCCGCGGGCGGCCCGGTACAGCTCGTCCAACGCGGACACGGCCGAGGTGCCCGGCTCCAGCTCGTCGTGGTGCCAGGTCGCTTCGGGATGCTCATCGAGGTATTGGATGAGCATCCCGAACTGGGTGCCCCAGTCGCCGAGGTGGTTCTGACGGATCACGTCTGCGCCGAGGAAGCCGAGCACGCGCGCCAGGCTGTCGCCGATGATCGTGGTGCGAAGGTGACCGACGTGCATTTCTTTGGCGATGTTGGGCGCGGAGTAGTCAATGACGGTCCGCTGGCCCGTGTTCGGCGTCCCGATGCCTAGACGGGAGCTGGCCAATCGTGCGGCTAAATGGGACCAAATGAGCTGGTCGGGCACGGTGATGTTGAGAAAGCCCGGACCAGATATCTCGACGCGCGTGATCGGCCCGTGGTCGTCGGTCAGGCCAGCGGTAAGCGCTTCGGCCAGTTCGGCGGGCTTGGTGCTGGCGCGTTTGGCGAGGGCGAGGGCTGCGTTCGACTGGAAGTCGGCGTGCTCGGATCGGCGGACAACCGGATCAGCTCCGGCTAGTTCAGGGCGGGCATGGGCGATTACCTGGGACACGCTGTCGGCGACCTGGTCGAGCAGCGGCAGCACCTCGTGGTTTGTCACTACGTGAACCCTCCTTATCGAAGGGCATTGTCCCAGGCCGCAGCATCTAGCCCGCGCACAGCCCGAAGTCTCCAAACACGTAGGTACTTATCGGCGCTGCTCAGGGCCCGTTCTCGGACCGTCGGCGCAGACCCCTGCAAGCCCCCGATACGAAGGGCATCTAAGGCCGGCTATGCGGTCAAAGATGCCCTTCGCTCAGACAAGATCGGGTTCAGCCGATGACCTTCGCGATGAGTTTTGCTGAATCGTCCGGGCTTAGAGCCACGTCTCGCAACCAGCTGACTGCGTCCTGGTACGCGCCCACGTCGTCGCGTTCGTGGAAGAACTGTCCGGAACGCCTGTTCTCGATGTGCACCACCGGATTTCGGTTTCGGCCTTCCACGGCTTCGCGAAGGCCGTTGTCATCACCGCGTTCCTTTTCGTCGCAGGAATCTTCTACTGGCACAGAAGGGAATCCGGTCAGCATGGTTGCGGTTCGGGGGGGTTCGATGGGTGTCTGGCAGCTGTGTGCGCAGGTCGCTGCGGAGCGGCAGCGAGAGCTCGAAGCCGAGACCTACGGGCGTCACGCACTGCGGCGGACTTCGTTGTCACTCGATCGGGCGATGGGGTGGCGTGCGGGATCGGTTCTGGGCCGCTTGGCGTTGATGATGATCCGCATGTTTGAGAACGGGGCAGACAAGACCGAGGGCGCCGGCGGTGCTGGGAGAGGGCCGGAGGAGGAGCGGCTGGAGCGGACCCGGACCGGCGGGATCTGGGTTTCCGTCGTCGTCGCGGTGATCGTGCTGGTGTTCCTGCTCGTCTTCATCGTGCAGAACTCCGAGAGCGTGACCGTGCATTTCCTGTGGCTCGCCGGGAACCTGCCGCTCGGCGTGGCGATGATCTTCGCGGTGCTCGCGGGTGCTTTGCTAGTGGCTCTCGTCGGCACTGCCCGGATTCTGCAGCTGCGCCGCTCTGCCAAGCACCGCGCGCGCAAGCAGAAGTGAGGTCGCCGTGGTCGGCGGCGCGAGGGGCGTCGCCGACCACGCCACAATTTCAATTGAAACTGTGGTCTTCGGACCTCGCGGGTCCGCTCACTGCGCGGTGAAGCCGCCGTCGATCGACAGGTTGGCGCCGGTGATGAAGCTCGCCTCATCGCTGAGCAGGTAGGCCGCGAACGCGGCGATCTCCTCGGGCTTGGAGATCCGGCCCATCGGGTGGAGACCGGCGATCTGCGCCTCGCCTTCCGGAGTCGCGCCCATCGTGCTGCGGAACGCCGGGGTGTCGACCGCGCCGCTGGCGATCGAGTTGACGCGGACGCCCTGCTGAGCGTTCTCCAGCGCCGCCGACTTGGTCAGACCGACGACGGCGTGCTTCGCTGCCACGTAAGGCGAAATGCTGCCCATGCCGACCACGCCGACGTTGGAGGCGTTGTTGAGGATCGCGCCGCCGCCGGAGGAGAGGATGGCCGGGATCTCGTACTTCAGGCCGTAGAAAACGCCGTCCAGGTTCAGGCCCAGGTCCGCCCGCCAGCCTTCCGCGGGGATGTCCTGCACGGGGCCGAACGCGCTGATCGCGCCCGCGTTGTTGAACGCGCCGTCCAGCCGGCCGAACTCGTCCATCGCCGCGCGCACCAGCGCCGCGACCTCGCTCTCCACCGTCACGTCGGTAGGCACGAACAGCGCCCGGCCTCCGGTGCCGCGGATGTCGGCCGCCAGCTGCTCGCCGACGTCCTTGCTCCGCGCGCCCAGGACCACCGCCGCGCCCTCGGCGGCCAGCCGCCGGCTCGTGGCCTCGCCGATGCCTGAGGTCGCCCCGGTCACCAAGACCACTTTGGACTCGAAACGTGCCGTGTTCATCTCTTCCTCGATCGTTTCGCCGTTTTCTCGGACGAGCCCAATACTTCCGGCGAAAGCGGATCAAGTCTGGCGGTAATCGGCCGTCGCGTCCGGACGTTCCAGAGTGGTCGCGAGCCAGAGCTCCAGGCGGTCCTGGGGTTGGTCGAGGGAGCGGTTCGTGACGCGTTCGGCGGTGCGCAGGCGGGAGCGCAGCGTGTTGCGGTGGATGTCGAGCTTTCGCGCCGCCGCCTCCAGGTTCTGGCCTTCGTCCAGGAAAGTCCGCACGCAGTCCACGAGGCTCGGGGTGCCCGCGCGGCGGCGTTCGTCCTGACGGCGCAACGGTTCCAGCGCGGAGTCGACGAAGCGGTCGACCGCCGGGCCGTCGAAGACGCCTTGGAACAGGGCGCTCGCGGCGAGCTCGTCGGCGTGCCGGTAGACGTCTTCGGAGCGGGAAATCGCACTCGTGGCGCGGTAGATCGTCGCGGGCAGCTCGGTTCGGTCCCGGGCGGTAGCCGCTCCCGCGCGAACCTGCCCGGCCCGCGCGTTCAGCCGCTCGGCCAGCGCGCGGCCGGTCCTAGGGTTCGCGTCGGGGAGGACGGCGACCAGCGCCTCCGGTAGCGGGCAGACCACCAGCCGTTCCTCCAGCGCCGTGTCGTCGATGACCTCGGCGAGGGTGTCCAGCACGAGGCGCGCCAGCTTCGGCGGCTCGGCGCCGCCGGCGCGCAACGCCACCACCTCGTAAGGCGGAGGAGGCAGCGGGCAGGCGTCCTCCAGCCGGTCCCACAGCGTCGCCGAGTTCTCCTCCAGCGCTGCAGCGAAGAACGCTGCGCGCTGCTGGTGGGTCTTCGCGCGCGCCGAGCGCACGCCTTCGACGCCGACGCCGACGAGGTTGGCCGCGTGGTTGGCGAGGATCCGCACGTGCGCGGCGACCGGCGGCGCGGACGCCACCGCGAGCCAGCCGCTCGGGCTGCCGGAGATGCCGGTGCTCGCCACGTGGATCTCCCAGTCGTTGAAGGTCGTTCCGAGTGCTCCGCGCGTGCTCCGCCGCACGGCCGCGCGCACCGCCTCGTGCCAGTCGCGGCGCTCCGGCGGCTCCGCCGCGCGCATGTGACCGGCCGAGTCGAGCAGCAGCACCTCACCGCCGGTGCCGGCGGCGAGCTCGCGCACGATCCCGGCGGGCCCGGAGCGCAGCGCCGCCCGCGCCATCGCGTCCTGCGCTTTGAGAGCCTGCCGCTCCTGGCGGGAGCGGTGGTCGGCGTACCACTGGGCTACGGCTTCGGTGATCGCGATGAACGGCGTGCTCTCGATGGCCGCCACCACCGGGAAGTCGCATTCGTCGGCGGCCCGCAGGACCGCGGGCGGCAGCTCCGTGCGGATCTCGCCGGGCGGGAAGCCGAGGCCCGCGCACCCCGCGTCGGCCAGCCGCCGCACGTAGTCGCGCTGGCCCCGCGGGTCGTCCGGCAGGCCGAGCCCGACGGTCAGCACGAGCTCGCCGCCGCGCAGCCACGGCACCGGGTCGGTCAGCTCGATGACGTGCGCCCAGCGCACCTCCCGGTGCAGCCCGCCCGCCCCGGCCAGCAGGCTCAGGTCCAGTCCCGGCAGGCCCAGGACATCCGCCATCCGCGGCGCCATAGATCAACCCTTGTGCGAATCGCCCAACTCAGACCGCGAAAGTGTACGGTTCGCCCAGGGTTTTTTTCCGCCCGCGGTCCTACAGTCGCTGCACTCGCTCCCAGCGCCGACGGAGGACTCCATGAGCGATTCGACCGCGTCACCGCGAATGGCCGTCAGGGCCGCGTTCGCATCGTTCGTGGGCACGACCATCGAGTGGTACGACTTCTACGTCTACGCCACCGCCGCCTCGCTGGTGCTCGGCAAGCTGTTCTTCCCGACCACCGCCGACCCGTTCGTGGGCATGATGGCCTCGTTCCGCGGTGCTGGCCGTCGGGTTCTTCGCCCGGCCGCTCGGCGGCATCGTGTTCGGGCACTTCGGCGACCGCGTCGGTCGCAAGTCCGCGCTGGTCACGACCCTGTTGATCATGGGCGCAGTGACGTTCCTGGTGGGCCTGATGCCGACCTACGACACCATCGGGCCGTTCGCGCCGATCGCGCTCGTGGTGCTGCGGTTCATCCAGGGCCTCGCGGTGGGCGGCGAATGGGGCGGCGCGGCGCTGATCGCGGTCGAGCACGCGCCGGAGCACCGCAAGACCTTCTTCGGATCCTTCCCGCAGATCGGCAACTCCGCCGGGGCGCTGCTGGCCACCGGCGCGTTCAGCATCGTGTCGGCCTTCGGCGAGGAGGCGCTGCTGAGCTGGGCGTGGCGGATCCCGTTCCTGGCGTCGGCGGTGCTGGTGCTGGTGGGGCTGGTGATCCGGCTGCGGGTGGAGGAGTCCCCGGTGTTCGCCGAGGCCCTGCGGGAGCAGGACACCTCGAACGAGGCCCCGGTCAAGGAGGTGCTGCGGACCTCGTGGCGGTCGGTGCTGATGGGCATCGGCGCGCTGCCGGTCGCCGTCGGCGGGTACTACATCGTCACGACGTTCCTGCTCGCCTACGCCACCACGCCGGAGATCGGCGTGTCCGAGACGGTGATGCTCAACGCGCTGAGCGCGGCGGCGTTCCTGGAGATCGTCGCGACGCTGATCACCGCCTGGTTCGGCGACCGCGTCGGCGCCCGGCGGATCGTGATCGGCGGGTTGATCGCGGTGGCCGTGCTGGCCGCGCCGCAGTTCCTGGTGGTGCCCAGCGGGAACGTCGCGCTGATCGTCGCGCTGCTGCTGGTGATGCGCGTGGGCATGTCCGGCACGTACGGCCCGCTGCCGAAGATCCTGTCGGAGATGTTCGAACCGCGCGTCCGCTACACCGGCATCTCGCTGTCCTACCAGATCGCCGGGGCGGTCTTCGGCGGCTTGGCGCCGATCGCCTGCACCGCGCTGCTGGCGGCGTTCGGCACCCCGATCCCGGTGGTGGTGCTGCTGGTGGCGATGTGCCTGGTCGCGATCGCCTGCACGGCCAAGGCCCGGCAGGTCGACGACTCGCTGACAGCGGTCTCCCAGCGCGCCTGAGATGAAGTTCCCGAACGATTCGAAAGGTCAACCGTGTCCACTTTGGTCATCACGCACGCCGACGTCCGCACCGTGGACGAGCGCCGGCCGCGCGCGGAGGCCGTTGCCATCCGCGACGGCAAGATCCTGCTCTGCGGCGCGGAATCCGAGGTCCGCGCCGCGGCGGGCCCCGGCGCGGTGGAGCTCGACGCCGGCGGCCGGACCGTGGTGCCCGGGTTCATCGACCCGCACAACCACCTGCTGTCCACCGCGGAGTCGCTGGCGGCGGTGAACGTGCGCAGCCCAGGGGTGTCCAGCGCGGCCGATCTGGTGGCGGCGATCGCGAAGGCGGCCGCGAGCGCCCCGGCGGGCCAGTGGATCCGGGCGTTCGGCATGGACGACGCGAAGTACCCGGAGGGCCGGGTCACCCGGGCCCAGCTGGACGAGGCGACCACCGAGCACCCGGTGATCATCTACCACGTCTCCGGCCACCAGGCGGTCGTCAACAGCGCCGCGCTGAAGTGGCGCGGCATCGCCACCGACGTGGCCGACCCGGCGGGCGGCGCGTTCGTCCGCGACGAGGGCGGCCGGCTGACCGGGATGGTGCTGGACAGCGCGATGGAGCTGCTGCTGCCGCTGGCCGCCGACATCGGCTGCCACGGCCCCAACTTCCACACCGACCTGCCGCACGAGCAGCTGCTCGACTGGCTCGCCGACGCCCGCGACAACTACCTGTCCGCCGGCGTCACCACGGTGTGCGACCCGCAGGTGTCCCGGCGCGAGATGCTGGTCTACCGGGCGGCGAAGGCCGCGGGCGCGCTGCCGCTGCGCACCGTCTGCATGCCGCTGTCGCACCAGCTCGACGGCCTCACCGCGCTCGGCCTCGCGGGCCCGTTCGGCGACGACTGGCTGCGGCTCGGGGCGATGAAGTTCTACTCCGACGGCAGCCTGCTCGGCGGCACCGCGCTGTTCCGCGAGCCGTACGGGGAGCGCGGCGAGTTCACCGGCAGCTCGTACTGGCAGCCCGAGCAGCTCACCGACCTGCTGCGCCGGGCTTCGGAGGCGGGCTGGCAGGTCGCGGTGCACACGCAGGGCGACCTCGCGATGCAGAACACCATCGACGGGCTCGTCGAGGCCGTGCGGGTGGCCGGCGACGACCCGCGGCCGCGCATCGAGCACTGCGGCTACCCGACCCGGGAGCAGGTGCGGATGCTCGCCGATCTCGGCGCGGTGGCGGTGAACCAGCCGAACTTCCTCTACGACAGCGGCACCGACTTCGTGCGCCGCCTCGGTCCCGAGCGCGCGCACCGGCTGCAGCCGATCCGGGAGGAGCTGGACGCCGGCGTGGTGCCGGTGCTCTCCAGCGATTCGTTCGTCTCCAGCCTGCGCCCGATGGAGACCATCGCCAACGCGGTCTGCCGGCGCACCCGGGAGGGCGGCGAGATCGGTGCCGCGCAGGCGATGAGCCTGGACGAGGCGCTGCGCGCGCACACCCTGGACGCCGCCTACGCCCTGCGGCTGGAAGACCGCCTCGGTTCGCTCGCGCCGGGCAAGCTCGCCGACCTCGTGGTGCTCGACCACGACCTGCGCACCACGGCGGCCGAGGACCTGCGGAAGGTCGACGCGCACTGCACGATCCTCGACGGAGAGGTGGCGTACCGGGCATGAGCGACACCGCGAAGGCCGCCGCGTGGGATTGGGTGGACCGCAACCGGTCCCGGCTGTCCGAGTGGCACGGCCGGATCTGGGAGCTGGCCGAGCCCGCGTGGCGGGAGTACCGCTCGGCGGCCTGGTACGTGGACCTGCTGCGGAGCGAGGGCTTCGAGGTCGAGGAAGGCAGCGGCGGAATGCCCACGGCGTTCTCCGCGACCTGGCGCAACGGCCCGGGCCCGACGCTGCTCACCTACGCCGAGTACGACGCGGTGCCGGGCAACTGCCAGGCAGGCACGCCGCGCCCCGAACCGCGCTCCGGCGTCAGCCCGCACGCGCCCGGACACACCGACCCGCACTCGGCGTTGGGCATCAGCACCCTGGGAGCCGTCCTGGCGGCGAAGGAAGCGATGCAGCGCAACGGGATCGGCGGCACGATCCGCTACACCGGAGAACCGGCCGAGAAGGTGCAGGGTTCCAAGGTCGTGCACGGGCTGCGCGGCTACTACGACGACGTGGACGCGATCATCAGCTTCCACCCGTTCTACATGCTGCCGCTGTGCAACACGGTCCGGTGGGACACGCACTGCGGCGCGTACTACAGCCGCATCTACAGCTTCCGCTGCGACGAACCGGAAACCTGGGGCGTCGCGGACCCCGGCAGCCCGATCCCGGCATCCCACTCGGCGGCCCGCGCGCCCGGCGCGAACGCCGCGCTGATGACGATGTACTCGCTGACGAAGTCCACACAGGACTCGATGGCCCCGGCGTTCGGCGGCTGGTCGCTGTCCGAGGCGATCCTGAGCGCCGGCAACGCCACCGCGGACAACCTCCCGGCGGGGATCGCCCAGATCCAGTACTCCTGGCGCTGCCCGGACATCGCCACGGCCGAGCAGGTGCTGCGGGTGCTCGACGCGAATGCGGAGGCCGCGGCCCGCACGGCGCACTGCCGCCTCGAAACCCGCTGGGTGTCGCGGAACCGGCCGGGCCTGGCCAACCACGCGATGGCGGAGGCGACCTACCGCAACCTGGCGCAGGTCGGGCCGCCGGAGTACGACCAGGAGGCGGTCGAGGTGGCGCGGGAGGTGCAGCGCTCGCTCGGCGTCGAGCCGACCGAGAACCCGCTGCTCGCCGAGTGCGCCCAGCTGATCGAGCCGACCGAGGCGGAACGCCTGCTGCGCGAGAACATCCCGCCGTCGCAACGGAACTGGACGTCCGACGACTACGTCGAGATGACCCACTACGCCCCGACGGCCCGCCTCTACATCGCCCGCCCGGCGCTGGCCCCGATCGACGGCCGCCCCACGCCGAGCTGGGCGATGAACGCCCTCGGCGGAATCCCGGCGACGATCGACCCGACGATCGTGTGCGCGGCCAAGACGATCGCCGGAACGCTCCTGGACCTGGCCCGCAGCCCGGAGATCCTGGCGGCGGCCAAGGCGGAGTTCGAGGAGCGCCGCACGGAGGCCCCGGAACCGTTGCTGCCCAAGGACTTCGAGGCCCCGCACGACTACCCGTGGCCGGAGTACGTGACGACCGCCCGCGGCTCGGGCTGGCAAGGAGCGTGAGCGCCGGGTAGGCGCTGACCCGTGTGCACTTCGTGCCGCTATCGCAGTAGAAGTGCACACGGGTCCTTGTCGTGCTTCAGCGGATGCCTTCGCGGCGGAGGCGTTGGGCGAGCTGCGCGGTGACCTTCACCAGGAGCTCGCCCACCTTCCGCGCCTTCGCGTCCGTGGTCTGCTCGATCGGCATCGAGCAGCTGATCGCGTCCGTGCCCGGGATCCGGTAGGGCACCACCGCCGCCACGCAGCGGATGCCGGGCGTGCCCTCCTCGATTTCCGCCGCGTAGCCGCGTTCCTGCGCCGTCGCGCACGCCTCGAGGACGTCGTCCAGTGACACCAGGGTTTTCGGCGTGAGCGCGGGGAGCGGGTCGGGGAGGAGCTCGGCCACCTCTTCGCGGGTGAGTTCCGCCAGCAGTGCCTTGCCCAGGGCGGTGGCGTGCGCGGGCAGCGTGCGGCCGATCTTGGACGTCAGGTACGTCGAGTTCGCCGACTCGCGGGTTTCCAGGTAGATCACCTGGTTTCCGATCAGGCGGGCGTAATGCGTGGTGAAGCCCGTCTGCTCGCGCAGCTCTTCAAGCGCTTCGGTGGCGTAGCGGATCGCCGGGTCGCGGTCGAGGTAGGCCGTGCCGCAGATCAGCGCGCGGACGCCGAGCCGGTACCGGGTGTTGCTGGAATCCGCCTCCAGCCAGCCCGCGTCGAGCAGCGTGCGCAGCAGCCCGTGCAGGCTGGAGCGCGGGAATCCGGTCTGGACGTGCAGATCGGACAGCGACAGCCAGGACGGTTGCGCGGCGAAGGTCTCGACCAGGTCGATCGCGCGGCGGGCGGACTTCACGCCGGCGGCGTCGGTACCGCCCGCCGCGCTGGAAACATCGGCCGGCTGAGGCATCGCGGCATCCTCCTTCGCGGACGGCAGTGCCACGATCCTAGCCAGCCGAACGATCCGTTCGCATACATGAATACTGTTCACGCAGTCGGTCGGTCCCGGTGCGCGGAGGATGACAGTTTCAATTGAAACTGCGGTCAGTTCGGCTCGCCGAGGGCGGCGGTGGTGAACGGGCCGCCCAGGTAGCGGGCCGAGGCGTCGGACGGGGCGGCCTCCGCGGCGAACCGCTCCGAGTCGTCCTGCGGGCGGTAGCCCAGTTCCTCCGCCTCGGCCAGGGAGCAGACCCCGCGGGTGTTGGCCGAGACGCCCCAGATCACGCGGTAGCCCGGCGACGGATGGCCCAGGCACGCCTCGAAGAGGCGGCCCGCGTCGTCGGGGGAGAGCCACAGCGACAGGGCGCGCGCGTCCGCCGGGCGCTCGAAGCAGTTGCCGATGCGGATGCAGATCACGTCGATGCCGAACCGGGAGTGGTACAGGCTGCCCAGCGCCTCGATCGCGGCCTTGCTCACGCCGTAGTAGGTGTCCGGCCGCGCGGGCGAATCCGCCGGCAGGCCGTCCGGCCCCGCGTCGGCGACCGGGCGGAACCCGGCGGCGTGGTTGCTGGAGGCCAGGATCACCCGGCCGACACCGGCTTTCCGGGCCGCTTCCAGCACGGTGTGCGTGCCGTCGATGTTCACCGCGAGCGTCTCCGCCCACGAGTTCTCCCGGCTGTGGCCGCCGAGGTGCACGATCGCGTCGACGCCGTCGCAGGCGGCGGCCATCACGTCCGGGTCGGTCAGCGTTCCGGTGACCGCCTCGACGGCTTCGCCGGGCTCCGCGGGCGGCAGCGGGGCGCGGTCGAGCAGCCGCAGGACGCGGCCCTCGCGACGCAGCCGGGACCGCATCATGGTGCCGACGACCCCGGCCGCGCCGGTGATCAGAATGCGTTGCTGCAACGTGGCTTTCCCTTCTGCGTTCAGCGGATTCCGGCCCGGCGCAGGCGCTGGCCGAGCTCGGCGGTGATGCGCACCAGCAGCTCGGCGGCGTGCCGGGCGTCGGCGTCGGTCGCCTGGTCGGTGGGCATCGAGCAGCTCATCGCGTCGGTGCCGGGGATGCGGTAGGGCACCACGGCGGCCACGCAGCGGATCCCAGTGGTGCCCTCCTCCAGTTCCGCGGCGAAGCCGCGGTCGCGGATCAGCGCGCATTCCGCGTGCAGGGCGGGGAGTTCGACGATGGTGTTCGCGGTGAGCGCGGGCAGCGGGCCGGCGCAGAGCGCGGCGACCTCGTCGCGGGTCAGCTCGGCCAGCAGTGCCTTGCCCAGGGCGGTGGCGTGCGCGGGCAGCGTGCGGCCGACGCGGGAGATCAGGTGCACCGAGCGCCGGGATTCCCTGCTTTCCAGGTAGACGACCTCGTTTCCGTTGCGGCGCGCGTAGTGCGTGGTGAACCCGGTCTGCTCGCGGACCTGCTCCATCGCCTCGGTCGCGTAGGGCACCACCGGGTCGCGGTCGAGGTAGGCGGTGCCGCAGATCAGCGTGCGGATGCCGAGCCGGTAGCGGGTTTCCGTGCGGTCGGCCTGCAGCCAGCCGGTTTCCAGCAGGGTGCGCAGCAGGCCGTGGAGGCTGGAGCGCGGGATGCCGGTGCGGGCGTGCAGTTCGGCCAGCGACAGCCAGGATTCGTACCCGGCGAAGGTTTCCAGCAATTCGATGGTGCGTCGCGCCGACTTCACCCCGGCCGAATCCGTCGCGGTGGCGATGCGGGCCGGCATGCCGACCTCCTCCCCGGGCAGCGCCCAGACGCCGGTTGACATGTGATCGCGGTCATACTAGCGTCCTCCGGCGGATTTCCGATAGTCGAATTAATTCACAAACCCACTATCCATTCAAGTATGTGAACGCCGAAGGGATCGGCCCAGTGCATGCTCTCGACTGGACAACGGTGTGCGGCTACTTCGGCCTGATGCTGGTCATCGGCTGGTGGTCGCACCGCAGGGTCAAGACCGACAAGGACTTCTTCATCGCCGGCGGCCGGATGCCCTGGTGGCTGGCCGGGATCTCGCACCACATGTCCGGCTACAGCGCCGTGCTGTTCGTCGCCTACGCGGGCGTGGCCTACACCGACGGCATCACGGTCTACTTCTGGGGATTCGCCAGCATCGGCATCGGCGTGGCCGTCGGGTCGTGGCTGTTCGCGGCCCGCTGGAACCGCCTGCGCGCCCGCTTCGGAGTGGCGTCGCCGCTGGAGTTCCTGGCCCGCCGCTACAACATCCCCACGCAGCAGGTGCTGGCCTGGAGCGGCTCGTCGCTGAAGGTCTTCGACGTCGCGGCCAAGTGGTTCGCGGTGGCGGTGCTGCTGCACTCCTTCGCCGGGCTGCCGCTGATCTGGGGCATCGTCATCACCGGCACCGTCACCCTGCTGTACTGCACGGCCGGCGGGCTGTGGGCCGACGCGCTGACCGACTTCGGGCAGTTCGTCATCCAGGCGGCGGCCGGGATCGTGATGATCTGGGCGGTGCTGGCCGAACTCGGCGGCGTCTCCGGGTTGTGGACGCTCTGGGACCGGCTGCCCGCGGGGCGCACCTCGCCGGTCACCGGGCAGTACACCACGGTGTTCCTGCTGGTGTACGTGCTGGTGAAGACGCTGGAGTACAACGGCGGGATGTGGAACCTGGCGCAGCGCTACATGGCCGCGCCCGACTCCCGCGCCGCCCGGCGCGGCGCGGTGCTCTCCGCCGCCCTGTACCTGGTCTGGCCGCTGGTGCTGATGTTCCCGATGTTCGCCGCGCCGCTGTTCGTGCCGGACCTCGCCGACCCGACCACCTCGTACGCGGCGATGACCCAGGCGCTGCTGCCGCCGGGCATGATCGGGCTGGTGCTGGCCGGGATGTTCTCCCACACCATGGCCATGGTCGCCTCGGACGCCAACGCGATCTCCTCGGTGATCACCCGCGACATGCTGCCGGTGCTGTGGCGGAAGGCGCGCGGGTTCGACGAGTTCCAGCGGTTGCGGACCGGTCGCATCGCCACCTTCGGCTTCATCGCGCTGAGCATGGTCGTGGCCACCCAGGCCGAGCACCTCGGCGGCGTGCTGTCCATCGTGGTCTCCTGGGTCGCCGCGCTGATGGGCCCGATCTCGGTACCGCTGCTGCTGGGCATGCTGCCGTGGTTCCGGCGGTGCGGCTCGCGGGCGGCCATCGTGTCCTGGGCCGGCGGGCTGCTCACCTACGGCGTCCTCTACTACGGCCTCGACGCCGGTCCCACCGCCACCGTCGCCACCCCGATCCTGGTGTCGCTGGCGCTGTACGTCGGCCTGGGCCTGATCGCCTCGGAGCGCACCGAGCGGGTCGACGAGATGCTCGAAGCCCTGGACCAGGAGTCGGCCGCGGCCGCACCGGCGACCGCCCGATGATCCGGCCACCGCAACAGGAAGCGAGCCCGCGCATGTCCCTGGAAGGTTTGCTGGCCTTTCCGCTGACGACGTTCACCGCCGACCTGGAGCTCGACCTCGACGCCTACGCCGACCACCTGGAGTCGCACCTCGCGGCGGACGTCGGGGCGCTGTTCGTCGCGTGCGGCACGGGCGAGTTCAGCGCGTTGTCGCCGGACGAACTGCGCGCGGTGCTGCGGCGGGCCCGGGAGGTCGTGGCCGGGCGGGTGCCGATCTGGGTCGGCGCGGGCGGCGGGCCGGCGCACGCGCGCAGCGGCGTCGCGATGGCGCGCGCCGAAGGCGCCGACGGGGTGCTGCTCCTGCCGCCGTACCTGGTCACCGGGCCGCAGGGCGGGCTGGTGGATCACGTGCGGTTCGCGTTGCGGGACAACGACGTCCCGGTGATCGTCTACCACCGGACGCCCGGCGTGTTCGGCCCGGACGCCGCCGTGCGGCTGCTGGGCATCCCGTCGGTGGCGGGGGTCAAGGACGGGTTCGGCGACGTCGACCTGATGACCCGGATCGTCACCGCGATCCGCGCCGCCGGAGGTGAGGACTTCCTGTTCTTCAACGGATTGCCGACCGCCGAGGTCTCCGCGCGGGCCTACCGGGCGATCGGCGTGGCTCGCTACTCCTCGGCGGTGCACTGCTTCGTGCCGGAGATCGCGGGGCGGTTCCACCGGGCACTGCGCGACGGCGAGGACGCCGTGGCCGACCGGCTGCTGACCGACTTCTACCTGCCGCTGGTGGCGCTGCGCGACGAGACACCGGGATTCGCGGTCTCACTGGTCAAGGCCGGGGCGCGGCTGCGCGGGCAGAAGGTCGGCGGGGTCCGGCCGCCGCTGGGGGAGCCGAGCGCGTCGCAACTCGAACGGCTGGAGCGGATCGTCGCCGGCGGCCTGGACGCGCTGGCGGAGGTGGGTTGACGTGCACGTGACGGGTTACGCCTATCCGTGGGACGTGGGGCCGGAATTCGCCGACCGGGTGCGGGATCTCGGCGTCGACGAGGTCGCGGTCGCGGTGTCCTACCACAGCACGCGGGCCGCGACGCCGTGGTCGAAGCAGGGCGCCAGCGTCACCGCCCGGCACGCGGCGCTCTACCGGCCGATCCGCGACGGGTGGGGCAGGCTGCGGCCCGCGCCCGCCGACTGGGTCGACTCCGCCGACAGCGCCGGGGACGCGATCCGCGCGCTGGCGGCGGCCGGGATCCCGGCCGCCGCGTGGCTGGTGCTGACGCACAACTCCTTGCTGGGCACGGAGTTTCCTGAGTTCGCGGTGCAGAACTGCTTCGGGGAGACCTATCCCTGGGCGTTGTGCCCGGCCCAGGAGGAGGTGCGGGCGTTCGCGGCCCGGCTGACCGCCGAATCCCTGGCGGAGCTGGATGTCCGTTCCGTCGTGCTGGAGGCGTGCGGGCAGCTCGGCGCGATCCACCAGCACCAGCACGAGAAGACCGACGCGGTGTGGTCGCCCGCCGCGGCCCGGCTGCTCTCGGTGTGCTGCTGCGCCGCGTGCGCCGCCGGCTGGGCCGAGCACGACGTGCTGCCGGAGGCCGCCCGCGCGCTGCTGCGCGAGGAGATCCGGCGGCTCATCGCCGAAGGCGACCTCACCGCCACCGAGGACCGGCTGCCCGCCGAACTCCGCGCGGCGTTCCTGTCGACCAGGCAGCGGGCGACCGACCGGCTGCGGCAGGACGTGCTCAAGGAGATCGGCGGCGACCGCCGCGTGGTGCTGCACGGCGCGATCGACCGGTGGGTGACGGGAGCGCTGCCGGGGCTCACCCCGCAGGCCGCCCACGACGTCGACGCCGTCGTGCTGCCCTGCTGGGTGCCCGGCGCGGCGACGGTCGCGAACGTCGCCGCCGCGGCCGGATCGGTACCAGCGACAGTGGACATCGGCGCCTACGTGACGGCGGCCGGGCCCGAAGTGCCCGACATCGCCGGGTACGTCCGGGAGCTGGGGCGGGCGGGAGCCACCGAAGTGCACCTCTACCACCTCGGGCTGGCCGGGCCCGCCCGCTGGCCGGACCTGCGCAGAGCCGTCGAGCAGGCGCACGGCCGGCCGACGTGAGCCGGGAATTGCCGCGCGAATTGCGAATCAGCCCGCGCTCACCCGGAAGTCGCGGAACTGCGCGTGCACATCCCGGCTCGGCCCCCAAGAAGTGTCGTGACCGCCGAAGAATGTGGAGAAGAAGATTCCCGAGAACGGGATTCCGGCGACGTCCTGGATGCCCTGTTCGCGCAGCACCTCCTGGCCGTCGTACCGGATCGCGATGGTGCCGCTGTTGCGGTCCACCGACTGCTCCACGGTGTGCCACTGCCCGTCGGCCTGCCACGCCCACGAGCCCAGCCCGACGTCCTTGCCGTAGCCGTCACCCTGCGACGGGTCGTAGACGTACACCGTGGCCTTCGGCTCGTCGCTGCGGATCCGCCACATGTACCGGGTCGACCACGCGTCGCCGTGCTGGCCGCCGCTGGCCTGGCCGGGCGGCCCGCCGTAGAGGCCGGGCAGCTTGCCGCCGCGTTCGCCGAAGTCCCAGTCGCTGGGGAATCGCACCTGGTAGCTGAGGTTCAGGACCGCGGCGTCGGCCAGGTCGTCGCGGCCGATCGAGCGGAAGTCGGTGTAGAACTGCCCGCCGCCTTCGCTGGGGCAGTCACCGCACGACGGCGCCGACGAGCCCTTGCCGTAGAACACGTCGAGCTCCTCGCCCTGCGGCTGCATCCGCTCGAAGCCCCAATCGCCCTCGGCGACGAAACCCCACTGCTGCTTCCAGGAATCGCCGGGGAAATCGGCGAATCCGCCGGTCCACGGCTCGGCCGCCGGCGCGCCGGGAGCCGCGGCCGCGGGCAGGGCGGCCAGCGCCAGCACGGCCGCCAGCGACAACCCGGCCAGACCGCTCGTCCGCCGGAAAGCACGTCGTTTCCTCACGTCGTACACCTCGCATCCGATTCGACGTCGACCGGGCGGCGGTACGGTCTGCCGGGAGATTCCCGGCAATCGCAAAGCAGACACCAGAAAAGGGCGATCGGTCAAGCCCGGCAACGATTTCCGCCCCGAATTTCCGGTGCCGTTCAAGAATGTGATCGCGGCATTGACGATTTTTCCGCGCTGCGCCATCGTATTCGGCGTCGACCGGTTCTCCCCGGCAGTGGCCGACCGCCGCCAGCCCCTGCACCTCAACGGCGCGAACCACTGGAACCTCGAGGGCTTCACCGTGGAGAACTCGGCGAAGGGCATCGTGCTCGACCGATCCAGCAACAACGTGATCGACGACGTGGAGGTGCGCAACACCCGCGACGAGGGCGTGCACTTCCGGGCCACCAGCTCCGACAACGTCATCCAGCGCTCGTTCGTCCACGACACCGGTACCGAGCAGCCGTAGTACGGCGAAGGCGTCTACTTCGGCTCTGCGGAGAGCAACTGGGACAAGTACGGCGACACGCCCGGGCAGCCGGACCGCAGCGACCGCAACCAGGCGCTGGACAACCGGCTGGGGCCCGGCGTCCGGGCCGAGCACGTGGACATCAAGGAGGGCACCACCGGCGGCCAGGTGCTGCGCAACTCCTTCGACAGGCAGGGCATGACCGGGGAGAACTCGGCGGAGAGCTGGGTCAGCGCGAAGGGCAACGACTACCAGATCTCCGACAACCGCGGGGCGGGGCGGGTTTCTCCGACGTGGAGCCGATCGGCTGACCGGCGGCGTCGCGGGCGGTCCCGGGTGCGACCCGGGGCCGCCCTTCGCGTCCATAGACCACCGATCCGGTTACAAAACAGGGCCGGTTCGGTGAACTTTCACTATGTGTACGCGATGTGCCCGGAGTTACGGTTAGAACGCGTGACTCCGATCTCGATCGAGTGATCTTGATCCGATACAGTGCGTTCGCACCAGGGGGACACGGACGTGGAAGTGGAGAGGAGCGCCCCGCCGATACCACTGCGCCATGACACGCGTCCGCACGACGTTCAGATCGCCTCGCCCGGGCGCGGGCGAGACAAGACGATGGAAAGTGCTTGGAAGTGACAACCCAAAACGAGTCTTTCGCACCCCCTGGAGAAGCGAGGAGACGCCGGGCGAAACGCTCCGACACCTCGATCAGATCCCGGCTCACGTGGGCGGTCGCCATCCCGTGGGTCGTCGTCGGCGTCCTCTGGGTCTTCGGCTGCTCGCTGTTCGCCTTCGAGGCCATCTACACCCAGCAGGTCGCCGCCAGCGTCCGGCAGATGTCGCTGCCCGCGGTGACGGCCCTGGACCACGTGCAGCGGGAACGCCTGCGCAGCCTCGAAGTGATCACGCGGCCCGGCATCGGCAGCGCCGAACTCGCTGCGCAGCAGAAGGAAACCGACGAGGCGCTGGCCGCGATGCAGGCGGAGGCCGGTTCGCTCATCGACTCGGCCCCGGTGGAAGTCCAGCAGCCGATGCGACAGCTGACCGGCTACTTCGAGCGGCTGCCCGACCTCCGTGCCCGGATCTCCAACGGCCAGGCCTCGGCCAACGAGGTCAACGAGTTCTACAACGGGCTGTTCGACACCGCCACCGGCCTGTTCGACGTCCAGTCCCGGATCGTGCCGGACCCCGAAACGCTGCAGGGCGGTCTCGCCGCGACCTCGCTGTTCCGGGCCTCCGACATGTTCTCCCGGGAAGCGGCGCTGGTCGGCACCGCGCTGACCGCCAATGAGCTGACGCCCGACCAGTACCGCCTGCTGGTGAACTACATCGACGCCCACCACACGACGATGGCGGTGAACGCCAACAGCGTCCTGCCCAGCGTGCGGGCCGACTACCAGCGCCTGGTCGAAAGCCCGGCCTGGAAGCAGCTGGTCGACGCCGAGAACCGGATCATCGCCGCGGGCTCGTTCAAGGGCGGCAACCCGCCGGTGCGGCCGGACGAATGGCAGCGCATCACCAACGAGGTCGGCGCCGGCATGTCCGACCTGGTGTTCAAGCAGGCCGACGAGGTTTCGCAGGGCGGTGTCGCCAGCGGTACGGCCACGCTGTGGAACGTGCTGTGGGGCAGCCTCGCCGCCCTCGCCGTCGCGGTCGTGTCGTTCCTCTTCGCCCGCCGCGTCTACCGCACGGTCGTCGACGAGGCGCTGCTGACCCGGCTGCAGGACCTGCGCACCGAGTCGCTGGCGATGGCCGAGAAGCTGCCCGACGTCGTGCGCCGGCTGCGCGACGGCGAGTCCGTCAACGTGGAGACCGAGATGGTCCCGCTGGCGCACTACGGCACCGACGAGGTCGGCCAGGTGGCGCAAGCCATCCAGCTGTTCCAGGAGGAAGCGGTCCACGCGGCCGTCGGTGAAACCCGGGCCCGGCAGGGCGCGCGAGTGGTGTTCGTCGGCATGGCGCACCGAATCCAGCGACTGCTGCGGCACATGCACGGCACCATCGACCAGCTGGAGCGCAACGAGGAGAACTCCGCGCAGCTGGCGAAGCTGTTCGACCTGGACAACTCGACCACCCGCGCCCGGCGCACGGTCGAGAACCTGCTGGTCCTCGGTGACCAGCAGCCGGGCCGCCGGTGGAGCCGGCCGGTCGCGCTGATGGACGTGCTGCGCTCGTCGGTCTCCGAGATCGACCAGTACTCGCGCGTGGTCATCGGGCACGTCCCGGAGGTGATGGTCAACGGCGCCGCCGTCGGCGACGCGATCCACCTGATCTCCGAGCTGATCGACAACGCGACCGCGTTCTCGCCGCCGAACACCCAGGTGCACGTGGACGCCACCGCGGTGGCGCGCGGTGTCGCAGTCGACATCGCCGACCAGGGCCTCGGCATGGACCCGGGGACCCGGGACCGGGCCAACTCGATGATGTCCGAGCCGCCGGAGTTCGACCGGCTGGTGCTGGAGAACAACAAGGCCGAGCAGCTGGGCCTGTTCACCGCCGCGCGACTGGCGCACCGCCGCGAGATCGCCGTGGAGTTCGGCATCTCGGCCTACGGCGGAACTCGCGCCACGGTGCTGTTCCCCGACCGCATCCTGGAGGCCGACACGGCGGTCACCACCAGCAACGGTGGCGGCGCGTTCCCGCCGCCCAGCAACGGTGGGAACGTCGCGCTGAACGGCAACGGGAGTGGCGGCGGTCACACCAACAGTGGCGGCAAACACCAACTCGCCGAACCGGCGGTGGTGCCGCGGCCGCGGGAGTTGAGCTGGAATGGTGTCATGACCGACCAGCCCACCCAAGCGCCCTCGGCACCGGAGCCGAAACCGGCTGAAACCACTTACGAGTGGCCCGCGTCGGAGCCGGTCCCGCAAGCGAACCCAGCCACGACGCAGTTCGAGCCCCTGCCGCCGGAGCCGACTCCGGCTCCGACTCCGGCGCCGGCCCCGGCCCCGATGCCTTCGTCGGAACGGCGGCGGGCCGCGGGTGGCCGTCCGCCGCTGCCCAAGCGCGTGCCGCAGACCCACCTCGCGGATGGGCTGCGGGACGACCCGGACCAGGAGGAGCAGGCCATCGTTGCCTCTCCGAGCAAGCTGGCGGGCTTCCGGCGGGCGTTCCGAGGCGGCTTCGGCGACACGCCCGACGACCGCTCGTGAGCAGACCAGACAAAAAGCAAGTGTGTGTGAGGTGGGCATGACCGAAACAGCTTCGAAACTGAGTTGGTTGCTGGACGATTTCGTGCAGGGCGTGCACGGCGCGGACCACGCCGTGGTGCTGTCCAACGACGGCTTGGTGATCGCCAAGTCGGCCGGGCTGGACCGCGACTCTGCCGACAAGCTGGCGGCCGCGTCGTCGAGCATGCGCAGCATCGGCAAGGGCGTCAGCAAGGACTTCGGCCGCGGCGTGGTGGCGCAGACGCACGTCGAGATGGAGCGCGGCTTCCTGTTCATCTCCGCCGCCGGCAACGGCGCCTGCCTGGCCGTGCTCAGCGCGTCCGAGGCGGACATCGAGCTGGTGGCCTACGAGATGGGCCGGCTGATCACCCGGGTCGGCACCTTCTTGTCGGCCGCTCCGCGGGAACTTCGCGGCGTGGCGGCGGAAAGGTTCTGACCGTGGACGAGGCGTGGTATGACGATGAAGCGGGCCCGATAGTCCGCCCATACACGATCACGCGCGGTCGCACCCCCGGCAAGCACACGCGGCTCGACACGGCGACGCAGGTGATCACCGCCGAGCCGCGTCCGGAGGCGCCGAGGCTGGAGCTGGCCCCCGAGCACCGGCTGATCCTGGACGCGTGCATGCGTCCGGTGTCGCTGGCGGAGCTGAGCGTCATGCTGACCCAGCCGTTGGGCGTGGTCCGGGTCCTGTGCGGCGACCTGCTCGACCATGGCGCCGTCTTCGTGCGCTCGCCTCGTACAGAAGTCAGCCGAGACATCTTGGAGCAGGTTTACCGTGGGCTTTGCAGACTCTAGATTGGCCGGAGGCCGGTCACCCCAGAACAGAGACGGCGGCTCGTCGTCCGACCGCAGCGGCGAGTCCAACGCGGCGCCGATTCCCGTGAAGCTGGTCGTTGCGGGCGGTTTCGGGGTGGGGAAGACGACCCTCGTCGGTGCGGTGAGCGAGATTCCGCCGCTGACCACCGAAGAGGAGATGACCGTCGCCAGCGAAGGCGTCGACGACCTCACCGGCGTCGAGCGCAAGGAGACCACCACGGTCGCGCTGGACTTCGGGCGCATCACCATCTCGGAAGAGATCGTGCTGTACCTGTTCGGCGCGCCGGGCCAGAACCGGTTCTGGCCACTGTGGAACGACCTGGCGCTCGGTGCGGTCGGCGCCGTAGTGCTGGTCGACACCCGGAAGCTGGAAGAGGCGTTCGCCTCGGTGGACTTCTTCGAGCGGCGCGGCATCCCGTTCGTGGTGGCGGTCAACATCTTCGACGACGCGTACCACTACGAGCCGGAGGAGGTGCGCGAGGCGCTGGTCATCCCGCCGGAGGTGCCCATCGTGATCTGCGACGCCCGAGACCGCGAGCTCGCGAAGAACTCGCTGATCACGCTGGTGCGCCACGCGATCGACCGGGCGCCGGCGGACGTCGGCTGAGGTGTGCGGCAAAAAGGGGCGTGGCCGGGATCTTCCCGGCCACGCCCCTTTTTCGGTGTTCAGACCGCGATCGGTTCGGTGCGGCAGCGGAAGTGCCGCAGCACCTGCGGCGCGTGGCTGATCCGGTAACCCGGCACCCGCTCGGGGTTCTTGGCGATCCCGGCGAGGATGTCGGCCACGTACTCCAGGTGGCTGTGGTCGTAGACGCGGCGCGGCAGCGCCAGCCGGACGAGCTCGAACGGCGCCGGGGTGACCAGCTCGTTGTTCGCGTCCAGCTCGCCGAGGTACAGCGAACCCAGCTCGGCGGCGCGGATCCCGCCCTCCCGGTACAGCGCGCAGGCCAGCGAGTGGCCGGGGAAGTGGCGCGGCTGCAGGTGCGGCAGCAGGCGGCCCGCGTTGAGGTAGATGCCGTGCAGGCCCGACGGGCGCACCGTGTCCACCCCGACTTCGCGCGCGCGGTCGGCCAGGAACGCGGCCTCCCGCTCGCGGTCGGCGAGGTAGTGCGGGTCCAGCACCTCGCGCAGGCCCTGGGCCAGCTGCTCCAGGGTGTGGCCGGTGAGGCCGCCGTAGGTGCGGAAGCCCTCGGTGGCGATGATGTCGACCTCGCAGCGGTCGGCCAGGTCGGTGTCGTGCAGGCCGATGAACGCGCCTTCCGGCGACAGGCCGTCCTTCTTGAGGCTCGCCACCGCGCCGTCGGCGAGCTCGAACGCGCGCCGAGCCACGGCCCGCGGGCTCCACTGCTCGTAGCCGGGCTCCCGCTGGGTGACCAGCCAGGCGTTCTCGGCGAAGCGGGCGGCGTCCAGGATCAGCGGCACGCCGTGCGCGCGGGCGACCGCGCTGATCGCCTCCAGGTTGGCCATCGACACCGGCTGCCCGCCGCCGCCGTTGTTGGTGATGGTGACCAGGATCTGCCCGACGCGGTGGCCGTCCGGTCCGGCGAGGACGTTGCGCACCGCCTCGACGTCGATGTTGCCCTTGAACGGCAGGTCGGCGTCGAGGTCCTGCGCCTCCGGGCAGGGCAGGTCCCAGGCCGCGGCGCCCAACCGCTCCACATTGGCCCGGGTGGTGTCGAAGTGGGTGTTGCTGAGGCTGATCTTGCCGGGGCCGAGCAGCGCGGTGAACAGCACCCGCTCGGCTGCCCGGCCCTGGTGCACCGGCAGCACGTGCCGGTACGGCACGATGTCGCGCACCGATTCGCGGAACCGGTAGTACGACTCCGCACCCGCGTACCGCTCGTCCGCCCGCTGCGCCCAGGCCTGCTGGTCGACCGAGACCGCGCCGGTGCCGGAGTCGGACAGCAGGTCGATGCTGACCCGGTCGGCCTGGATGTTGAACGGGTTGTGCCCGGCGCGGTCCAGTTCCTGGATCCGCTGTTCCCGAGTGGTGATCGGGATCGGCCGCACGACGGCGGCGACGAATGGGCGGAGGTGCGGCATGTTGGCGTTGCTCCTAAGTGGATTCGGAGTGGGTTACCGGTCCCGCGGGGGTGTCCCGCCGTACGCCTCGGAGGAGACGTACACGGTGGTCCCGGTGCGGTTCGGGCTCAGCCGGAGCGACACGTGCGCGAGCAGGCCCGCGTTGTCCTCCAGCCGCCGATCCGTGACCGCATCGATCACCTCGTCGACCACGGCCGGGTCGATGCGGTGCATGCGGAGGTGTTGCTGCACCCGTTCCCGCGCGACGGCGTCGTTGGGCACGTAGTCGCGGATCGGCAGGTAGAGGCTGTAGTTGCTGGGCTTCTCGTGATCCCCTTCGACGAAGGAGTAGCTGGAGATCAGCGGTCGGCCGGTGAAGACCTCGGTGTCGGGGGCGAGCACCGAGCACAGGTGGCGCACCAGCGCCGGGTCGATGCAGGGCACGGCGGAGGCGGCGAACTCGGCATCGGCGGGCCGCGCGGCGTGCTGGCTGACGTAGAGCTTCACCCGCGACTGCGGGCTGTGGTCGAGGTCGACGGCGAAGAACGTCAGGCGGTCGAGCTCGCCGCGCTGCAGCGCGTACTTGCTGATCGTCGAGTAGGCCTCGGGCAGCCCGAGGCGGGCGAACGCCTCCTCCACCAGGTGCGGGGCCGACTCCGCGCCGCACACCTCGGGGTTGAAGTACACCTTGAACTTCGGCGCGCCGTCGGGGGTGAAGATCAGCGAGAACCACCAGGAGAACTTGCCCTGCGGGGAGGCGCTGGAGAAGAGGTCCTGCACGGAGCGCAGCCGGTCCAGGGACAGGTCGTACCGGTCGGCCAGGGCGTCGATCAGGTCGCGGGCGGCCTGCAGGTTGGCGGCGGGGCCGGGGGCGGCGGGGATGGTCTCGGCGAGGATCCGGAGGTGCCGCGAGCCGTTGTCCTCGAACTGGACGGAGAACTCGACGGGGGTGTTGTCGTCGGCCACATCGGACGGCCACAGGGGAGGCTGGGACAGCGGTCTGGACCGGGTGGCGGAGAGGACGTCCCCGAGTAAGCGGACGGGCTCGGTCTCGTCGATGCCCACTATGCGACAGAGGTTCTGCAACTGGTTTCCGGCTACTTCACCCAGCGTGGCATCGACAGCGCGCATTGGAACCCCGATCCGTGCGATTTCGTCATGCGACAAGTTTCGGATTCAAGTGACGGCCGGTCACGATAATACGCCGGTTCCAGACTCGCCACCCCTCGCGGGGTGATCTTTCGCATCTCCTAATCCGCCTGACGGAACTCGACGTGAATACGTAGCGTTACGGCAGCTTGCGGACACATCTCCGAGATCAACTTGTAATGAAACGAAGGTTCACTAGGTGGATTGAAACTGCTAGGGACTTCAATTGGAACTCTCGTTAATCACGGCCGGTAACTATTTCGAAGTTCATCCCGACTTGACTGTTCTGGAAGGCCGTGTTCACGTCCGATTGGTTGCCTGAGTCAACAATGGATTAGTCGTAATGTCGACAATCTCGACAATTGCAATCCGGAATCCGGGTCGGCCCCGGCGGTCGGCCCGTCCCGCCGGGGCCGCCGGGGCCGCCGGTGTCACCGGCCGAGGTGCATGCCGCCGCTGACGTGCAGGACCTGACCGGTGATGTGCGAGGCCTCGGGCGAGGTCAGGAACGCGATGAGCGCGGCGACCTCGTCGACGCGGCCGAGCCGGCCGTCGGCGGACCGCGAGGCGACGAACTCCCGGCGCGCGGCGGGGAAGTCGCCGCCGCGGAAGAAGTCGGTGCCCTCGGTCGGGCCGGGGGAGACGACGTTGGCGGTGATGCCGCGGGTGCCGAGCTGGAAGGCCAGTTCGGACGTCCAGGGCTCCAGGGTGGCCTTGACGGCGCCGTAGCTGCCCTGCCCGGATCGCGCGGTGACGGAGCTCAGGTTGACGATGCGGGCGTCGTCGGCGAGCCGGGGCAGCAGGGCGTGCGTGACGAGCACGGCGCTGAGCACGTTCGCCTCGAAGTTGGCGGACCACGAGTCGCGGACGGCCTTGAGGTCGTCCGCGGCCGGAGCGCCGTCGACGAGGTCGGTGTTCCCTCCGGCGGCGTTGACCAGCACGTCGACCCGCTCGGGGAGCTCGGCCAGCGCGGCCTGCAAGGCGGCCGGATCGGTGGCGTCGACCGGCACCGCCCGCGCGGCCGGGCCGAGCTCGGCGACCGCCTCGGCGAGCCTCTCGGGGCGTCGGCCGAGCAGCACGACCTGATCGCCGGCGGCCACCAGGCGGGAGGCGGCGGCGCGGCCGATCCCGGTCCCGCCGCCGGTGATCACTGCATTGCGAGGCATGCTTCCTCCTAGTTCTTTAGATCTAAAGAATGACCCGATGCTAGCTCTTCTTTAGACCTAAAGACAACCGATCTAGACTGGACGCATGAGCAGCGACGCCGTGGACGAGATCGTCGACCAGTGGGCGCGGGAACGCCCGGGCATGCCGGTGGACTCCATCGGGGTGGTCGCCAGGATCCTGCGCATAGCCAAGCTGCTGACCGACGAGCGGCGCCGGGTGCTGGCCGAGCTGGGCATCGACAACGCGATCCTCGACCTGCTCGCCACGCTGCGCCGCGCCGGATCGCCGTACCGGCTGAGCCCGGCCGAGATCGCGGAGAACTGCCTGGTCAGCGGAGGGGCGATCACGCAGCGCGTGACCAGGGCGGAGGAGTCGGGCCTGGTGCGGTCCCAGCGGTCGGCGTCCGGCAAGCGGACGGTGACGGTCGAGCTGACGCCGCGAGGGCACGAGGTCATCGAACGGAACATCGAGGTGCTGATCGGCCGGGAGCGGCAGCTGCTCGCCGGGATGCCGGCCGACGATCAGCGACGGCTGGAGGGGCTGCTGCGCGACCTGCTGGCCCAGATGAGCCGAGACTGAGCCGAGCTCACTTCTCCCGGGGCACGCGACCCATCAGGAAGAACTCGTCGTTCGGGCGCAGCGCCATCAGGTGCGCCAGCCGGTTGGACATGGCGAAGAACGCGGTGATCGCGCCGATGTCCCAGATCTCGTCGTCGGACAATCCCGCAGCTCGGGCCGCAGCCAACTCGCGCTCGCCGAAGCGCGCCGATTCCTGCGCGACGGACAGCGCGAGGTCGACGATGGCTCGCTGCCGGTCGCTCAGCGCCGCTCCCCACGGGTTCGCGGCCACCAGGTCCGCGAGCTGGTCGTCCTTGGCCCGCACCCGGAGGATCGCGCCGTGCGCAACGACGCAGTACGTGCAGTGGTTGGCCGCCGAGGTGGCCACCACGACGAGTTCCCGCTCGGCCTTCGACAGGCTGGAGTCGCGTTCCATCAGCGCGTCGTGGTAGTCGCAGAACGCGCGAAGCTCGGCGGGCCGGTGGCCGAGCGCGAGGAACACGTTGGGCACGAACCCGGACTTCTCCGCGATGGCGCCGATCCGGTCCCGGAGGTCCTCGGGGAGGTCTGCCAACGGAACCGACCCGAACCTGCTGATCTCTTTGCCCATGCGGGCACGGTATTACTGCGGCGGCGAGCAGTCGATGGCGTCGGGGCTGAGGTCGGACGGGCTCCGGTAGACTTCCCCGGCCAGGGGCGAAGAGTGGAAGCGAGAGTCTTGATGGCACGTGATGGGGACCGTGGCGGTTCTTCGGGGGTCCTGAGCCGGATCGATCGGTTCGTGTGGATCCCCGTGGTGCCGATGCTGGTCCTGGCGCTGGTGACGACGCTCATCGGAGTGCCACTGCTGGGCTTGATGCTGCTGATCGGCGCACTGGTGCTGGTGGGCTTCGACCTGTGGGTGAACAGCCGCCGCAAGTCCTACCGCCCGCGCCGCGAGCCGGAACCGCCCCGCCGCCGCGAGCCCGCCCGAGAGCCTGCCCGCAGGCCCGCGCGCCAGGCCCCGCCCCAGCGCGCTGCAGCCCCGCGCGGAGGCGCGGCCCGAAACAACGCAACGCGCGTCGCCAACCAACCGCGACGCAACCCGGCAGGTCAGGGGTCCAGGCAGCAGCAGCGCCCCGCAGGTGGCCGTCCCGGCCCGCGCCGCTGACCGCCACCCGCCCAGTCGCATCGGGGCGCGGCCGAGCAATGCCCAAGCTCCTGAATATCAGCAGTGCGCCGGTGCTGTGTGAGGCTCGCAAAACAGGGTCCGGACGGTCGTAGAGATCATTTTTTTCTATTGCGGTGGCGAATGACCGGTCGTTGATCAAGGAGTAGAGCGCGAGCGACAAGATCGCCACGACAACTGTGTCGGCCGATCGTGCAAGAGCGCTACGGCTCGGATTGATCATGACGCCATTCTGATCTTCTCGTCACTATGTTCGAATTACGGAGCGTTAAGGACTGTTGAGCAGCCCGTTGCCGTTCTCGGCGTCATTGGCTCGAGTGGCGCTCTAGTAAGCCTCAAGCGTCAACTGGAACGATCTGAACTGCATTCAGGCGTCACGAATCGCCCGCCGGGCCCCGTGGTGCGGGGATGAGCTCCCGGAGGTACTCGCGGTGTTGGGCGGGTAGCGCTCTGCCGCCTGGTCTGGGTGTTCGTCTGGGGTCCACTGTGGATGGTGGGATGAACTCGGGCCGCCCGTCGTGCATGGCGATGTCCCAGCGTTGGTTGTGGAGTGTGCGGTGGTGGTGCGCGCAGAGCATGACCATGTTGTCCAGGTCGGTGGCACCGCCGTCGACCCAGTGTTGGACGTGGTGTGCTTCCGGTGTCCCCGGCGGCCGGTCGCATCCCGGGAACGCGCACACTCCATCGCGCCGGAGCAACGCGGCTCGAATGTGCGTGGGCGCGGTTCGTTTCGCCCTGCCCACATCCAACGGGAGACTGTCACCGTCGAGGACGATCGGCAGGATTTCGGCGTCGCAGGCGATGCGGCGTGCGTTCTGGGCGGTGATGGCGCGTTCGGTGTTCAGTGTGCCGGGCATGCGGTCCTCGTCGGCGAGCCCGAGGCCCTGCTTCAAGTCGTCGAAGTCGATCGCGATGGTCATCTGCGGCCGCTGTCCACTGGTGCGCGGCATTCCGTCGTGGTCCAGCGCCAGGTCGAGCAATGCGGCGAACCCGTCGGCGTTCCGCTGCCCCACCGTGCGCGGGTCCTTCTCTCCGTCGATCTCGGGTCGGGGCGCGGCCAGCGGTTGCATGAGCGCGGCGAACTTCGCCCCGGTTTCACGGTCCAGCTTCGCTTTGATGACGGTCATCCCGTCCCGGGTGGTCGCGTAGTACAACTCCCTTGCCTCGTGTTGGGCTTCTTCGTCGCGGTAGGCGCCGTCTTGGTCGAGCAGGTAGCGGATGCGTTCGGCGAGTTTCTCCAACTCCCTCGGCGACATCGTCCGCGCAAACCCGGCAAGGGTTGATTCGACCTCGGCGACTTGGTGGCAGCGGGCGTAGTCGGGTAGGCGTCGGATGCCGTTGACGATGACACGCGCGTGGTCCAGCCCGATCGCACCCTCAGCCAAAGCGGCTGCCGTGTCGGGCAGGCCAGGAGGCATGAGCTCACCGTGGAAGGTTTGCCGGTCCTCGACATTGCGGGCGACTGTGACACGCGTTTTCGCGTCACGCGGGTCGATGTTGAGCAGTCCTTGCAACCAGACTTGCAGTGATCGGGCGGTGGTCTCGGTGTGGATGGCGCGGTGGTCGGCTTCGGCGATGTATTGCAGTTGCTCCCACAGCAGCACCCGCATCTCCTTCTCCAGTTCTTGGATGCGGGTGGCGAGTTCGGTGTCGGTGCAGGACACCGCCGACCACGGACCAACGAGGTCCCTGGTCGTGTCCTGGGTGTTCAGTAGCGGTGTCATACCTCCATTCTCCTGATTCGAACGTGCGTTCGCACTGTTTTTATGGTCGCTTGATCAGGTGAATCACCCCGCCGAAGTCGGCGAAAACCGCGCCATGTCAAGGGAAAAGGTCACGACACGCCGAAGGCGACCAAATCCGCCACCAAACCCCGCGCGAGCATCGGCAATGCGCACCGCGCCCGCGACCAGGGGTCGATTTCCCGCGGAATCGAGCCATCCTCACAACGGCCCGACCCCTGTGACGGATCAACCCGAAGCCAAACGCCCACCAGTCCCGACCATCCCGAAAACGGCCACCCCGCAACGCAAGCCGCCAATGTGCCGGCCCACTCCGGCCCGCAGCCCCCACCCTCCACCCATCGCGGGGATGGCCCAAAACATGCGGAACCTCTAAAGGTCCCAACCCCAAGCAAACCCCAGCAAAACACCAAACCCCGCCTCACGAACCAACCCCCAACACCCCAAAAGCCCCAACCCACCCCCAACCCTCCCCCCAAAAAACCCAAAACCCCGGGCCTCACCAGAAGCCCGGGGCAAGGGAAAGGCGATCAGTCAGAGCTGGAATCCCAACCGTAATCCGGCAATCCGAAGAACTCCCCGCCGTCGAGCCGGTCGACGTCCCCGGACGCCATCGCGCCGATCAACGACTCGACCCCGGTGCGAACGGACTGGATCAGCATCCCGTGCTGCTTCTGCCCGAGGTCGTCCTGCTGCCCGCGGACCTCGAACAGCACGGTCGCGGACCCGTTCAGGGCGAAGGCGGACCGGCCCTGCCCGGCGTATTCCCGGGAGTCGGGGTGGAAGTACCGGCCCACGCCGGCCAGCGGCGACTGGGACCCGTAGGAGCTCTGGATCCCGCGAGCCACGGCGAGCGCGTAGCGCCGGGACTTGTCCTGGTCGAGCAGCGGGTACTCGGCCTGGTAGGCGGCGCCGTCGTCGACGCCGAGGGGCGGGTAGTCCAGCGATACCGAGATGAGCTTCCCGTCCTGGGGTCCGCCGGTGGTCCGCTCGCACGGGCCCATGTGGTGCAGGTCGACCACGGCGTCGACCGCGCCGAACTCGTCGCGCAGGGCCACGTAGGTGTCCCGGATGGCCCGCGATTCCGGCGAGAGGAAGAAGCCGGCGCCGGTCTGCTGGCCGGGCAGGTCGCCGGGCTGCGGCACGTAGTCCAGGCGTGGGTTGAAGTCCCGGTTCAGGTCGAAGCCGGGCAGGTCGATCCCGTCGCCGTTGAGGCCGTGGTACCAGGCGCGCGGTGCGCCAGCGAGCTGCGGGTAGTCGGCGACGACCTGGTCCCACGGCACGACGTTCATGCGCCGGTTGAGCTCTCCGCCGTCCGGGTTGACCATCGGCAGCGCCACCAGGGTGACCGACGACAGGAGTTGCTGGGTTGCCGCGTCGTTGCTCGTGCCGAGGTCGCGCAGGATGCCGATCAGCGCCTCGGTTCCGGTGCGCTCGTTGCCGTGGATGGCGCTCTGCACCATCAGGACGCGCTTGCCCGTGCCCACGCGCGCCGACCACAGCTCGCGGCCCTGCTTGCTGGTGCCGATCTGCCGGACCGCCACGCGCCCCTTCGAGCTGCTCTCGATGCTGCGCAGCGTGCGGCCGAGTTCGGCGTGGTCGGTCCAGCCGTTCCACTGCGGGTCGTCGAACGTCTTGCAGGAGCCCTGCCCAGGGCCTTCCGGCGGGGCGGAGTTCGCGGGTGCGGCGATGCCGAGGAGGACCGTGGAGGTTGCTGCGGCGAGCGCCATCGTGGTTCGCCAACGCGGAATTCGGAACACAGTTGCACATCTCCGTTCGCGAGTTGCAATCTGTTCCGACGGCCCGGGGACACCGGTGCCCGGGCACGTCGTTCGAGGGGGAGGGCCGGGCGCGGGAAGCGCGTCCGGTGTGGACATCGGGTGCTGCGCGTCAGGCGGTTCGGCCGATGTCCGCGATCACAGCTCGGCACTCTATGAATCCGTCACCCGCGAGTCAATTGCGACGACGATCCTTTTCGTTCCGTTACGCGGCGATCAACACATGTTCTTGCGCTCACTGCCTTGATTCTTCGGCGAACAGCCGCAGTCCGCGCCAGACGGTGTCGACCCGCTGGGCGGCTTCCCGGCTGCCTTCGGGGTCTCCGGCGGCCAGTTCCGCCACCAGTGCGTAGGCGACGCTGGTGGCCGCGGTCATGGACTGGAGGTTCGCGATTCCTTCGGTCGGGATGACGAGCACGTGGTCGGCAGCGTTCGCGGCGGGGGACTGGACGGTGTCGGTGATGACGCACGTCGCGGCCCCGGCGGTGCGCGCCAGGTGGATCGCGTCGACGGTCTCCCGGTAGTGCTGCCAGAAGCTCCACGCCACCAGGCAGTCCTGGCCGTCGAGGGAGGCGAGGGCGTTGGCGAGGTGGGGCCCGCCGCGGTCCTCGTGGGCGATGGGCAGGCCGCGGCTGGCCGCCAGCATCGCGAACGCGGCCGCGGCGACGCCGTGGGTTCCGGAGGCGACGACCAGTGTTCGCCGCGCTTCGCGGATGGCCGCGACGACGGCGCGGGCCGCGGCGTAGTCGAAGGAGTGCTCCAGGGACCTGAGGTTCTCGGCGTCGCGGGCGAACACCGACGCCAGCATGCTCCCGTCGCCGGGCGAGGCCGGCTGCTCGTAGCGGTGCGCGAGGTAGACGCCGCGCAGATCCGCCTGGAGTTGTGGCCATCCGGGGTAGCCGAGCGCCTGCGCGAAGCGGACGACCGTGGCGCCGTTGACCTCGGCCCGGTCGGCGACTTCGGCGGCGGTGGCGTAGGAGCAGTACGTCGGCTGCGTGGTGAGCACGTCGCGCACTCGCGCCGCCTTGGGGCCCAGGCGCGTTTCCGAGATCAGCTCGTCGAGCCACTGCGCGACGTTGGCGCCTTCACCGGTCATGGCCCCATTCTGCCCTGATGCACAAGATCATGCATTGAACCTTGTTTGCACAGAAGTATGCGGCTATGGTTCCAACGCATCGAGGTCCGGTGGGGGCCTCCGGAGGAGGTGCCATGTCGACCAACTCCCCGGCGGGTCCTGCGCTGCTGGCCCGTCTCGAAAGACTTCCCGTCTCCCGGCCGCACTTCCGGCTGATGCTCATGGGCGGCCTGGGCATCGCCTTCGACGGCATGGACGGCTCGCTGGTGTCCTACGTGCTCCCGGCCGTCACCCCGCTCTGGGGGCTCGCGCCGTGGCAGACCGGGCTGCTCGGCAGTTCGCTGCTGATCGGGATCATGATCGGCGCGCTGTCGGCCGGGCTGGCCGGCGACGCGATCGGCCGGCGGCGGATCATGATGTACGCGCTCGCCGTGTACTGCGTCGCCACCGTCGCGGCGGCCTTCGCCCCGAACTGGGGTTTCTTCTTCGTCGCCAGGCTGATCGCGGGGATCGGGGTCGGGGCCGAGGCCGCGATCATCCCGGCGTTCATGTCGGAGTTCGTGCCCGGCCGGATCCGCGGCCTGTTCGTCGGCTCGATCGCCGGGTTCTTCTCGCTCGGCTACATCGCGGCGGCGCTGCTGGGCACCTTCTTCGTCCCGGCGTTCTCGGACGGCTGGCGGGTGGCGCAGCTGGTCACCGCCGCGCCGCTGCTGATGCTGCTGTGGTGGCGCCGCGCGCTGCCCGAATCGCCGCGCTGGCTCATCGATCAGGGCCGTCTGGACGAGGCGGAAACCGTTGTCGCGCAGCTGGAGGAGCGGGTCGAGCGGGCCACCGGGAAACCGCTGCCGCCGGTCGAGGAGCAGGCCGAGCCGGAGCCGGTGCGGGCCGCGGAGCAGAGCGGCGCGGGGTCGCGCATGGCCGGGCTGTGGCTGGGCGGGATGGCGCGGCGCACGGCCGTGCTGTGGTTGCTGTGGATCAGCCTCACGTTCGCCTACTACGGGTTCTTCACCTGGATCCCGTCGCTGCTGGTGCAGCAGGGCATGACGATGTCGAAGAGCTTCACCTACTCCCTGCTGATCACCATCGCCCAGGTGCCGGGCTACTACTCGGCCGCGTACCTGAGCGAGCGGCTGGACCGCAAGCGCACCATCGCCGGCTACCTCACCGGCGGTGCGATCGCCGCCTTCCTGCTGTCGCAGGGCAGCGCCGACGCCCAGGTGCTGATCTTCGGCGCGCTGCTGTCGTTCTTCATGAACGGCACCTACGCGGCGCTGTACGCCTACACGCCGGAGGTGTACCCGACGCGCATGCGGGCGACCGGCACCGGCGCGGCGTCGGCGTTCGGCCGCATCGGCGGCATCGTCGCGCCGATCATCATCGGCGTGCTCTACGCGTCGATCGGGTTCGGCGGCGTCTTCACGATGGTGACCGGCGCGCTCGTGGCCGGCGCACTGGGCGTGCTGGTGTTCGGCGTCAGCACCAGCGGCCGCACGTTGGAGGAATTGACCGGGACCGCCCCGCACGGCCAACAGCAGAAGGAGATTCAGGCGTGACCTCGCGAATCGTGTTCCGCAACGCGACGGTGCTGGACCCCCGCGCCGGCGAGTTGCTGCCGGACAGGTCGGTGGTGGTCGCCGACGGCCGGATCGTCGAGGTCACCGACGAGCCGGTGCGCGCGGCGGAGGTGATCGACGTGCGCGGGCGGGTGCTCATGCCGGGCCTGATCGACTCGCACGTCCACGCCACCCAGGCGAGCGCGGACTTCGCCGAGCTGAAGTCGTGGTCGCCGTACTACGCCGCGGCGCGGGTGGGCCAGGTGCTGGACCAGATGCTGATGCGCGGCTTCACCACGGTCCGCGACATGGGCGGCGCCGATCACGGCGTGGCCCGCGCCGTGGCGGAGGGCCTGTTCCGCGGGCCGCGCGTGCTGTTCGGCGGCCCGATCATCGCGCCGACCGGCGGCCACGGCCTGACCCGGATCTGCGACGGCGAGGTCGAGCTGCGGCGGGCGATCCGCGAGCAGATGGCGCTCGGCGCGCACCACATCAAGCTGACCGTCAGCGGCGGCGTGGTGTCGTCGATGCGGATCGACGCCCTCGGCTATTCCGAGCCGGAGATCCGGGCGGCGGTCGACGAGGCCAACCTGGCTCACCGCTACGTGGCCGGGCACGCCTACACGGCCGAGGCGGTGAACCGCGCGCTGCGCTGCGGCGTGCGCACCATCGAGCACGGCAACCTGATGGACGAGTCGAGCGTCGAGCTTTTCCAGCAGCACCAAGCGTTCTATGTGCCGACGCTGGCCACCTACCACGCGCTGACGCGGGACGACGCGCCGCGCGCGCTGCCGGAGGAGAACAGGCGGAAGCTGCACGACGTGATCGACGCGGGGCTGCACGCGCTGGAGCTGGCCGACCGGGCCGGGCTGAAGATCGGGTACGGCACCGATCTGCACGGCGAGCTGCACGCCTACCAGCTCGCCGAGTTCAGCCTGCGCGCCCAGGTGCAGCGGCCGGTGGAGATCGTCCGCGCGGCCACGATCACCGGCGCCGAGATCGCCGGGATGGTCGGCGAGATCGGCGAGATCGTGCCGGGCGCCTACGCGGACCTGCTGGTCGTCGACGGCAACCCGCTGGAGGACATCGGCGTGCTCACCGACCCCGAGCGCCGCCTGTCGCTGATCATGCGCGACGGGGTGCTGGTGCGCGACGAGATGTGACATCGGTCCGTTAACCGAGCCGTCATCCCAGGTCAAGCTCCTGCAATACGGCGGGGGAAGCATGGTGGCATGACTTCCCGGCAGCATCGCGGGGACTGGACCCGCGAACTCATCGAGCTGGCCGCGCTGTTCCTGGCGGCGGGGGCGGCGAACCTGTTCGCGACCGGAGCGCAGGGCCGCGGGCCGCTGGCGCTGCTGTCCATCGGCGCCGTCCTGCTGGTGGCGGCCGCCGGTCGGTGGTGGTGGCGCCGGCGGCAGGTGCCCGCCGTGCCCGAGGTGCGGGTTCCGGAGATCGTGAGCGTGCAGCAGACGCTGTGGCGGCTGCGCGCGTCGGTGACCGACACGCCGGGCCGGCTGGCGCACCTGGCCGGTGGCCTGGCCGCGCTCGGCGCGGACATCCGGACCATGCAGGTCCACCCCGTCGCCGGCGGGGTGGTCGACGAGGTGCTGCTGCACGTGCCGTCGCGGGTGAGCGGGCGGGAACTGGTCGCCGCGGTCGAGGCCGCCGGTGGCCGGGACGTGACCGCGGTGCGGGCGGACGTGCGCGAGCTCGACGACGTGCCGACGCGGACCGCGAACCTGGCGATCGACCTGGTCAACGGCCGCACCGACCTGGTCCGGGCGCTGCGCGCGCTGCTCGGACAGGTGACGGTCCGGTGGCAGGAGGAGGCCGGTTCGCCCGCCGGCGGCGAGATGCACCTGGCGGATCCGGGCGGCGGGGTCCTGGTGCTGGAGCGGCCCGGCGGGGCGTTCACCCCGGCGGAGTTCGCGCGGGCGCGGGCGATGGTCGAGCTGGCCGCGAGCTGCCGGGCGCGGGTGCGGCCGGTGCCGGACGTCGCGCGCGCCGCGAGCGGGGCGGAGCTGACGATCCGGCCGGCGGACCGGTCGGACGTGGAACTGGTTTCGGAGTTCCACGAGAGGTGTTCCAGCGCGGCCCGCTACCGGCGCTACTTCAGCCCCGGGCCGGGGCAGGGGGAGCGCGGCCTGCTGCGCCTGCTGACCCCGGCGCTGGGCCGGTCGCTGCTCGCGCTGGCGCCGGACGGCGCGGTGGTCGGCATGGGAAACCTGATGTACGACGGCGATTCCGGCGAGCTGGCGCTGCTGGTCCGGGATGACTGGCAGCGGCAGGGCGTCGGCACGGCGTTGGCGCGGAAGCTGGTCGAGCAGGCCGAGGAACTCGGGATCGGCGCGCTCACCGCGCAGACCCACGTCGACAACACCGCGATCGCGCGAACGCTGCGCGGCGTCGGCCTGAGGCTGATCGGCGCGCCGGAACCGGGGGAGTGGAGCTGGTCGCGGGAGCTGCGGCCGAAGGCGGCGGCCACCTGACCGCGGCTCCCGTGCGCGTCAGCCGAGCTTCTCGGCGATCAGCGGCACCACGGTGTCGAGGGTGTGCGGGATGCTGAGCACGGTGTTGTGCGCCAGCGCGATGCCGGTTTCCTCGAACGGAACCACCACGACGTGGCCGCGCTTGGTCACTTCCAGCGTCTGGAACAGCGGATCCGATGCCAGTCGCTGCTTGCCGTCGCCCTGGTCGATGACCACGAGCACGTCGGAGTCGAGCAGCGAGGTCCGCTCGGGGCTGAGCTCCAGGTGGAACTTCTTGCCGTCGTCCAGCGGCTGCAGGCCGGGCGGGAGCTGGATGCCGAGCCCGGTCAGGAACTGCCCGCGCGCGTCGTTGCGGGCGTACGGCCAGTAGCCGCCCTTGGGGTTGATCAGCACCACGGCGCCGGTGGCGGTGGCGAACCGGGGATGCGCCGCGGCGACCTCGTCGATCCGCGCCTGCGTCGCGGTGATCAGCTGCTCGGCCTCCTGCGGCTTGCCGACCGCGGCGCCGATCATCCTGGTGGCGTCCTGCCACGGCGTGCCGTAGTCGGCGAAGCCGGCGGGCCGCACGATCGTCGGGGCGAAGGCGGAGAGCCTGCTGTACAGCGAGGCGTCGATCTCGGCGTTGATCGCGACGATCAGGTCGGGCTGCAGTTCGGCGATCTTCTCCAGGTCGACGTCGCCCTTGGTGGTGAACAGGTACGGCTTCGCGCCGTTCAACCGGTCCCTGGCCCAGGATCCGGGTCCGTCCATCTTGCTCCACGGCCGCATCGCCACGGGCACGACGCCGAGCGCGAGCAGCGGGTCGACGTCGGTGTAGCCGAGGGCGACCACGCGCTGCGGGCGGGTGGGGATCTCCGTCGCGCCGTGCGCGTGCGTGACGGTCACGGGGAACGCGCCGTCCGCACCCGGTTCGTCGCGCGTGGACTCGGTGCTCGTGCCGCACGCGGTCAACACGAGCAGGAGCGTCGATAACGCGCCTGCGACCGCGCGGCGTCGGGTCCGCGACACCAGGTTGACCATGGACCTACCCCATCTCCGATCAAGTTAGCTTTGGCTAACTTAACCGGAGAGGGGGAATTGTCCGCAATGCGGGGTCAGCTCACGTGGGCGGCGGGCGGCAGGCCCGCCGGCGAACCCTTGGGCCACCGGGCCGGTTCCGGGCCCAGCTCGGTCAGCTGGCGGACCTGCAGCGAGCACCACGGCGACACCTCGGACTCGCCGGCGAGCACCGCGGAGCTGAACTCCGCCCAGTCCACCCAGCGGGTTTCGGCGACCTCGTCCGGGTTCGGCTCCGGCGTGCCGCCGGTGAAGGCGACGAACACCGGGCACTTCTCGTTCTCCACCACGCCGTTGGGCATCGTGGCGCGGTACTGGAAGCCGGGCAGCACGAGCTCCAGGCCGTGCACGGTGAGCCCGAGCTCTTCGCCGAGCCGCCGGGTGATCGCGGCCTTCATGTCCTCCGCGGGCGCGGGGTGGCCGCAGCAGGTGTTGGTCCACACGCTCGGGAAGGTGCGCTTGTGGTGCGCCCGCTGCGTCAGCAGGAACTCGCCGCGATCGTTGAACACGTAGCAGGAGAAGGCCAGGTGCAGCGGCGTCTGTCGATGGTGGACGATCGCCTTGTCCTCGACCCCGATCGCGTTGCCGGATTCGTCGAGCAGAACCACCTGTTCCACGGTCCTACCTCCTGGGAGCGTGTTGATCTGACCGGATGCGCCCCAGGCCCGCACTTTACGACAAACCGGTTGGTATCCGCCATACGATCTTGATCACGGGTGGGGCCGCAGCACCACCTTGCCGTAGGTTTCGCGGTTCTCCAACGCCGCGTGCGCCTTCGCCGCGTCGGCCAGCGCGAACGGCGTGCCGACCAGCGGCCGCAGGCTGCCGTCGGCGAGCGCGGCCAGCGCCTCGTCCTCCAGCGCCCGCATGCCGCCGGGCACCTTCAGCAGGTTCGGGCCGAGGGCCACGTTCGCGGCCACCGAGCGGGCGATCAGGTCGTCGGAGGTGAACCGGTGCTCGCCGAATTCCCTGCCGTACATCGTGATCCGGCCGCCGGCTCCGAGCAGGTCGAAGGCCGCCCGGCCGTACTCGCCGCCGGCGCCGTCGAGCACGAGGCTCACCTCGCGTCCGTCGAGCGCGTGGCGCACCGTCTCCGACCAGCCCGGCGCGGTGTAGTCGACGGCGACGTCGGCGCCCAGCTCCCGCACCTTGGCGACCTTCGCAGGCCCGCCGGCCGCGCCCACCACCGTCGCGCCGATGTTGCGGGCGTGCTGCACCGCCAGCGCGCCGATGCCCCCGGCGGCCGAGGTGACCAGCACGACGTCGTCGGCGGTCGGCCGCGCGATGCGCAGGATGGACATCGTCGTCCGGCCGGTGCCGATCATCGCGACCGCGGCGTCGAAGCCGACGTCGGCGGGCAGCACCTGCAGGGCCTCGACGTCGCGGACCGCGAGCTCGGCGTAGCCGCCGCTGGCCATGCCGAGGTGGGCGACGACGCGCCGACCCAGCCACTCCGCCTCGACGCCCGCGCCGAGCGCGTCGACGACCCCGGCGACCTCGCGGCCCGGCGTCATCGGCAGCTCGGGCCGCGGGAACGGCCCGCCCTGCATGCCCTGCCGGATCGCGGTGTCGATGACGTGCACGCCGGCGGCGGCGACCGCGATGCGCACCTGCCCAGGGCCGGGGGTCGGGTCGGGTACCTCCTCGTAGCGGAGGACCTCGGCGGGGCCGAACTCGTACTGCCGAATCGCGTGCATTCCTTCTCCCTGCGCCGTTTTCCGGGTTGCGGCCGCAACGCTAGGAGTTCGAGCGAGGTCGAGGTCAATGCCCCGGCGCGGGAATTGTGATCGCGGCCTCCGGTCAGCGGAGCCGGTAGGTGATCTCCTGCACCGCCGTGCGCACCGCGGCGGCGATCTCGTCGAGCCGGTCGGCCACCCGCGTCGTCGGCCCGGCGATCGACACCGCGGCGGTGCCGGCGTCGGCGCGGTGCGACAGCACCGGTCCGGCCACCGCGGACACGTCCGGTACCGTCTCGCCCCGGTTGTAGGCGACGCCGTCGGCGGCGATGTCCGCGAGCTCGCGCTCGACCCGGGCCCGCTCGTCGGGATCGGGGAAGTGTTCGCGCAGGTACGCCTCGCGGGAGGCGCGGTCGAGGTTCGCGAGCAGGCACTTGCCGATGCTGGTCGGGTAGAGCGGGCGCCGCTTGCGCAGCGGCGCCGAGTAGCGGATGAGCTGGGTGGACTCGATGGACTCCAGGTACACCACCGAGTCACCCACGAGCGTGCCGATCATGACGGTCTCGTCGAACTCCGCGCGCAGCTTCTGCATCGCCGGCCGGGCCGCGTCCACCAGCGGCGTGCCCGGGGTCGGCAGCAGCGCGCCGACCGCCGGTCCCAGCAGGTAGGCGCCGCCCTGCTCCTGCAGGTACCCGGTCGCCACCAGGCCCTTCACCAGGCCGTGCACCGAGGTCTTCGGCGCGTCCAGCGCCCCGGCGAGCACGCTCAGCCGCACCCCGTGCGGGTCGGCGGCCACGGTCTCCAGGATGGTGGTCACCCGGCTGACGGTGCGGTGCTCCTTGGCCGGGCCGCGCGCCCGGCCGCCTGACTCGCCCACGGCGCCCCCCTCGGCTCGGCCTGCGCCTGAAGGATAGCCAGCCCGGCGGCCGGACCGAAGCCACGCCGCTTACGACTCGTTGTGCAGTGGGACGGTGATCTGCTTCAGCCAGGTGCCGGTGGTGAAGTCGCGCGCCATGATGACCACGTTGCGCGCGTCGACCTCGACCTGCAGGCCCTGGTTGAACGCGCCGCCCAGGGACACCTCGCCGCCCTTGCCGTCGTCCTGCCAGCCGACCTGGATCGCGCCCGTGTTGACCACGGTGAAGCCCTCCAGGTTGCCGGTGCCCGGCACCACCCGGCGCACCACCCAGTCGGACAGTTCGAGGTTCCAGTGCGTGTGCCCGGAGAACAGGAACACGTCGCGGTGGCGGCCGAGGATCCCCAGCAGCCGGTCGGACTGCAGGTAGTCGTTGAGGTAGAGCTTGTTGTGCGTGCCGGAGACGGTGTTCGGCAGCGGGTGGTGGGTCAGCACCATGACCGGCTTGCGCCACCGCGCCCAGTGGTCGAGCCGCTGCTCCAGCCAGTTGAACTGCTGGTCGCTGATCCACACCTCGTCCCACAGCTTCGGGTCGTGGTAGTGCGAGTACCGCTCGGTCCCGATGCTCAGCACCGGGATCCCGCCGAAGGAGTGCTCCGCGAAGATGGTGTTGCGGCCGGCGAAGTCGAAGAAGCTGCGGAACAGCGAGTCCTCGGTGGTGCCGTTGGGCCAGGTCTCCTGCGCGAGCGTGTCGGGGTCGCGCCACTTCGGCACGTAGAACTCGTGGTTGCCGATCGCCCAGGCGACCTCCTGCGGGTGCGCGTGCTTGTCCAATGTGGACTTCACGGCCGCGTACTCGAAGTCGTAGCCGCGCGGCGTGATGTCGCCCGCGATGCCCAGCCCCGCGCTGCCCGGGTTGATCCGGGCCAGGTCGTCCAGCGCCTTGCCGAAATCGCCGAGGTCGCCCTGGATGTCGCTGATGATGTTGAAGCGCACCTTGTTGCCGGCCTGCGGCGGCGGGGCCGCGTGCGCGGTGGAGCTGAGGACGGTGGTGGCGGCGAGCGCGCCACCCGTCCCGGCGATGAACGATCGGCGATCCATGAGCGCTGATTCCTCCTGTGCTGGCCGGTTGGCCCCGTGAAATTAGGCCGAACGGCCGCACCGGCGGTGGATTCCTCGTGTCGGCCGGGTGGACGCGTGCCGAACACTTCACCGAAAGTCGGGCAAAGCCGGGAAAAACGAGTTCCGGACACCGGCGGCGAGTTCACGTCAAACCGCCCACCGCGTCGCGTCGCGTCGTTACGTTCCGCTGCGGCGAAGATCGACCGACGGAAGGGCGCAGCATGCCGAAACGACCACTCCTGGCGACCGCGGCGGCACTGGCCGTGGCGTCCGCTCTGGTGTTGCCGGCCACGGCGGCCAGCGCACCGCTGACCGGCGTCACCGCCGTCCAGGACCACCTGCAGGAGCTGCAGAAGATCGCCGAGGCCAACGGCGGCAACCGGGCGGCGGGCCAGCCCGGCTACAAGGCCTCGCTCGACTACGTCAAGGCCCAGCTGGACGCAGCCGGATTCGCCACCACGATCCAGGAATTCGACGCCATCGGCGGCACGACGTACAACCTGCTCGCCGAAACCCCCGGCGGCGACGCCAACAGCGTGGTGATGTTCGGCGCCCACCTGGACAGCGTCAGCAGGGGCGCGGGGATCAACGACAACGGCACCGGTTCGGCCGCGATCCTGCAGGCCGCCCTGGACTACGCGGGCAGCGGCGCGACGCCGAAGAACAAGCTGCGCTTCGCGTTCTGGGGCGCCGAGGAGCAGGGCCTGGTCGGCTCGTCGCACTACGTGCAGAGCCTGTCCGATGCGGAGCGCGGCCAGATCGTCGCGTACCTGAACTTCGACATGGTCGGCTCGCCGAACGCCGGCTACTTCACCTACGACGGCGACGACTCCGACGGCGAGGGCGCCGGCCCCGGCCCGGAGGGCTCGGCGGAGATCGAGAAGCTGCTCAACGACGCGCTCGCGACGTCCGGGGTGGAAACCGAGGGCACGGACTTCGACGGCCGCTCCGACTACGGCCCGTTCATCGAGGTCGGCATCCCGGCGGGCGGCACCTTCACCGGCGCCGAGGGCACGAAGACGCCGGAGCAGGCGCAGAAGTGGGGCGGCCAGGCCGGCGAGGCCTACGACTCCTGCTACCACCAGTCCTGCGACACGGTCGACAACGTCGACCAGCAGGCCCTGGACCGCAACTTCCAGGCGATCTCGACGGCGGTCAAGACCTACGCCGAGCAGTTCCCCCAGCCGTAACCGGCGATACCCCGAAGCGTTGGGCGCCTCCGACCCGGTCGGAGGCGCCCTTCGCTGTCAGCCCACCGCCGGCTCGGGGGCCGCGGTCCGGATCGCCGGCAGGGCGATCAGGTGGGCCAGCAGGATCGCCAGCACCCCGCCCGCCAGCTTGCCCGCCAGGAGCGGGAGGATCAGGTTGGGCTGGAAGTTCGCCGTGAACGCCAGGTGGTCGCCGACCAGGAAGGCCGCGCACACCGCGTAGGCGATGCACAGCACCTTGTCCTCGGGCGGCATGTGCCCGATCAGGCGGAACAGCGCCAGCACGTTCGCCGACGCCGCGAGCAGGCCCGCGGTTCCTTCCGGGCTCATCCCGATCCGGCGGCCCAACGCGCCCAGCGGGCGGGTCAAACCCTTGCGCAGCACGTAAACCATCGGGAACGCGCCGGCCAGCATGATCCCGATGTTGCCCGCCACCTCCAGCGCCCGGTACTGGTCGTCGGCGTCGGCGATGATGGGGTCGAAGCCCCAGGCGCCCAGCACCGCCGAGAACAGGCCGGTGAAGTGCTCGATGATCGACAGCGCCAGCACGATCTTGAGCGCCGCGTCCAGGAAGCGGCCGAACCAGATGAACAGCCGGATCATCGCCGCCGGCCAGAATCGCAGGGCCAGCGCCAGCACGACCACGAACACCGCCAGCGGCAACAGGTTCAGCAGCATCGCCGAAGTGTCCAAACCGGACAGTGCGGCGTCCGACGGTGCGTCGGCGGAGACCTCGCCGCGCACCGTCGTGCCGGTGGCCAGCAGGATCGAGGTGCTGATCAGGACGCCGATCGGCACCGTGAGGATGCCCGACATCACGCCCAGCGCCAGGAAGCGGTGGTCCCGGCGGTCCAGGACCGCCAGTCCCACCGGGATGGTGAAGATGATCGTCGCCCCGGCCAGGTAGCCGACGATCGTCGCCATGATCCAGCCGCCGGTGGAGTTCGCGGTGGCCTGCGCGAGCTGGTAGCCGCCCATGTCCACCGCGATGAGGCTCGTCGCCGCGATCGCCGGGTCCGCGCCGATCGCGCTGAACAGCGGGCCCGCCGCCGACTCGACGAACGCGGACAGGTAGGGGATCGCGGCCATGATCCCCGCCACCGGGATGAAGATCTGCCCGATGGCGTGCAGGCCCTCCTTGAACTCCCGGCCCATCCCGGTGTCGGCGTCGCGGATCGCCGCCACCGCGCCGATCGCGACGAAGGCCATCATCAGGTAGATGATCGAGTTGCCCACGAGTTCCATCCCGGACCTCCTCGCGGCTCAGGCCAGCAGCGGGCGCAGGTGGTCGTTGAGGAAGGTGCCGTTCGGGTCGAATTCGCGGCGCACGTCGAGGAACGTGCCGAACTCGTCGAACAGCTCGCCCATCCGGTCGCGGGTCATGAAGTGCAACTTCCCCCAGTGCGGGCGGGCCCGGAACTCGCGCAGCCGCTCGTCGACCGCGCGCAGGAACGGCCAGTAGTCGGTGCCGGGGGCGCCGGAGACGGAGATGACGGTCGTCGCGCGCCGGTGGTTCGGCGAGAGGTACGCCTCGTCGGCGGCGGTCCACCGGACCTCGATGGGGTAGCGCTGGTCGGGGTGCTCGGTGCGCATCAGCTCGCGGATCGCCGAGACGGCTTCGAGCCCGTGCCCGGCCGGGACCATGTACTCCATCTCGTGGAACGGCGTGTCGAATCCGCCCGGGTAGATCCGGTAGGCGCGGTCCACGCGGTGGCCCTCGGCGGTGACGATCCCGGCGGGCTCGTCGACCTCGGCCTCGTCGTAGAGCTTCACGTAGCAGTGGTCGGCCATCGGCTGGTCCGGCGGCGCGGGCAGCTGGTAGAGGTCGGCGGATTCGTCGGCGGGGCACCAGAAGAACGAGAAGTGGCGGTGCCCGGCGATCAGCTCGTCCCACGACTCGACGATCTGCTGCCACGGCCGGTAGCTGATCTCCTCGGTCAGGTGGTAGGCGGCGGAGACGGCCAGCTCGACCTCCAGCATCACGCCGAGCGAGCCGATGGCCACCTGCGCGGCCCGCAGCCGCCGCGCGTCGCCCTCGTCGATCTCGACGACCTCGCCGCGGCCGTCGACCAGCCGGACTCGCCGCAGCGCGGCGGAAAAGCTCGGCAGGTCGATGCCGGAGCCGTGCGTGCCGGTGGCGATCGCCCCGGCGATGACCTGCTTGTCGATGTCGCCCTGATTGGTCAGCGACAGCCCGGCTTCCCACAGCGGCGGGCCGAAGTCGCCGACGGTGGTCCCGGCCAGCGCCGTGGCCCGCAGCCGGTCCGGGTCGGTCGCGGTCACCCCGGTCAGCCGCGTCAGGTCGAGCAGCATGCCGCCGGTGGGCACCACCGGGGTGAAGGAGTGCCCGGAGCCGGCGACCCGGACGTTCAGGCCCCGGTCGATCGCATGCCGGACGGCGGCGACCACTTCGGCCTCGTCGCGGGGCCGGGCGAAGACCGCCGCGGTGCAGGTCTGGTTGCCACCCCAGTTGGTCCAGATCCGGTCGGTGTCGCTGCCGGGCAGTGCAGAGCTCATGCGGTGCCTCCTGCCTTGTTGACCATCACGTGCTCGTTGCGCGGGTGGTGAAGCGGGAAGACGGCGGCGCGAGCTGGATGCCGCTGGACCAGTGCAGGTTACGGCGGGTGGATCGGGAGTGGCAATGACCGTTATGGGCGATCACCGCCACTCCCGACCGTCCGGATCAGCAGGTGTGCAGGAGGCGTTGCATCACCCGGGTGGAGAAGCGCAGCGACTCCAGCGGGATTCGTTCGTCCACCCCGTGGAACATCCGCGAGTACGGCAGTTCCGGCGGTACCCGGAGGGCCTTGAAGCCGAACCCGTTGATGCCGATCGTGGCGAACGCCTTGTTGTCGGTGCCGCCCGCGTTGCAGTACGGCGCCGGGTGGCCGTCGGGGTCCTCCGCCCGGATCGCCGCGCACATCGCGTCGACCAGGGTGCCGGCGAACTCCGTCTCCATCGCCACGTCGTGGTGGATGAACTCGCGGCGCACCGACGGCAGCAGCAGGGAGTCGATGGTGTCCAGCAGCTCCTGCTCGTGGCCGGGCAGGAACCGCCCGTCCACCGCGGCCGTGGCCCGGCCCGGGATGACGTTGGTCTGGTAGCCGCCCTCGATCATCGTGGGATTCGCCGAGTTGCGCAGGATCACGTCGACCAGGTCGGCCACCGGGCCCATCTTCGTCAAGCTGCCGTCCACATCGGACGGATCGAAGTCCGTGCCGAGGAGTTCGGCGGCCCGCTCCAGCAGCACCCGCACCGGCTCGATCAGCCGCACCGGGAACCGGTGCCTGCCGATGCGGGCCAGCGACTCCGCCAGGTCGGTGACGGCGTTCTCGTCGTTCGGCGAGGAGCCGTGCCCGGCCCGGCCGGTGGCGATCAGCCGCAGCCACGCCTGGCCGCGCTGGGCGTTCTCGATCGGGTACAGCCGCTGGCCGTTGCCCAGGTCGAACGACACGCCGCCGCCCTCGGTGATCGCCTCGGTGACGCCGTCGAACAGCTCCGGCCGGTTGCGCACCAGCCAGTGCGAGCCGAACTTGCCGCCGTCCTCCTCGTCGGCGAGGAAGCCGAACACGATGTCCCGCGGCGGTTTCCGGCCGGTGCGGCCGAATTCCCGGGCCACCGCGAGGATCACCGCGTCGAAGTCCTTCATGTCGATCGCGCCGCGGCCCCACAGGCAGCCGTCGTAGATCTCGCCGCCGAACGGGTCGAAGGTCCACTCGCTCGCATCCGCCGGCACCACGTCGAGGTGGCCGTGCATCAGCAGCGCACCCCGCGACGGGTCCTCGCCCTCGACGCGGGCGATCACGCTGGCCCGCCCCGGCGCGCTCTCGACCAATGTGGACTCGATGCCGACCTCGGCCAGCTTCGCCGCGACGTACTCGGCCGCCGCGCGCTCGTTGCTGGTCGGGTTGGAGGTGTCGATGCGGATCAGGTCCCGGCAGAGGTCGACGACCTCGTCCTCGGGCACGCTCATGACTTGCGTCCTTCCAGCGTCGAGGTCCCCACCGGGCGCACCAGCCCGGCGAAGGCGAGCACCGCGTAGAGCAGGAATCCGGTCAGCAGCGAGTTGAGCGCCGGGATGCCCGCGTCGACGAAGTAGCCGACGCAGAAGCCGGCCGCCCACACCACCAGTGTCGCGGGCACCCAGGTGGCCACCTTCTCCGGCAGCGTGCCGGTCGGCCGGGTGCGGTCGAGCTCGCCGCGCATCCGGCGGGCCACCCAGTACTCGGCCACGATGATGCCGCCGATCGGCGGGATCGCCACGCCGAGGATCTTCAGGAATTCCGTGAAGTGGTCCAGGAAACCCATCGCGGACAGCACGGTGCCGAGCACGCCGATCACGAGCGTCACCGTCGCGCGGTGCAGGCGCTTGCCGAAGACCGTGTCCGCGAAGTTCACCACGCCCAGCGAGGAGGCGTAGAGGTTCCAGTCGTTGATCTTCGCGGTGGACAGGATCACGATGACCAGCCCGGCGAGCCCGGACGTGGACAGCACGATCGAGGTGACGTCCTTGCTGCCGACCAGCTGGCCGAGCAGCACGCCCGTCATGCCGACGATGTACTCGCTGAGGATCATCGAGCACGAGCTCTGCAGCAGGACGTGCCAGCCCTTGCGGTTGTAGCGGGTCATGTCGGGGGCCACGACCGCGCCGGACATGAACCCGCCCGCCACGATGGTCGCCGCCGCCGGGATGGACAGCGCCGCGGCGGTCGGCTCCTTGGCGATCAGGTCGCCGATGGAGTGCTGCGAGAGCGTGCTGATCACGCTCCAGGCCACCAGCGCGAAGAACAGCGGCACGGCGATCTTGGCCAGCCACATCATGTACTTGAACCCGTAGATCACCAGCGCGGTCAGCACCGCGCCGGAGATCGCGCACCACAGCCAGATCGGGCCGCCGACCAGCGACTGCATGCTCTTGCCGAAGATGCCGTTCTGCACGCCGAACCAGCCGACCATGCTGATCGCGATGACGAGGCTGACCAGCGCCGAGCCGTTGCGCCCGAACCCGGCGAAGCGGGTGAGCATGGTCATCGCCAGGCCCTCGCGCTGACCGGCCAGGCCGACCAGGAAGATCACGATCTCCAGCAGCACCGCGCCGAGGGTGAACGCCCAGAAGGCGTCCCAGAACCCCATCGCGATGCCCAGCGAGGCACCCAGCACGAACTGGGAGAGCGAGCCGGACTGCCCGAGCCACTGCAGCAGCATCGACCCGAACCCGTAGCGCGCGTCCTGGGGGACGCGGCGCAGCGAGTAGTCGTCGTTGCCGATCTGCTTGCCCGGCGCGGCCTCGGCGGTCTGCGCCGTGCCCATCACTCCTCCTCGGCGGGCAGGTCGCCCATGGTCTGCAGGTGGGCGAGGGAGCCGTAACGCGCGACGAGGTGGTCGAACTCCGCCTGGTCGTGGAAGGCCAGCTGGCCCGCGCCGAACTCCTTGGCGACCTCGACGGCGTAGCGCGCGGCCGCCGCGATGTCGGTCTCGTGGCTGGCGCCGGTGGCGCAGCCGGGCACTGCGGTGGCGGCCACGATCGCCAGGCCCACGACCGGCGCGGCGGTCGCGGTGGCCGGCTGCAGGATCGAGTTGATGTGGTAGACGCCGTTGCCGTAGGGCGTGATGTCCTGGGTGGTCACCGGGTAGGTCACCAGCGGTTCGCCGGTCACGGTCTCCAGCAGGGTGCCCAGCCGGTCCGACACCCGCAGCACCCAGCCCTGCTTGACCGTCGGCGACAGCGCCAGGCCCTTGTGGTTGATGATCCGGTTGCCCTTGGTGGTGTCGATGGACAGCACCGCGTCCATGTCGTCGCTGACCTCGTGGGCGTTCATGGTCGCGATCCCCACCGGGGAGTCCATGAACGGCACCGGCTCGTGCGGCCGGGTCGGGGCGTCCGGGCACACGTGGGTGCTGATCAGGACGTCGCCCGGGAGCACGTCGCCGCGGGCGCGCATCGACAGCAGCTTCGCCGCGGTCGCGATGGCCGCGGCGGCGCCGTCGCCGTCGGAGACGAACCCGGTCACCTCCGGGCGGGCGCCGATCCCGCCGAGCCGCCCCACGACGCCCAGCGTCGGGGCGTCGCCGCCGGCCGCCTTGCCCCGCGTGCCGGGGATGCGGACCTGCACGAAGTCGGTCGTGCCCTGGTGGCCTTGAACGGTGGTGCTGGTGGCCAGCCCGGACTCGCCGGCCACCTCGTCGAGATGGGCGACCACGCGGGCGCCGGTGACCGACGGATCGTCGAGGAGATCCACCACATCCAGGACGTGTTTGAGCATCTGGGCCCCTTGGAACTCGGCACCGCGAACAGGTGCGGGCCGCGAGCGCCCGGGCAGGACGGGGGAGCTGCCCGGGCTCGCGGCCTGGTAGTTGGAATGGCGTTCGCCGGAGTTGTTCTCGGGGCATCCCCGGCGACCGCCGTGCCGATTACGGTGCGCTTGCGCCGAACGGTCGAGCAAGGAAATCCCGCTATTCGCAAAACCGGACGTCGCGTGGCCCGGTGGCGGCCGGGTACCGGTGGTTAAGCTGCGGGCACGTTCCGGGTCTTGGGGAGGTGCTTGATGGCGCAGGTGGAGGCCGTCCGGGTGCTGGCGGCCAATCTGCGGGCGCTGCGGGCCGAGCAGGCGCTGTCGCTGTCCGAGGTGGCGCGGCGGTCCGGGATCGCCAAGGGCACGCTGTCGCAGCTGGAGTCCGGCGTCGGCAACCCCACCATCCAGACGGTGTTCAGTTTGTCGAACGCTTTGCAGGTGCCGGTGTCGACCCTGCTGACCGAGCGCACCGAGCCGGACGTGGTGCTGGTGCGGTCCGCGGGGCTGGAGGTGCTCAGCAGCAACGCCGTCGACCTGCGGATGCTGCGCCGGCTCGACCTGACGTCGGCGGTGGTGGAGGTCTACGACCAGCGCGTGCGGCCCGGCGAGGTTCAGCGCTCCGACGGGCATCCCGGGCGGGAGCATGTCGTTGTCACGGAAGGGAAGCTGCGCGTCGGGCCGGCCGACGCGCCCTACGAGCTGGGGCCGGGGGATTACGTGTGCTTCCCGGCGCAGCTGCCGCACACCTACGAGACCGTCGGCGGCCCGGTGACCTCGGTGCTGCTGCTGGAGTACCCCAGCGACACCGACAGCCCGATGCTCCGCCACCACCCACCGCTCACCTAGGCGCGGTGAACCGCTATTTCAATGAGGTGATCTCAGTGGATTCGGTTGTGTTCGTGGTGGGTGAGGGTGAGTGCGGCGCGGACGATCGCGGTGATTTTGCGTGGGCTGGC
>NZ_JBFAIN010000039.1:0-75942 GCF_040654735.1 Saccharopolyspora sp. NPDC050642 | reverse complement strand
GAGTGGTTGTGGCTGCTCTGGCGGCCACAACCACTCACGACCGCCAGGCGCTGATCCGCCGCCAGCAGTCCATGCAGGTGTCCTCGCGGATCCAGTCCACTTCGGAGCGATCGTGCAGCTCTGCTGCGTCCGCTTTCGCTCCGCAGAACGCCATCACCGGGATACCGGCAGGGGTTTTCGTTGCTGTGATGGGGAAAGCGTGGCGGCCTCCCGTGACCGGGCGCCAGACGTAGGTCAAGTAGTCGGACATCGGGATCTCCCTCCGAAGCTTGTTGTGCAAGTCTTGCAATATTGAGCAAGGCTTGCAATTACTCAATCGAGGGAGATCAACCGCAGGTGAGGGAGCCCTTAAGCTAGGTCCATGCAGGACACACCTAGAGCTCGTGCTCTGGCGAAGGAACTCCGGGCAGCGCGTAGTGCTGCTGGCGTGACCATGCGACAGGTCGGCGAGGTCTTGGGCTGGTCCGAGGCGAAGGTCAGTCGCTTCGAAACCGCACAGCGCGGTCTCAAGTTAGAGACCGTAGAAGCGTTCCTGGATGCGCTGGGAGTGACGGGGAAAGCTCGTGAGCGGCTGCTGAAGATGGCTCGCGAGATCGACCAGCCGGTTTGGTGGGAGTTCGGGGGAGGGCTTCCCATCCAGTTGACCGAGCTTGCCGATGCGGAGAGCAGGGCAGTGCACATCACCTCGGTTGCCCAGGTGAGAATCCCGGGGCTCCTGCAAACGCGCGAGCACTCACGCGCCCTTCTGTCTGCGGTCGAGGTTGAGTCGGACGAACGAATCGAGCAGCTGGTCGCGATTCGCCAAGTGCGGCAGGGGATTTTGACGAAGCCCGATCCTGTGGAGTACGAAGCGATCCTTGACGAGGCCTTGCTTTGCCGCGCGGTAGGTGGCGGCCAGGTGATGGCCGAGCAGCTGAACCACATGATCAGAGTGGCGACCCGCGAGAACGTCACCATCAGAGTCATGCCCTTCGCTGCAGGCGCCCATACCGGGCTCGATGGCGGCTTTCACCTGCTGGAGTTCGTGCGCTCGCGTTCGGTCGTCCACCTGGAGCAGCGACGTAGCGGAGCGTTTCTAGACGACCCGGAAGACGTAGCCCCGTTCGTGCAAGCTCGGGCTACGCTGCGACAGGCAGCGTTGGGTCCGGATGACTCGCTTGAGTTCATCGCGGCCTATGCGAAGCGGCACGAACGCGAAGGGTGAGCCTTGATGGACGCGATCAACTGGCGAAAGTCCAGCTACAGCGGGAGCCAGTCGGAGTGCGTCGAGGTGGGTTGGCGGAAGTCCAGCTACAGCGGCCAAGCTGGTAGCTGCGTCGAGGTGGGGGCGGGCCCTGGGCTGGTCGGGGTTCGGGATACGAAGGACCGGGATGGGGGCACCTTGGTGTTCTCCCGGGCTCAGTGGGCCGCTTTCGTCGGCGGGCTTCGTGGCCGGTAGTTCGGGTTATGGCTGGGTTGGGCCGAAGCGGTAGCCGACTCCCCAGACCGTGATCAGGATCGTCGGGTTCGCCGGGTCCGTTTCGATCTTCTCGCGCAATCGGCGGACGTAGACGCTCACCATCGACGAGTCACCCACCTGCCACTGCCAGACGCGCTGCATCAGCTCGTCCTTGCGGAACGTCGTCCCCGGGTTCGCGAAGAAGAACTCCAGCAGGTCGCGCTCCCGGCCGGTGAAGCGCAGCGGCTTGCCCGCCTTGGCGACCTGGCGGGTCGTCGGATCGAACGTCACGTCCTCGATCCGCTGGAGGTGGGACGGCGGTTCCGGCGGCGCCTGCTGCGCGGGCGCCGAGCGGCGCAGCAGCGCCTGGGCGCGCAGCACGAGTTCGCGGGGACTGAAGGGCTTGGTGACGTAGTCGTCCGCGCCGAGTTCGAGGCCGTGGATCCGGTCGTCCTGCTCGCCGAGCGCGGTGACCAGGATGATCGGCACCGTGCTCTGCTCGCGGAGCTTGCGGCACACGTGCGTGCCGTCCAGGCGCGGCAGCATCCGGTCCAGGATCACCAGATCCGGGTTGAAGGCGGCGAAGCCGTCGAGCGCCATGACGCCGTCGCTGGCCACCGCGACCAGCATCCCGGCGTGGTTGAGGTAGCTGGCGATGACCTCGGCCATCATCGGATCGTCCTCGACCACGAGCACCCGATGCCGGCGCACCGCGCCCTGGCCCGCGCCGGAAGGTCCGCTGTCCACCGCCCGCCTCCGCTCAATCCCGACAGAGCCGAAGACTATCCGGTCCGCGGCCCGGCCAGCGCCGCTGCCCGAACGGGCAACCGAATCGCCCCCCGATCTTCGCCATGCCGAGACGTTGGTACGAGCGGGCCGGAGATTTCCGGTTTTGCCCAGGCGCGCGCGGGTCCGGGTGGTCTTGCTCGGCGGCGGGTTGCGGACCACTCATGACGGGTCTTGCGGGAACGGCAGGACGACGGTGCGTCGGGTGTGGCTGAAGATGATGGACGTCCGCACGTTGACGATCTCCCGCCGCTCGGTGAGGCGGTCGAGCACGAAGGAGTTGAGGTGGTCGTTGTCCGTGACGGCGATGTGCAGCAGGAAGTCGTCGTCACCGGACATGACGAACACCGACAACACCTCCGGCAAGGTCTCCACGAACTTGGTGAACGACTCGATCACCGAGCGGTTCGGGGGTCGCAGCCGCACCGCGACCATCGCCTGCACCGGGCGACCGATCCGGCGCAGGTCGACCTCCGCGCGCCGGCCGCGCAGGACTCCCTGCCGGGTCAGCCGGCGGACCCTTTCCAGGCAGGTGGACTGCGCGGTGTTCAGCCGCGTGGCCAGCTCCTTGTTCGTCAGGCCCGCATCCTCCTGCAGGAGCGCGAGCAAGGCCGTATCAAGTTCGTCCATGGTCACCGTTCAAAGCCATCAGTCGAGCAAAATTCGGTAAATCATCTCGATCTTTGAATCTAGCACATACATGGGACATTTAAGCCGTAGATACTGCTACCGTCGCCGTCATGACTCTCCGTGACGACACTGCCGTGGAAGCCGTCACCGGCACCTCCGGGGGCGCGCGCCGGGTTCCGTCGCGCGCCCCCGGCCTGTCAGTGGCGGCGGTCCTCGCGGCGGCGCTGATCTGGAGCAGCTCGTTCGCGGTCACCAAGGTGGCCCTCGCCGAGATCCCGCCGATGACCATCGGCGCGCTCCGGTTCGTCCTCGCGGCCTTGGTACTCGGTGTGCTGGTGCACGCCAAGCAGGACAAGCGCCTGCCCACCGCGCGCCAGCGGATCACGATCGGGATCGCCGGGCTGTTGGGCATTTCGCTCTACTTCGCCCTGGAGAACGTCGGTGTCGACTTGGCCTCCGCGTCCGACGCCACGCTGATCGTGGCGTCCTACCCGATCATCACGCTGGTGCTGGAACTGCTGTTCGGTCGGGCGAGCTACTCCGTCGTGCGACTGGTCGGCATGCTGGTCGCCATCGGCGGCGTGTGGCTGGTGGTGCGCGACGGCGCGACCGACCATGGGGCCGATCATCTGCTCGGCGACGTCATCCTGATCCTGGGCGGTGTGGTGTGGGCCGCGTACAACCTGGTCGCCCAGCGGAACGAGTCGGGGGCCTCGCCGATCGTCGTCACCTACTACCAGACGGTGGCAGGCTCGGGCGGCTTCGTCGTGTTGTCGCTGTTCGAGATCGACCGGTGGTCCGTGCCCTCGCCCGGAGGCGCCCTGCGCATCGCGTTCCTGGCGATCGTGTGCTCGGTGGTGGCGTTCCTGCTGTACAACTACGGCCTGCGCGGGCTGGTTTCCAGCGTGGCGGTCAACCTGCTCAACATCGTCCCGGTCGCAGGCCTGGGGTGGGCGGTGCTGCTGGCCGACGAGACCCTGTCCGGCACCCAGGTCGGCGGCGGCGCGGTGGTCATCCTCGGCGTCGTGCTGGGGCTGTACCGCAACTCGCGCGACGGCGCGGAGGCCGGGACGGAACGGGAAGAAACTCCGGCGGAAGGGCGATAGATGGCGGGGAAAGCCGATCACAAGTGCGCGATCGTGGTCAGCGACCAGCTGCCGACCGGGCTGGGGGCCAACGCCGCCGCCGTGCTGTCGCTGACCCTGGGCCACCGCGTGGACGGCCTGGTCGGCCAGGACGTCAAGGACGCCACCGGGGTGATCCACCCCGGCATCGCCTACGTGCCGGTGCCGATCCTGAAGGGCACGCAGGACCAGGTCGACGCCATCGTGCAGGCCGCCGCGGCGCACGACGACGTGTTCTTCGTCAGCTTCAGCTCGCTGGCCCAGGGGTGCCGGACCTACGAGGAGTACATCGACAAGATGTCTGCCACCCCGACCGCCGACCTCAACAGCGTGGGCGTCGGGCTGCACGGCCCGCGCAAACCCGTCAACAAGATGGTCGGAGCGCTTCCGCTGTTCCGCTGACCCCGGCGCCCGCAGTGAGCCGGGCGGAGCCATTCTGAAACGCCCCCTGGAATCGGGAGCCCCGCGAATCACCGCCCTTGCGCCGGGTTCTTCAGGTGCGGCGTCTGCAACAGGGACGTCTTGCGGCGGGTGATGTACTGCGCCCGCCCCGTCGGGAGCTTCTGCGGACGCACGTCGTGGAAGACCGGGCCTTCCGACGGCGGGCAGGACAGCAGCACTGCCGGCGTGTTCACCTCCTGCATCCGGCGCAGCAGCGGGTCATAGGAGGTGCGGGCCAGGCCGTTGGCGCTGCGCGCGACGATCACGTGCAGGCCGATCTCGTGCCCCTGCGCCAGGCAGTCCAGGATCGGGACGAACGGGTTGTCGTGCGGGTCCGTGCTCACCATGTCGTAGTCGTCGACGATGAAGAACAGCTCCGGGCCGTGCCACCAGTCCCGCTTGCTCAGCCGGGCCGGGCTGATCTCGGGGCCGGGCACGCGTTCCCGCATCGCCCGCGACGAACCCGCCACCGCCTCCCGCACGATGTCCTTCGACACCGCATAGCCGAGCCGGTACTCCTCCGGCACGGTGTCGAACAGCTCGCGGCGGAAGTCCACCAGCGTGATCCGGGCCTGGTCCGGGGTGTACTGCCTGGTGATCGAGCGGGCGATGTGCTGCAGCAGGTTCGTCTTACCCGTCGAGTCGTCACCGGCGACGATGAGGTGCGGGTGCTCGGTGAAGTCGTGCCACAGCGGCTCGATGTCGTCGCCGGACAGGCCCAGCGGGATCTGCAGACGGCCGCGCGGCGCCGGGAGTTCGGCGACGTCGAGGACCGGCGGCAGCATCTTCACCCGCGGCGCGGCCGGGCCGTTCCACGACGATGCGATCGTCGAGATCAGCTCCTGCGTGCCCTCGGAGGTGTCGCCGGCGCCGTCCAGGCGCGGCAGACCGGCCAGGAAGTGGGCCCGGTCCTCGGTCAGGCCGCGACCGGGGATCTTCGGCACCGTCGCCGCGGCCCGCATGTTGATCGTCGATTCGACCGCGTCGCCCAGCCGCAGCTCGAACCGGGTGCCGAGCTGGTCGCGCAGGCCGCCGGTGACCTCGCCGGCGCGGGTCGCGGTGATGATCAGGTGGATGCCGTAGTTCAGGCCGCGGGAGGCGAGCAGGGCGAACTGCGGCACCAGGTCCATGAAGTCCTGGCGGATCGTGCCCCAGCCGTCCACCACCAGGAACACGTCGCCGTACTCCTCGTCGGCGAGCTCGCCCGCCGCGCGCCGCCGCCGGTAGGTGGCCATCGAATCCACTCCGAGCTGGGCGAAGCGCTGTTCGCGGTCCTCCAGCAGGGCGGTGACCTGGTTGATGGTGCGCATCATGCGCTCGGTGTCGAGCCGGCCGGTGACACCGCCGACGTGCGGCAGCCCGGCCAGCGACGACAGCGTGCCGCCGCCGAAGTCCAGGCCGTAGAACTGCACTTCGCGCGGGGTGCGGGTGAGCGCGAGCCCGGTGATCAGGGTGGCCAGCAGGGTGGACTTGCCGCTCTGCGGGCCGCCCGCGATGAACACGTGCCCGCCCGCGCCGGAGAGGTCGGCCAGGAGCGGTTCGCGCTGCTGCTCGAAGGGGCGGTCGATCACGCCGACCTGCACCTGCAGGTTGCGCTGCGCGGCATCGACCGTGTTCAGCCCGCGGGCCGGGTCGATCGTCAGCTGCGGCAGCATCTCCTCCAGCGTCGGCGAGGCGTCCAGCGGCGGCAGCCACACGCGGTGTGCGGGCCGGCCGCCCTCGTCTGCCAGCCGCTGCACGGCGGTCTCCAGCAGCGATGCGCCGCCCTCGTCCTTCTGCTCCTCGGGTTCGTGGGCCACCGGCAGTTCGCGCGGCGGGATGTAGGAGGTGCTGAACGGGACGATCTGCCGCTCCACCACGGACTGCCGGACCTCGCGCCGGGCCTGCCGGTAGGTGCCCGACACGTAGGCGGCCTTGAACCGGGTCAGACTGTCCACACCGGTCTTGAGGTAGCCGGCGCCGGGCTGCGACGGCAGCTGGTGCGCGTCCGGAACACCAAGCACGCCACGGCTTTCCATCGCCGAGAAGGTGCGCAGACCGATCCGGTAGGAGAGGTGCGATTCGAGCTGGTGCATGCGGCCCTCGTCGAGGCGCTGCGAGGCCAGCAGCAGGTGCACCGAGAGGCTTCGGCCGAGGCGGCCGATCATCACGAACAGGTCCATGAACTCGCGGTGCGCGGCCAGCAGCTCGCTGAACTCGTCGACCACCACGAACAGCGTCGGCAGCGGATCCAGGTCGGCGCCGTCGGCGCGCGCCTTCTCGTACTCGGTGGCGGAGCTGAAGTTCCCGGCCTTGCGCAACAGCTCCTGGCGGCGGATCAGCTCGCCGTGCAGGGCGTCCTTCATGCGCTCCACCAGCGACGCTTCGTCGGCGAGGTTGGTGATGACGGCCGAGGTGTGCGGCAACTCGTCCAGGCCGAGGAACGTCGCGCCGCCCTTGAAGTCGACGAGCACGAAGTTCAGGGTCTCCGACGAGTGCGTCAGCGCGAGCGCCAGCACGAGGGTGCGCAGCAGCTCGGACTTGCCGGAACCGGTGGCGCCGATGAGCATGCCGTGCGGGCCCTGGCCGCCCTGCGCGGACTCCTTGATGTCCAGCTCGATCGGCGTGCCGTCGCCGGTGACGCCGATCGGCACCCGCAGCCGGGCGTTGCCCGACTTCCGCTGGGCCTGCAGCTTGGCCACGTCGAAACCGTGCAGGTCGTTGATGTTGAGCAGGGTGGTCAGCTCGAAGTCGGAGGTCAGCGGCTCGGTGGTGTCGGTGGAGATGGCCAGCCGGTAGGGGGAGAGCAGGCGGGCAAGGGACTCGGCGCGAAGGAGGCTGAGCGCATCCGGTCGGCCGATCGGGGAGTGGTCTTCCTTGCCCGCCCGCCCGATTTGCACCAGCTCGGCGTTGTCGGGGGAAACGCGCATGAGCAGGGTGCGGGGATCGGTCTGCCAGTCCAGGGCGGAACCGAGGTCGATGACGGTGACGTTGCGGTAGCCGCTGGTCGCCAGCCGGCTGTTGGGCGCGGTCTGCGCGCCGTCCAGGACGACCAGCACGTACGGCTCGCCCTGCCCGACCTGGGTGTCGCGCTCGAAGTACGGCCGCCCGGCGATCTCCTCGCCGAGCAGGCCTTCCAGCTCACCGGTTGTTTCGGCGACCAGCCGGACCGGGCCCGCGCCGTCGGTCTCGGTCGGGTGCAGGCAGTGCGGCAGCCACTTCGTCCACTGCCAGTGGTCCAGCTCCCGGCCGAGGATCACGATCCGCAGGTCCTGCGGTGCGTGCAGCACCGCCAGCTGCGCGATCATCGACCGGACCATGGCGCGGGCGACGTCGACGTCGCCGCGCAGCAGAATCCGGGCGTAGGCGCGCAGGTAGAGCGGCACAGGCTGGTCGGGCACCGTGCCGTAAGCGCGGATGAACCGGCGCAGCGCGTGCGCGGACAGCGGTTCGAGGTCTTCGATCGGCTTGGTGTTGATCTCGGTGATCCGGGTGCCGAGCTGCTGCTCGCCGACCGCGATGCGGACCTCGCCGAAGTCCGGGTGCTCGGGGCGCACCTCCCACAACCGGGAGGTGCCGACCAGCGACCACGCGGCGGTCGGCTCCGGGTGCCGCCAGGTCTGCGCGTGGCGCTGCTGCACGACCGTCTTGCGCACCTGGCGGCGGATCTGGCCCAGGTAGCGGAGGTAGTCGCGGCGGGCGCCGGTCATCTGCTGCTTGCGTTCCGAGGCGGCGCGCAGGAAGTTCGCCGCGAGCATTCCGAGCGCGGCCAGCACCATCATGCCCATGGCGAAGTACATGATCTCGCCTCCGCCGCCCATGCCCGGGCGGAGGAAGATCATCACCATCGCCAGCGAGCTCAGCGCCATCGGCAGGTAAGTGATCATGCCGGAGAACCCGCTCTGCTTCTCGGGTAGCTCCGGTGGTTCTTGGAGGGTGAGCTCGCCCGTCGGCATCGGTGGCCCCGATTGCCGCTCAAGGCGACGGAACAGCGTGACGCTCACGCGATTTCCCTTCCCGCTCGGGAAAACTTGCGACTCCAGCAGACTTCCACCGAGGGCCGGGATTTTCAGGTCACGTAAATCGGCGACAGCACTATTACCGAATTCCGCTTTATGGTTTTGCCAGGACGGCGACGCACTTCGTCAACGCGAACCTGCCGGCGCCGCCGCCCCGGTCTCGAACGCAACTGTCCCCCGGTGTTCGAGGCGGTTACCGACGACGTTGGGCATCGAAGCATGGGTCCGGTGCCCGACGTCGCCGTTCGGCGAAAACCTCCGGAAAGGGAGCGTGAACCGGCGTGAGCACTAGCGCAGTTGCGGGACTGTGCCGTTTGTCCATCCGGGCACCTGATCGAAACTTCGATCTCGCGGTACCGACCGATGTTCCGCTGATCGACCTGATGCCGACCATCATCAGCTATGCGGGCTCGCAGGTGGAAGAAGCCGGCCTGGACCACGGCGGCTGGCTGCTGCAGGAGGTCGGTGGCGAGCCGCTGGACGAGGAGGCGACCCCGGAAGCCCTCGGGCTGCACGACGGGCAGACGCTCTACCTCCGCTCCCGGCAGGAAGCCATGCCCGCGGTGCACTTCGACGACCTCGTCGACGGCATCGCCTCCGGGATGCAGGAGCGCGCCGGTTCCTGGACGGCGGCCGGGACCAAGCGGCTGCTGCACGCGTTGACGCTGGTAGTGGCCGGGATCATCTGGCTCGGGCTGTTGCTGCCCGGCGACTCGCTGGTGCGATCGGTGGCCGCGGGCGTCGTCTCGCTGCTGTTGCTGGCGGCGGCCGGTTCGGCTTCCCGGGCCGTCGGCGATGCGTTCGCGGGCACCGCTTTCGGCATTGCGGCGGTGCCGTTCCTGGCGCTCGCCGGGTTCCTCGCGCCCGGCCCGGAGGCTTCCGGGATGGCGGCGCTGCTCGCGGCCTCGGCGACCGCCGCCGGTGGTGCGGTCCTGGCGCTGGCGGCGTCCGGCACGCACGCGCACGCGTTCCTGGGCGTGCTGGTGGTGTGCGTCTTCGGCGTGGTGACCGCGCTGTTGATGCTGCTCACCGGCTCGATGGCGGAGGCGATGGCCGCGACGGCCGTCATCGCGGTCATCTTCGGTGCTTTCATCCCCGGACTCGCCTTCCGCGTCGCGGGACTGCGAATGCCGCCGCTGCCGACGAACTCCGAGCAGCTGCAGGAAGGCATCGAGCCGCACCCGAGCCGGAACGTGCTCGACCGCACCGAGGTCGCCGACAACTACATGACCGCCCTGTACCTGGCGGTCGGGCTGGTCTGCGCGGCGGCCATCACCGGCCTGCTCACCGAGCCGGACTGGTCCACGTACACGATGGCCGGCGTGCTCAGCGCGGTGCTGTTGCTGCACGGCCGCGACGTGGGCGGGATCTGGCACCGGCTCTCGGTGGTCATCCCGGGCGCTTTCGGCTGCACCGTGCTGGTCCTGGTGCTCGCGCAGCAGGACCTCTTCGGACGGTTGCTGCTGTTCGTCGGCGTGGCGCTGTTCGGTGTGGCGCTGATGGTCGCGGGCTGGGTCGTTCCGGGCAAGCGCATGGTCCCGTATTGGGGACGAGCCGCGGACATCCTCCACGTGCTGCTGGCGGTGAGCCTCCTCCCGCTGATGCTGACGGTCCTAGGAGTCTTCGGCCTGATCCGCGCCATCAACGGCTGAGGGTGGGTTGGTCTGGGTTGGTCCGCAGTTTCAATTGAAACTGCGGAACACCAGTTTCCATTGAAACTGCGTTCGGTTCGACGGTTTGACGGTTCGGTAGGTCGCGGACCGCGCCGGACGCATTGAGTTGACGAGTTCTTCGCAGCAGAGGGCGTGGGAGTGTGCAGTCGCGGCGGGATCAGGTTCAGGCGCACATGTTCGTCATGGGGCGGCTCAGCGCGGGAATGCTGCGGGCCGATCCGGATATTTCGGACACGCCGCAGCGGCGAACGTCGCGCGGCTTGGCCATCGGCATCATCGTCGCGGTTCTGCTCGGAATCGGGACCTTCCTGTTCGGAATGATCAACAAGGGCGGTGCCACGGCTTGGAAGGTGCCGGGCGCGCTCGTCGTGGAGAAGGAGAGCGGCGCGCGCTGGCTGTTCCTCAACGGCGAGTTGCACCCGGTGCTCAACCAGGCGTCCGCCCGGCTCATCGCGGGCGCCGACCTGTCGGTGCACACCGTCACCGAGAACTCGCTGCTCGGCACGCCGCGCGGGGCGCCGATCGGGATCCCCGGCGCGCCGGACGGGCTGCCGTCGGCCGCCGCGCTGAGCACCGATCCGTGGCTGACCTGCGCCGCTCCCATCGGTGGTGGCAAGCGGGACTTCACGATGCTCGTCGGCGAGGGCGGTGGCGAGCCGATGACCGATGAGGACGGTGCCCTGGTCGCCGGGCCGGACGGCACGGTGTTCCTCGCCTGGAAGTGGCAGAAGTTCCGGATGGACACCCAGACCGCCGGCCCCGTCGCGCTCGGCTACAGCACCACCGACCCGATCAAGGTGCCCGCCGGGTTCCTCAACGCGCTGCCGTCCGGGCCGGACCTGGTGGCGCCGGAGGTGGCCGGTCGCGGCACCGCGGGGCCGCAGCTCAGCGGGGCGCCGAGCGTCGTCGGACAGCTGTTCCTCGACGCCGCGAGCAAGCCCTACCTGCTGGCCCAGGGCGGGCTGGTGCCGCTCACCGACACGCTGTTCAAGCTGTTCAGGGGCGATCCGCGCACGCAGCAGGTCGCCTACGGCGGACGGCCGGTGGAGCCGCGGCGGATCGGCGCGAGCGACGTCACGGCGCACTCGGCCCCGGCCGCGGCGAAGGACGTGCTGACGCGCGACGGCGCGTTCCCGGAAACGCCGCCGCAGCTGGTGCCGGACGACGACAAGCAGGCCCTGTGCGTCTCCACCGCCGCCGGTCCTCCGGTGGTGCGGGGCATGTCCCTGGTGCCCAAGGACGTCACGGACACCGCGAACCCGGTGCTGGCGCAGCCGGGGGTCACGCTGAGCTGTTCCCGGCCGGACCGGGTGGCGTTGCAGCCCGGCAGCGGCGTTCTCGCCGCCGCCGCGCCCATGGGCGGCTCCCAGGCTCCGACGATGTACCTGGTGGCCGACAACGGCGTCAAATACCCGGTGCCGTCGGTTGATGTGGCGACCGCGCTCGGCTACCCGGCGAGCCCGGTGGCGATGCCGCCCATGCTCGTCGACCAGTTGCCCACCGGCCCCGCCCTGGACCCGGTCGCGGCCGCCCGGCCGGTGACCGAGACCCCGCAGGTCCCGGCCGCCCCGCAGTGCTGAATCCCCTGCCATGTCCCTGTTCTGGGATGTGGTTGGCGCGGGCCGGTGGTCCTAGTTTCGTGATTGCCAGAGGCTTCGAAAACCTTGGAGGAATCGGTGACCTCGCCCAACAACCTCGCGCACGATGATGCGAAGCAGCAACAACTGACCAGCAGCCTGGTCCAGCACGTCGACTCGATGGACCAGGCCGCGAAGAACGTCCAGCAGATGAACCAGCAGCTGCAGGCCTACATGCGGTCCGGGGCCGGCCGGACGTTCAACACGCAGATCGAGGCGTGGACCCAGAGCTACAACAAGATCAAGGCGAAGGTCGACGAGGTCATCAACAACCTCGGCGCGGCCAAGAAGCAGATCCAGGCTGCGGAAGAGGACAACCAGAGCAAGGCCGCCCAGTTCGGGCAGGGCATGTACGACGTCCTGAGCAAGCCGCACAACTGACCCGCTCCGATCCGAATACCTTGTGAGGAACCGAAATGGCCGATCTTGACGTCAACAAGGCGGAATCCGAAGCCTTGGTCGCGATGATGTTCAAGCAGACCGAGAAGCTGAACGAGCACATCGACGAGATCCAGCGGGTCGTCAACCAGATCATCCAGGACCCCGCGCTGTCCGGTCACTGGAAGGACTCGTGGCAGGGCGCGCAGCAGATGATCGACAACGAGCAGAAGAACATGATCCAGCAGTTCCACCAGGGCTCGGGGATCCTCAACAACGTCACCGAGGCGTACAAGGACGTCGACAAGGTCGCCGCCCAGTACTTCATGTGATGACGGCGAGGTGATGTGCCATGGCTGAAACCGACACCAACAAGCTCGAGATCACAGACGCGGCGATCAGCGGCCAGAAGACCTTCCTCGACAAGTTCTACACGGAGTGGATGAACTCCGAACCGATGAAGAACCTCTCGACGTTCGCCCAGAACAGCAAGGACCTGGACGGCGGCAAGACCGGCAACGGCTACAGCAAGTTGTTGGTCGGTCTCCTGCCGGAGGCGCAGACCCTGACGCAGCGGGCCGGGGAGTTCGCCGGAAACATCGACAACCAGCTCCAGACGCTCGTCAAGGACTGGATGCCGGGTTGGGTCGATGAGCTGGAAAAGCTGCAGGCCACGGTCAACAAGACCGAGGAAGAGAACACCAAGAAGTCGGAGAACTCCTTCTGACCGCTGGTTCGGTCGGTTGGCAATCGTCGCGGTCGGCGGCCGCGGGCACGTCGTAGGAGAGTGAGCAGAAATGTCGGCTGCTTGGGAACAAGCGCTCCAGGCCCTCGTGCCCAGTCACTTCAAGGTCGCCGACCGCGACGCCTTCGCCGGGAACGACTCGCCGTCCTGGATCTCCACCGTCGACTACCTGCAGCAGGCTCGTGGGGGTGTCGGCTGGCTAGGCGACACGATGCCGGGTGACCCCGCCAACACCTGGGACGTGTACCTGAAGTTCAAATTCGAGTCGTCGGCGCTCACGGTCGGCGCCGACCAAGGCGCGCAGGGATCGTCCTACGGTTACCTCTACATCGGGGTGAACCTCGACCACTCGCAGTTCGGCGCGGGCAGCACTTGGAGCCAGATCCTCGCGCAGGGCAAGGAAATCCTGGACCCGGTGGCGACCATCGCCCCGTTCGAGAACACGGCCGGTAACCAGGTCGTCGCCAGCCAGCCGAGCGTCGACTTCTACATCAAGCAGCTGCAGGACACCCAGACCGCGATCAACCAGTGGGCCGCCGACTTCGAGGCCCAGGCGAAGTCGGTCGGCTCGGGCCAGGGCTTCTCCGGTGAGGCGGCCAAGACCTACCAGAGCAAGCTGGAAGACGCGGTCAAGAAGCTGCGGCGATTCGGCGAAGACGTCGCCAACCCCAGGATGATCGCCGAGCTGCAGAAGGCCAAGGACGCGCTGTCGCAGTACGCTCTCCAGCTGCTCAACGCCTTCACCGCCTGGCGCCCGGATCTCGAGAACAAAGAGGCGTTCTCGCTGAGCAGCCCGCGGATGGCAGTGGCCGAGGCGCTGCGGAGCATGAACCTCATGATGACCTACTCCTCCGCAGGTGAGGTTAGGGAGATCACCGCCGGCGGTACGAACGTGTCGGTCGAGTCGGAGGAGTTCAAGAAGAAGCTCGACCGGGCGGCCAAGGACCTGTGGAACTCGGATTTCGTCCAGAAGCTCGACGACCCGGCCGCGCAGGCCATGGGCACGGCCAACGGCAAGTTCGAGCACATCCCGCGGGGGTTCCCCAATGTCCGCCTGGGCCAGATCACCGCCACGTACCAGCCGACCTCGGGCGGCGGCGCGGACGACGAATTCAAGCAGAAGCTGCAGCAGATGCAGGAGGACAACCAGAAGCTGCAGCAGGAGAACCTGAAGCAGCAGGGCGACTTCCAGAAGCAGCAGCAGGACGATTACAAGCAGCAGCAGGACGACCTCGAAAAGCAGAAGCAGGACGAGCTCGACAAGCAGAACGAGCTGAACAAGACCAACCTCACGCCGGACGGGAACGGGCTGGGCGGCGACAAGAAGCTCGGGGACGACACCGATGCCTCTGACCTGGACACCCTCGACGAGGTCGAGGACCAGAACAAGGAGTTCACCCAGAACCTGACCGACGGCAACGGCACCGGCACCGGCTCGCTGAACGAGGAGAAGAACGTCCCGCCGCCGTCGTTCCTCACCGGACCCGGATCGCTGGGCTTGGGCAACAACAACTCGCTCGGCGGCACGACGTACGACCCGAACAACCCGGGCGGGCAGAGCTCCGTCTTCAACCCGGACGGCTCGGTGGCGCGCGGGCCGGACGGCACCCCGCTGACCGTGCCGAACGGCTCGAAGATCAACGCCGACGGCACCATCACCAAGCCGGACGGCACGCTGCTCAACGGGCCGGACGGCAAGCCGATCAAGGTGGACCCGGACTCCGCGATCCGGCCGAACCAGATGCTGCGCAACCCCGATGGGACGTTCGCCACGGGCCCGGACGGCAGGCCGCTCTACGGCCCGTACGGATCCTCCGTCAACCCGCACGGCCAGGTCCTCGACCCGAAGGGCAACTTGGTCCTCGGGCCCAACGGCAAGTTCCTGGGTGCCGTCGGCCCGGACGGCGCGCCGTTCAAGAACAAGATGCCGCTGAACGGCCCGTTCGGGACGAAGACAGTCGGGCCCGTCGGGCCGCCGGAGATCGGCGACCCGACGAAGCGTTCAACGACGAACAGCTCCGCTCTGGACGACGCGTTGCGCAAGCCGTCGACGATGGACACCGAGACCGGGCCGAAGGGCCGCGGCGGCGGCGCGAACGGGCAGTCTCCGGTCATGCCGCCGCCGATGGGCGGCGGTGGCGCCGCCGGCGGACAGGAGAAGGAGCGGCAGCGCAACACCTGGCTGACCGAGGACCCGGAGAAATGGGGCAGCCAAGGCGGTTTCACCACCGCCATCGGCCGCTGAACGCGTGATGGGAGACGTACCGTGAACTTCGGAAACTTGCAGGCGCAGATGGAACAGGCGCTCGCGCAGATCACCGAGAAGCAGCAGGAGATGCGCAAGGTCGAGCAGGACCTGCTCAGCCGCACCGCCACGGCCCGCTCCAAGGACCGGATGGTCAGCGCCACCGTCAAGGCCGGCGGCGAACTGTCCAAACTGGAGTTCCACGACGACCGGTACCGGACGATGGCCCGGGCCGAGCTGGCCGACGCCGTCGTGAAAGTCGTGGAGCAGGCCCGCGCCGACATGCTCAACCAGGTCAACGAGACCATGGCGCCGCAGCTGGGCGACATCGCCGACCTGCGCGAATCGCTGGGCGGCGCGTCGCCCTTCAGCGAGTTCCTGGCGCCGCTGATGAAGATGCAGAAGGACGTCACCGACTCGCTGAACCCGGAGCGCGGCAATGGGAAGTAAGTTCGTCGTCACCGAGCAGCTCAGGAAGGACTTCCCGATGCTCGGCGAGGCGACCGCCGACATGGAGAAGTTCATCTCCTACGCGGACCGCCTGGAGGCCGAGACGATGGCGGCGGCGGGCAAGGAAGGCGACATCACCGACAGCGTCAAGGAGAACGGCGTTCACCTGTTCGCGAACTTCCGGGACCTGAGCAAGACCTTCAAAGAGGCATTGCACCGGACCAGCGAGAACGGCCAGAAGTTCAACAACATGACCGACAACACCGAACAGGACAACGTTGACAACGCGAACAAGTCCTTCGGGAGTTAGTGCTCGGCGCTGGAGCACGATTTCTTAGGTTTCGACAGGGTGCTCCCGGGTGCGGGAGCGGGTGGCTGAACGGGGAGGGTGTCAGCTGTGTCGCTGTACCTCGACCCGGAGGGAGCCAAGGTCTTCGCCGGGCTGACGGGCTCGGAATGGCCGCAGGCCGACGAGGACAAGCTCAAGGACCTCGACGGGGAGTACAAGGCCGCTGCCGAAGCCTTGCGGTCGCTGCAAACCCACCTGAACGACTACGTCGCCGCCATCAACTCGGGCTTCGCGGGCGACGCGGCCGAGGAGTTCGGCCAGTACGCCAGGCAGTACATCACCAGTGACGCGAGCGGCCTGAGCACCCTGGAGAAGGTGGCGGCGGCCGCCGATTCGTTCGGCGACTTCCTGTTCCAGACCTCTTCGCAGGTCAGGTACATGAAGGCGCAGGCCATCGGCCAGATGATCCTGATGGCGATCGAGATCGCCGGCGCGATCGCCATCGCGTGGGCTACCGGCGGGGCATCGCTGCTGAAGATCCCGATCATCCGCGCGATCACCAGCACGATCCTGAGGGTCCTGGTGCAGCTGATCGTCGCCACCATCATGTCGTTGGCGTTCGAGCTGGTCGCCGGGTGGCTGCTGGACCTCGCGATCCAGTCCGAGCTCATCAAGCAGGGCCTGCAGCACGGTTGGAACCAGGACCTGACCACCGGGGCGCTCAAGGGCGCCGCGGTTTCCGGCGCGATCGGCGGCGTGGCCTCGATGGCCGCCGGCGCGCTGGGCAAGGCCGCGGTCAAGCACCTGGGCAAGGGGCTCGGCAAGTTCAACCTCACCTCCGAGTTCGGCAAGAAGCTCATGAACGTCGGCGACCACGCCGCCGACAGCATCACCAAGCAGTTCGGGAAAGCGGCGAGCGACATCGAGGCCACCGCCTTGTCGAAGTCGCTGAAGGAAACGAGCACGTCGACGACGGACAGCCTGTCCAAATCGTTGACGGATTCGGGCGCGTCGACGGCGGACAACCTGTCGAAGTCGCTCACGAAGCTGGGCGACGACCTGGCGACGACGACGAAGAACTTCAGCACCCACTTCCTGACCGGGTTCGGAAACAGCGCGTCGCACGGAATCGGCAAGGGCTGGGTCCAGTCCATGACCGCCAGTGCCGGGTTCCGGTTCAAGGAGGCGGTCAACACCGCGTTCGAGAAGCACCTGACCGATGCTCTGGGCAAGCAGGGCGCCAAGGATGCGGCGAACGCCTTCGGCGAGGCGGTGACGAAGAACGCCGGCAAGACGGGCCAGGGCGGCTTCGAACTCGCCCTGGCCGAAGCCATGCGTCCCTATCGGAAGGAGCTGGGCGATGACGCGTTCAACGCGCTGACCAAGGGATACTCCGATTCGATCCACAGCGGATTGGGCCACGTCAAGGAAAGCGTGGCGTCCCACATGATCGGCTCGGTGGCGGGCTCGCCGATCTTCGGTCTCCAGGGCTTCCTGGGCGACGGCGCGGGCAGCGCCGTCAACGGCGAGGAATGGGACCCGAGCTGGGAGAGCTTCACCGGTGGCGCGGTCTCCGGCGCCGCCGAGATGCTCGGCGAAACGCTGGTCGCCGACAAGGTCAAGGAACATCTGCTCCAGAACAACCTGACCATCCCGCTGATGATGAAGAACTTCTTCGACTCCGGCGGCACCAGCCTCATCGCACCGGTCGACACCGGAGCCGGCGGCACGTCCGGAGCCGGAAGTGCGATCAGCACCGAGTCGAGCAACTTCGCGGACAACAGCTCGGTCTTCTCCGATACGTCCACTGTGGTCGACGAAGATCCGCTGGACGTCTTGGAAGGCGCCGCGGACATCGAGACCCAGCCCCTGCTCGCCACCGGCGACTACGGCGACTGGATGTCGGATGCCGGTTCGGACTACGGCGATTCCCACTTCGACGACGTGGACCTGATCGACCTGGATGCGGAACTCGATCCGGTGACCGGTGAGCCGCTGTCCGAGCGAGGCTCGAACGATGACCACCAGGTCGCGTTCGCGCACGGCGCCGTTACGTCGCCAAGCTCGATGACGACGAGCACGGGCCCGACGTCCACGTCGACCGGCACCGCGACGAACGCCCAGAACCCCGGTTCGCAGGGCGGTTCCTCGAACACCGGCTCCCAGAACACGAGCACGCGCCCGACCCAATCGAGCCCGAGCGCCCCAACCCCGCAGCAGACCGAGTCGGCCCCGAACACCCCGGCGTCGACCGAGTCGTCGACGAACCAGCCCGGTCGCACCACCGAGTCCACCCAGAACCTCGGCCAGGACACCGAAACGCCGACCGCGCAGCCGTTGGAGTCGTCGAGCACCAATCCGTTCCTGTCGCAGCAGCAGGCCGAGCCGTCCGTTGCCGCCCAGTTCCTGCCACCAGGAGATTCTCCGAACACCAACCCGCTCCTGCAGACGGAGTCGTCGAGCAACATTCCCTTCCTCCAGCAGGCGGAAACGCCCAGCGCGAATCCGTTCTCGCGGAACCCGGGGTCGCCGAGTACCAACCCCTTCTCGCAGCAGCAGGGAGATTCGCCGAATACCAACCCGTTCCTGCGGAACACCAACCCGTTCCTGCCGACCGATGCACCGACCACCAACCCGTTCCTGCACAACGCGGAGCCGCCGAGCACCAACCCCTTCTCGCAGCAGACGGACAACGGCCACCTCGACTCCGGCGAAGACCCCCAGTACCGCCGGGCGCCGCAGGAATCCGGGCAACTCGACGAGCTGCCGAAGGAGCAGGTCGTCGACCAGGACATCGACCTCCGGTACGGCAGCAACGCGAAGATGATCGACCGCGACGGCAAGTGGATCGCGCCGTACGAGAACTTGCTGAAGCCGTCGGACTGGGCGCACCTGCGGGATTCGGTGACCCACGTGACCGTGTTCCACACGGACCGCGACGTCCAGCACGACGGCAAGCCCGGCGGCAAGAAGACCTACACCCGGCACCCGCTGCCGAAGTACGGCCTTCCCCGGGACGAGAACGGGAACTTCCCCAAGGGCGCGGACGGCAAGGCCCGGCCGGACTGGCTGGACCAGGTCGCCGCTCGTCAGCTCGATCTCAAGCAGCGGCTGATCGGTCACCTCACCTCGCAGAAGGGCGTGGTGGGCAAGATCGCCTACGACGCGCGGCGGATCACGGTGACCGGCAAGAACGGTGCGCCGGACCGCTTCGTCATGGAGTTCGAGCACAAGATCTACCTCAAGGGCAACACCGGCCGGCAAGCCGGTGTGCGGGAGCAGACGACGAAGCTGCTGAACGAGCTCGTCAACGCCCGCGGCCACCGCTTGCCCACGGGCGAGCAGTTCTACCTGAAGGTGGAGTTCGTCGACGATCCCGCCAAGGCGCACAGCGAGGTCGACCTGCTCACGCAGGAGCAGGCCGACAAGCGCAAGCGGGGCACCGACCAGGCGACCTGGGTTCTGGAATCGGAGACGAAGGGCGACGTCCACTGGAAGTTCGTCCACGAGATCCTGCACTCGGTGGGTCTGGTGGACGAGTACCGGTACACGCACACCGACATCGCTCCTCCGGTGTTCAACGCCGATGCTGGCCTTTCCCGCGTCCAGCGCAACGTCGCCAACATCATGGGTGACTCGCCGACGACGAGGTCCGGCTTCCGGGTGCGGCACCTGTTCCAGATCGGCCTGCTGGCCGAGCAGCTCGGCGTCAACCACGCGCTGAGCGACCCCAGGACGCCCGACGGGCACGTCCTCACGTCGGAGGTCGAGGGCGTCGGCCACAGCTACGCCACCGAGGCGTTGGCGCACCTGCTGATCTCCGAGCTTCGATCGAGCGCAGTGGACGATCGGGCGTCGAACCCGTTCGGAAGCCGGCAATCCGGCGCCACCCCCGAGTCGTCGACGATCGGGCACGAGAACTGGGAAGCGTCGGTCGAACTCACCAAGCAGGTCGTCGAGTCGCTGGTCAGCGGCCTCCGCGACCGGGGCGGCGACCTGAACCTGGCCGGGGTGCGCGAACTGGTCGCCAAGCACCGGCAGCCCGACGCCGTCTGGACGGCCGCGCTGGGCTACCTCCATTCGCGGCCTGAGCTGAGCGGGCTGGTGCGGCAGGTCACCGACGTCACCACGACGACCTCGCCGGGCAAGGAGTTCCGGAAGCCGGACGCCCAGCCGAACTCCGAGCACCCGGTCGGCCTGCCCGAGCAGGCGCTGCGCTACCTGGACATCGACCACGACGCGGCGCCGACGCGGTCGCACGGCGAGATCTCCAGGCCGGCGAGGATGCTCGCGCCGACCCCGCTGCCATCCTGGGGACAGACCGCTATCGACCTGGAATCGGCCGCGCCGCCCCGCCGAGTCGCGGAGGACGACGAGTCGACGTCTGAGATCGACCTGACCGCCGAATCGCCGATGGACATCAAGCCGGGCGATGAGCTGTACAAGGCCATCAGGAAGATCGAGGAGCAGCCCGGCCTGCCGACCATCCGCGAGGAAGAGGCGCACGAGCTGGAGGCCCTCCAGCACGATTCGGAATCCGATGTCCCGGACTCCGCATCCACGTCCACCGACGAGGATCCGCCGAAGCGCCAGGGCAATGTGCCCCTCAAGCTGTACCTGGACGGGAAGTTCCCGGACACCTACCGGCTGCAGCAGATCAACGGAGTGGTCCCCGGTCCCCGGGAACAGCGCTCGGACGCGGACCCCAGGCCGGTGTCCCGCGAGAAGGCCGCGGAAGATTTCGCCGACCACGTCATCGGTTTGATCCCGCAGCTGCAGGGCGATTCCATGGCGGCGCCGCGGGGCAGGCTGAAGGAAGACCTGGCCGCCCTCACCCTCCACGCCGGCGAATTCGGGGCCCTGAAGCTGCTCGCGCAGGGCATGACCTTCGTACTCCCCACGGGCCGGACGACCCCCGACGGCAAGCCCGGCCACCGCCTGCTGGACCTGAACCTCGACGTGCGGCCCGAGTCCATCCTGGAGACCACCGGGAAGGGCAAGACCGAGCAGAAGAACGTCGTCGAGCAGTCGGAGCGGACGGAGTCGAGCAGGGAGACCGGCGTCAAGACGCAGGTCTCGGTCAGCATCGGCGCGGTCCCCGCCATGGTCTCGGGCTTCCTGAGCGTGGCGCCCCAGGTCACGTGGATCAACGAGACCTTCAAGAGGATCGGTCAACGGCTCAACCAGTCGTTCGTGAAGACCGTGAAGCTGTCCTCGGCGAACAAGGCGTTCGAGGCCGGGTTCGATCTGGCCTGGGCGTTCGACGGCCGCACCCCGGCTCCGGGCGACAAGGCGGACTTCGGGAAGGTCGACTTCCTCGCCCCGGCCGACGATCTCCGCGACGGCGAGGCAGCGGCGAAGATCAAGGCGGAGATCGAGGCGGCGCGGGGCGACCTCGACCCCGACGGTTCGGCGACCGCGCAGCCGGAGGGCCGGAAACCGGCCTACCTCACCCAGAAGGCGGCGAACCTCATCGCGGCGGTGGGGGACTCCCACCTCGGCCGCGGTTTCCAGCACAAGCTGATGGACGCGCTGCCGGAGTTCGTCAGGCAGAACAGCGCGCTGCTCAAGCTGATCAACACCACCGCCAATTCGTCGCTGATGAAGGACGGGTCGGTCGAAGCGCTCGTGCACGGACTGGAGGTCAAGCATGCGAGCGTCAGGGCAGATCAGCTGCCGCCCCGGTTCGCGATCAATCCCGACCTCCGGCCCGACTCCGTGGCGTGGCACGCGCGGAGCGAGTTGGTCGATTTCACGATCACCGGCAAGACCAGGGCCCAGATCGGGGTCGACCACCGGCTGTCGCTCGAGCGCATGGCCGAGTACGTCTTCGGCGACGCCGCCGAGGCCGGGCTCAGGTTCCGGTGGCTGCGCGATCTCGCCTCGCTCTTCGGCGGCAGCAGGGGCCCGGCGCAGCTGGGCCTCGACGGGCAGATCACCTTCGGCAAGTCCGGCAAGTTCACCGCCACCGACAAGAAACCGGCGGCGAGCAAGCAGAAGTCGTCGCACGCGGCCGATCTCGTCGAGATCCGGCTCGAACTGAAGAACCACACCAGCCTCGCGACGCACGAGCACGGCGACAAGTCCGACGCGAAGAAGCTCCTCGGAGCCGAGCTGAAGTCCGTCGGCGAGGAGCCGGGCGCGTCCTACGTCTACGTCACCGAGGAGAACCTCCCGGCCCTGGTGGCCGAGCTCGACAAGATCCTCGGTCGCGGCACCGAACCGGTCCCGGAGCAGGCGCCGCCGAAGCCGTCGCGGGAACGCGCGGACCAGCTGCGCACCGTCCTGGACAACGGCGGGCTGGTCTCCGACCTGACCCACATCAAGGGCGTGGAGGACATCCACGACAAGGTCCGGCAGACGATCCTCACCGCGCTGGAGCAGGGCGCCAGGAAGCTGACGGCGGTCGAGGTGCAGGCGATCGACCTGCAGCTCAGCGAGCTCTCCCCGAGCCGGCTCGTCGAGGAGTTCGGCGACTACGCCCACGGCACCGATCGTTCGCAGTCGCGCCCCCACCAGGTGACGATCGACGCCGGCGACCGGAAGTTCGTGGTCGACGTCGGCGCCCTGCTCGGCGACGTGGTCTCCGAGCAGAAGGTCGGCGAGGCGGTCATCACCGGCACCCGCTCGGCCGGGGCAAGCCAGCGCGTCCGCATGAAGCACGGCTTCGGCTGGGCCGCGGCCCTGAACCTGCTCGGCCGGGTGCGGATGGGCCAAGACGGATTCGCGAAGAACATCTACCTGGGCGCCGCGATCGGCGGGAAGTACCGGCAGGAGACCAGCGCGCACAGCGGCAACCTGCGGGCCGCCGGTCACGAGGACAAGGTCAACCAGACCGGCAAGGCCCTCCGCATCGAGCGGGCGGTCAGGTTCACCGCCGACATCCGCGAGGAGAAGCACCGGGACTGGGGCGAGCGCTGGTCCAAGTACCACGCGAAGCGACCGAGCAGCCTGGCCGAGCTGTTCCGGCCGGTGAAGCCCGGCGACCTCGGCAAGGTGACCGCCGCCGGCGCCGCCGGCTACCTGGTGCCCGAGAACCTGGTCGAGCTTTCCGGGAAGCTCGACCCCGGTGCGCGCGAGCCGCTGCTGCAGGAAGCACTGCGCGACCTGCAGAGCCGTGAAGGACTGCTCGACGAGCAGAATCCCGAGCACCGGCTGGGCAAGCAGATCCCGCCGGGTGCCGGGCTCGTCTACTACATGCGCGACACCCTGGCGATCTTCAACGGCGAGTACGTCAAGCTGCACGAGGAGTCCAACGAGAAGAAGACGGCGAACCCGTTCGACGTCCTTTCGAAGGACGTGGCCCAGCTCTCGCGCAAGGAGTACGAAACCCTGGTCCAGGGGATGTTCCTGGGACCGCAGCGGATCAGCGACGGGCCGCAGGGCACGCCGATCAAGCGCGAGGGCATCTTCAGCTCTGACCTGCAGGCCCACATCGTCGAGCACGTCGGGACCATCCCGAAGGGATCCTGGAAGCCGGCCACCACCGGCCAGATCGCCGTGCACCACGGCAAGAGCAGCGGCATGTCCCTCGGCGGCACCTTGATGGCCCAGCTCGGCATCGCCGAGCTCAGCTTCGAGCACAGCTACCAGGCCGAGGGCACCGAGCGCGACACCGCGGCCGCCGTCAACAAGCTGACCGCGGCGGCGCTGAAGGGCGATATCCACCTCTACGTGGTGGACGTGCTGATGAACAACCGCCTCGACGACTCGCTGCACATGTTCGGCAAGCCCAACACCGAGCTGGCCGACCTGCGCCGGGGCGTGCGGCAAGGACTGCTGCCCCGCTGGGCGATCATGGCGGTTCCGGAGGATTTCCGGCAGGCGCACGGGCTGCCGCTGCCCGAGGACTTCGAGACGACGCCGCTCACCTTCAAGGACCCGGCCCCCGAGCCGGCCTTCAACGACCTCGGTGACGGGCTGGGCAAGGACGTCAAGGCCATCAGGTTCACCCCCAAGGGCGGCGTGGACCTGCACCCTGATCGGGAGGCGGTCGATCTCTCCGACCTGGACGGGATCGAGCTGTCCGATCAGGAGAAGGCCGGTCTCTCCGAAGCGGAGCAGGATGCCGCCCTCGCGAAGAAGAAGGCCGACGCCCGCTACGAGAAGCAGGCGGACGCCCTCCTGCAGCGCGAGGCCGAATCGCTGACCCCCTCGGGCGACGAAAAGGTCCACGCCGGTGCTCGGGGCATCGATCCGCTGCTGCAGCGCAAGGGCGATGACCTGGCCGACTGGGCCTACCGGGTGGTCGCGAAGGCGAATCCGGACCTCGTGCTGGGCTGGGACCCGGAGTCGGGCACTCCGCCGCCGGCGACGAGCGCGGTCCAGAAGCTCGATGCGCTGCGCGACCTGGGGACGGTTCGGCAGATCCTCGACGGCGGCTGGTCCGTGACCATCCCGGACGGCAGGACCCACTACGTCCTGAAGCTCAACGCCAAGCCGGTCGGCGATCCCGTCCAGGTGGTCCACGCGACACCGCCGGTGGGCGGGTCTTCGGAGATCTCCGGCAACACCACCACCGGCGAAAAGCAGATGAACCGGTCGTTGAAGACGACCGCGACCGCGTTCGTCGGCCCGCCGGCCCCGTTCGGCACCCAGGGGACCATGCGTCCGGGCGCGACGTTCGGCGTGGACAAGACCGAGGGCACCGAGGTCTCCGTCGCGGAGCAGATCACCGAGCAGCGGCGCTCGCGCCCCGGCGAGGCGGCGCAGTTCCTCCAGGACGTCGAGCTGACCGCCGAGATCTACGAGGTCAAGCTCCCGATGACCTTGGCGGCCGTGGCCGTCAAGGCGACGCCCACTTCGCAGGAGGTCGACTTCGCCGCGGAGCCGAAGTCGTCGCCGGCGAAGGCCAAGGCCCGGGCCGGGGCCATCGCGGAGCAGATCAAGACCATCCTGGACGATGCCGCCGGATCCGCCGCGCAGAAGGTCAAGGCCGACGTCGTCGTCGAGAAGATCGCGTCCGTCCTGGCCAAGGCGGGCGGCAGTGCGAAGTCCCTGGTGGACCACGCGAAGTCCATCGTGGACACCTTCTCGTCGCCGGCGAAGCAGGCCGACGTGCTCGACGAGGCGGTCAAGGCCGTCCTGGACAAGCTCGTCGTGCCGGTGTCCGCTGCTCCGAAGGCGGGTTCTGAGGACGGCCGGCCCGCCCCGGAGAAGATCAAGCTCGCACTCGGCGACGCCCCGCCCACCTTCCGCGGGCAGGCCGTCCTCGAACTGCCGGACGCCCTGGTGGGCAGCCACTCCGCGGGGAAGAACCCGACGAAGCAGGGCCTGCTGGTGGACATCGTCGACGAGGGCCAGCTGCTGCGGGAACTGCCCCCGGATGTGCTCCGCGCGGGGTCGTTCGAGCTGGCCAAGATCCTGCCCGGCGACGTGGTCGACAAGCTCGTGGACGTCATCGTCGAGACGTCCGTCCACGCCGACGGGCAGGATGTCAATTCCGGGCTGCAGGATTCCGGCACTGCGCTGCGGGATTGGCTCGCCAAGGGCACGCCCGACCACCGGAACCTGGAGGCATTGCTGTCGCCGGCGATGGTGGCGCGCCCCAAGGAGAGGCCGGACGACCCCACGGCCGAGCCCTTCCTGACCGACAACGGCTACCGCTTCGAGTTCACCGTGCCCGGCCCGCTCGACCAGGAAATCTCGGTGCGGACGAAGATTCGGCTGTTCGCCCCGGAGTTCCTGCTGGCCTGGGACGTGCCGGCCTGGCAGCAGAAGCACGTCGAGGAGACCACCGAAGACGTCACGAACAGCTCGGACACCGGGTACCAGACGGCCGCCGCGGCGCCGGTCGCGTCGCAGCCCATCATGGCCACGGTCGGCGGCGGTACGACCTCGCGGAACACCGAGCTGGGCGGCACGCAGCACATCACCAAGGTCGAGGGCAACGAGCGCAGCAAGGATCTGGCGGACACGCGCCGCAACCGCTACACCTCGCACGTCGAATTCGACTTCGAGGTCACGATCAAGCAGAACCTCAACGACACCAAGGCGTACCGCGCCGGGGTGCAGTACTACAACGCGGCCCAGTTCGACCTCCACCCGAAGAAGGCCGAGGCGATCGACCCGCAGGCCGGGAGCCGCAGGACCAAGGCCGAGCTGGAGGCGGAGGAGGCCGGGCTCCAGGCCGAGCTGGACCTGCTGGGCTCGATCGACATCTCGTCCACGACGGAGAAGACGACCGAGGAATCCCCGCAGTCGGAAGCCGCGGCGCATTGGCAGCAGACAATCGAGCAGTTCGAGAACCTGCTGCGGGAACAGCACGGGAAGACGCACCCGCAGGTCGTCGCGGACCTCGCCGAGCTCCTGAGCCCAGCCTCCCGGCCGTTGAGCGAATCGCAGCAGCAGCGCTTCGCCGACCTCACCGACCAGCTCCGGCAGCCCGCGGCCGAGAACGAATCCCGGGGCTTGAGCCCCGAGCTGGTCGACCTCGCCGACCGCGTCCGGAACCACCTGACCAGCGAGCCGCCACAGCAGCAGTCCGAGCCAGGCTCTTCCGATGTCATCCAGCAGTTCACAGAGCTACTGCTGAGCCTGGACTTCGGTGATCGATCGGTCGAGGTTCAGCACGTCATCCATGCGCTCTCCGCGCCGGAGACCCGGGAGAGCGCGGCGGAACGGCAACGCCGTGCGCAGCGTTTCGAGCGACTCGGCCACCAGCTCTACCTGCCGACGAATGCGCCCGTGCCGAGGCAGACCGGCGACGCGCAGGTGCCGCGCGAGCTGAGCCACTACCAGGAAAAGTTGCGCGGCTACACGCCGATCAGGGTGCCGGGCGACGGCAATTGCCTCTTCGAGGCGATCAGGGTCAGCAGCGACGGCCGCATCAGCATGTCGGTTCCGGAAATGCGCGGGCTCGTCGCCGAGCGCCTTCGCGAGACCTGGTCCCAGGGAGTCGCGGACTACACCGGGCTCTCCCTGGATGAGGCGGTCAGGTCGGTCCTCGCGGACGGGTACTACGGCCCCGGGCTCGGCGATCTCATCCCGCAGTTGGTGTCCGAAACCCAGAACCTGAACATCTGGGTGGTCGACCCCGAGCGGAACGCGATTCATTCGGTTCAAGGCGTCACCACTCCAGACTCGGGGTCCATCGTCCTGGTGCGCACCGGGAACGAGGGCTCTGCGCACTACTACGGGACGTTGACCGAACCGGACACCCGCGCACAGCTGCGCTCGGACTCGGACGACCAACTGCTCGGGCTCCTCGACGAGGTCAAGAACCAGCTGGTGAACGGGTCGGAGTCGGCGACCACGTCGCAGCCGAGTTCTTCGCGGCCGGACGAGGAGACTCGGGGGCAGGAACTCGACGAGTTCGCGAGCCTTCTTCGGACGGAGCACCAGGAGTCGCACCCTGAGGCCGTCGAGAACATCCTCGCGCTGCTGGATTCGGCCGGGCGTCCGGCCAGTGCGGAAGAACTGGGGCGCTTCGGCGAGCTCGTCGAGCAGCTCAACCGGCCGCCGCAGACCGAAACCGCCCGTGGCCCGCAGGACCTGAGCCCGGAGCTGACGCAACTCGTCGAGCAGGTCGGCGATCACCTGCGGGACGAGTCCGCGCAGGAGGACCAGGCGTCCGGGGACGACCTGAGCGGGACGAAGTCGAACGAGTCGGGCTCGAACGAGCCGAGTTCGGAAGAGTCCAGTTTGGACGATACCGGCTCGCACCAGACCGGCTCGGGCGTTGCGAACACGAACGAGACGGGTTCGGGTGTCGTCGACCTGAACGATGGCGGGGCCTATCCGATCGGACTGGTGACCGACGACGGGGCCACCCACCCGATGGAGCAGCTGCTCAAGGTCGGCGACCTCGTCGTCGGCAGCCAGCAGCCCCACTCGGCGGACGGCGACGGGCTCTCGGCGCGGGATCTGCTCATCAAGACCGTCCTCGACTCGGTCACCGGGCACGAGCTCGGCGTGCACGAGGCGAACAACGAGCTCGGCCAGGCGTTGAGCCGATCCGACCGCACCAACCTGGAGGTGTACCTGCGCCGGCAGGCCGGCGCCTTCGGCGAGAACGGCCTGCTCCGGATGCTCCGCGCCGGCCTCCCGGTGCGGCTCGGCGTGAACCGCCACATCATGTTGCAGCTGACGCGAACCGGCCCGGTGACCCGGCCGGCGGCCGCGGGCGGCGACGCGGCAGGTGGCCCGAAGCAGGGTTCCCAGTTCGAAAGCGGGCCGGGCAGCGGCAGCACCGCAACGGTGTCGCACAAATCGAAGATCAACCTGCTCGCCGGCTGGATCGGGACGGTCGCGGACAAGTCCGGCCTGGTCTACGTGCTCCCGTTCCTGGAACAGGGCCGGGACTCGTCCATCAACACCGGCAGGGCCACCTCGTCGAGCACGTTGTACAAGACCGAGTTCGTGCGCACGGTCGCCGACCAGTTCGAGGTCGGCTTCGAGATGCACGCCAGCATCACGGAGAACGGCGTGAAGCTGGCCGAGATGACCCAGCAGCTGCCGGAGAAGTTCACCCTCGGCTACCCGAAGGAGGCCCTGGGCACCAAGGTCGCGGGCGGCGAATACCACCGACTGGCACCGGGACGCCGGCCGGTGCGGATGCCGGCATCGACGCAGAACGACATCGAGCACGTCATCACCTGGGTCGGGACCGCGAAGACCCAGGAAGCGGTGCTGCAGGAGCTGTCGAAGTACGACGGTCTCGACCTGATGACCGAGAACTTCATGCGGACCCTCTCGCCGGACGGCCGGTCGGACGGCTACGTCCGGGGCGTGACCAAGAAGACCACGGTGACCTGGGACCAGGCGGTTCCGCGGGACAAGTCCGCACCGGTGTCGGAGAAGCTGCCGGACGCGGTCGACAAGGGGGCCCGGTGGATCCGCAACCACACCGCCACGGCCGCCCACAACTACGCGGCGACGTTCACCTCCGACCCGAGGATGACGGGCTTCGGGCCGTTGATGGAGGTCGACGTGACCGGCGGGACCACCCGCCGCCGCGGCGAGATCAGGATCAGCGCGAGCAACTCCACGTCCGCCTCCGCGATCGGTCTCGACGTGCGCTACCTGCACACCGTGGCCAACTTCGACGGGTTGGACGTCCAGACCGGTGGCCAGGCGTCCCTGAAGATCGGGGCCGGCCACGGCACGTCGTTGTTCGGGAAGTTCAAGAACTTCCTGAAGCAGAAGGACCACGCCCCGGCGAGGCACGTCCTGTACCGGGTGGATTTCGCGGAGCACTTCGACCTGACGATCAGCCGGGACGGCAAGGCGCTGGGCGAGAAGGTGGCCGGGGCCGGAGAAACCGCGGCCTTCGTGCTGATTCCGAAGGAGAAGGTCGCGGCGTTCGAGGAGAAGATGCTGGCCGCGCTGGCCACCCTGCCGCACGAGACGTCGCTGCCCGCTACCGGTGCCGAGCTGACCGAGCAGCAGAAGGCGGGGCTTCTCAAGCAAGACCAGGCCGAACTGGCCAACGAGGTCCAGGACTACGCCGCGGTCGCCAAGAACAGCACGCTGAGCGACCTCACCCGCTTCGACGGCGCCGAGGGCATCGGCGAGGAAGTCCGGGCCATCGCCGCCGGCCTGATCCTGCAGGACTACCGCGACGGGAAGCTGACCCCGCAGCGGCGCGACGAGCTGCTGGACCAACTGGACGACGCCGTCACGGACTTCGACCCGGTGAAGCTGGTCGACAACCTGAACAAGATCGGCACCACCTCGGTCGCCACCGAGGTCCGCTTCCGGGGCCGCACCTACGAGGTGTACCTGTCCGATCAGTCGGTCGACTCGGCGGTCGGGACCTTCCTGGAACAGCTCGGCAGGGAGCCCGACCTCGCGTTCGACGAAGACGCGGCGCACGTCGCGGATCCGACGTCCGACGACGCGGTGAAGGATCTCCGCGAGAAGCGCGGCAAGCGGCCGCGCGTCAAGCTCACCGACGAGGAAGCCGCGGACATCCGGCAACAGCTGGAGAAGAACTTCCAGATCCGCGCGGAGAACGGCCGCAACATCTTCGACGCCGTCGACGTCCTGGTCGAGATCGGCGGGGCGAAGCTCCGCGCGAACAGCCGGTATTCCGCGGCGGAGGCGTTGAGCGAGCTCGACTACCGCGTTTCCAAGCAGATCATCGAGCTCTCCGACGTCGACCGCGCCAGGATCCGCCAGGAGCTGGCGGCGGCCCGGGACGGCGCGGCGAAGCCGGAGAACAAGTTCGCGATCCGCCGCTACCGGATCGACACCGAGGTGGAGGTCGGCGGCCGAAAGTTGCCGGTGCGCAGTGACAAGCCGGTGGACGAGGCGCTCCAGGACTTCGAGAAGAGGCTGGCCAAGGGCGTCCGGCTCACCGCGGCGGAGCGGCAGAAGATCCTCTCGCAGCTGCAGGAGGACGAGCAGCGCCGAAAGGCGGGCAAGAAGCACGCCTACACGGTCGAGTTCAGCCTCGGCGACTACCGGTTCGACGTGGCGGTCACCGGCACGCCGAAGGGCGTGCGGACCGCCAAGCACCTCGACCACGCCGAGCTCTCCGGCAACCGGGGTACGGAGATCGCCCTGGGCAACAAGCTCAAGGACACGATCTACGGCAGCCTCTCGCTGAAGATCCGGAACCGGTTCAAAACCTTCACGGAAGGCCCGCTCAAGGCCACGTGGTTCAACGGCAACGTCGCCGCACAGCTCTCCGCCTCGCGGACCACGACCTCCGGTTCGAGCACCACCGCCACCGACGAGGTCAAGGTCAGCTACAAGGGCCCGGCGATCGAGATCCGGCGGGAATTCGACTTCGACGTCGCGGTGCAGGTGACTCGCGGAGGAAAGCCGCACGAGCTGCGCAACCACACCGTCCACGCCCTGGCGGACTACCGGGTGCCGGACTTCATGGGGAAGAACGCGGCGGAGTTCCGGCCCGGTCCCACCGTGCTCGTGCCCGAAGGCACCGGCATCGAGTCCTTCGCCCCGGACCTCGGCTCGGCGGTGCCGGTCGAGAACATGGTGGTCCTGACCCACGGCGGGGATGCGAACTTCGAGCGGGTCAGCAACAACTCGCCCGCCATGCAGCGGGACGCGGCCGAGAAGACCAAGGCGTGGTGGACGCCGTACCTGCTCAAGCTCCCGTGGACCAGCCGGCCGAAGTTCCACGTCGCGCCCGATCCGGACCTGGTCGGCAACGCGTCGATGGCGAGCCACCTCCGCCCCCAGGTGATCGCCATGGGCACCCGGCGAGGCCACCTGCAGGACCGCGTGCACCAGGAGAACCTGCGCACCACGTTCCACCGGCCGAGGATCGTCGACTACGTCGATCCCCGGAACCTCTCGATCTCCGCCATCTCGAAGCTGGGCCGGAGCGTGTCCTACGGCGAGTCGACGGACCTCGACCGCGGCGGCAGCCTGCAGATCGGCGCGCTGGGGCTCGACGTGGAGGGGGCGCTGAGCTGGCAGTCCAGCGGCGGTTCGAGCGAGGCCATCGCGGGGAGCAGCAAGGTCACCTTCCAGACCGGCAAGGACGTCAAGTACGTGCTGGTCAAGCTCGACAAGCTGGACCAGCACCAGGCCGAGGCCCAGCAGTACCGCTGGGGCAGGCCGTCGCACTGGAAGGCCTTCAACCCCTACAAGATCGGCGGCGGCGCGGAGACCCGGCGCTACCTGGAGCGCGACGGGGCCCTCGCGGTGATGACCGAGGAGGCGGCCAACGCGCTGATCGAGAAGGCCGAGGCGGCGGTCACGACGAAACGTCCGGTGCCCGCGCTGGACGACGTCGGCAACTCCGTGGACGCCAGCGTCGGCCTGTTCGAGATGTCGGCCGGTGATGTGCCGCTTTCCCAGTGGGCGCTGGACATCTTCGCCGAGCACCGCAAGAAGCTGGTGCCGGACGCGTGGCAGGAGGGCAAGCACTGGGTCGCGCTGAACTCGAACACGGTGCAGCAGCTGTCGGCCCTCGACATGCGCGCGACGCAGCTCGAGATCCTCAAGGGCGGGGTGTCGATCTTCCAGGAGTACAAGGACTGGAAGGGGCACACGCACTACGTCGAGCTGCGCTTCGAGGCGAAGCTCCCCGACGGCTGGGACAAGAACGCCACGGTCACGGAGCTGAAGGACGGGCGCAGCTTCTTCGAGCACCAGGCCGTCTACGGCAACGAGTCCCAGTACGCATCGGGCAAGAGCCTCGGCGCCGGGGTCCTCTTCAACCCGCTGATCACCACGAACCACACCGCGGCCAGTCCGACCGGCCCGGCGGCCTCGCTGTCGATCGGCTTCCCGAACCAGTCGGTCGAGGTGGCGACCGGCGACTCCTACCAGCACGGCGACCGGAGCGAGAACCGGGGACAGAACGTCCGCGTCGGCGTCGACCTGGTCTTCGAGGCGAAGCTGTTCTCCTACACCGAACACGCGGCGCTGCTCAACACCGTGACCAACGCCGGCATTTCGAGCACCTACCGCAACCCCGAGCACCGGTCCATCCCGCTGGGCGAGAACGCCACCAAGACGGGCTTCGCCACGCTCCAGATGCCCAAGCCCCTGCTGGACATAGAGTCGAGCACCACCGAGCCGCTGCTCACCGGTCGCCGGCTCGACGGCGAGCGGGACGTCACCGGCCAGCTGCACAAGGCGAAGACGGCGCTGGTGACCAACCAGCGGCTCGGCGACGTGCTCGAGTTCGTGGAGAAGGTGATCTCGCGCGCGCCGAAGTCCGGCCTGGGCTACGACAGCCAGGCGAAGCGGGCCTTCGGACCCGCCAGCCCGCGCCGGATGCAGCTGCGGAACTGGCTGTCCTACCAGCTGATGAGCACGAACGCGAAGGCGTTGCTCAACGATGGCCGCGACCTGGGGGGAGCCCTCGACGGCATCCGCAAGGCGGGGAAGGCGCTCGGCGGCATCGGGAATGTCGAGACTGCCCTGCGGGACATCCGGTCGGCCGACACGACCAAGCAGGCCGTCCAGGACGTCGAGGCGGCCGTGCAGGGCGTCCGCGACGGAATGCTGGGGCTGGGAGACGGCCGGAGCCTCGCGCAGGTCATCGAGTACGCGCTCACGGCCGAGCAGAGCATCAAGGACGCCGAGAACGCGCTGCGGAACTACCGGGGAGCCAAGAGCCTGACGGCGGGCATCCGGGGCGCCGTGCAGGCACTGCGGGGCATGCGGGATGCAGAGACTCCGCTGCAGAACATCCAGGATGCCGCAGCCGTTGTGCAGAGCATCCACAACGCGGCGGAGGGGCTGCGGAACGTCCAGGACGTCGAGGGGCGGGACGAATTCGCGCAGGCCGTCCAGGGCGTCGAGGCGGCCGTGCAGAACATCCGCGAGGCAGCAGCGCGGCTGGGACGCGATGGGGGCGCCGAGGCTTTCGCGCAGGCCGTCCAGGACGCTGGAACGGCCCTGCAGCACGTCCTGGACACCGGGTGGGGCATCCAGGACATCCAGGATGCCGAATCTCACGCGCAGGTCGAGAAGGCGCTGCAGGACATCCAGAACGCCGAGGCGCCCCTGCGCGACATCCAGAACACCGTTGACAGGGCACGACAGGCCATCCGGGACGCCGAGCAGGCGTTGAAGGACATCAAGAGCGCCGAGAACGCGCTGCGCACCAGCCGCGAGGTCAAGGGCCTGACGAGGGGCATCCGGAACGCCGGGGACGCCCTGGCGGGCATCGCGAACCTCGAAGAGACCGTGGGGGGCCACCTGCGGGCCACGGAGATCGTCGGCAAGGTCCGCGGCGTCCAAGCGGTCGTTCGAGGATTGCTGGACGGCGAGCGGACGAACGTCCGGGACGTGACGACGCTCGAGTTCGAGATCGACGAGGCCAAGGCCCAGCTGAAGCTCGCCGGCGGCTTGGCGGCGGCCATGGGGCGTGGTCACCGGCACCGGATGCGGCTCGGGGAGAAGACCTTCGCCACCGACGTCGACACCCAGGTGAACCAGCGGGTCTTCAACCCCAGGTACAAGGGCGTCGAGATCCGGACGGCCCGCAACGAGCGGTTCCACGGTCAGATCACGTCGCAGGCCGAGTCCGACGTGAAGTCCCGGCTCGCCTGGCAGACCCCGGGCGCGGGCGCGGCGACCGCGCCGGATCCCGCCTTCTTCTACGCGGATGCGTCGCTGGCCGGGAAGGAGGGGGCCAGCACGGACGAGACGAACGCGAACGAGCTGCAGGGCCGCACCGAGTTCGGTCCGCAGGACCGCCTGGTGTTCGACCTGGACGTCGAGTACACCGTCACCGCCAAGTCGAAGCTGCGCGCCCACGACCCGCGGGCGTTCCAGGACTCCGCCTACCGGCAGGGCGGCATGACGGTGACGATCACCAGGCAGGAAGCCGAAGACCTGGGCTGGTGGAAGCCCGGGGACGTGCCGGTGCACGACGACGAAGTGCACGACCTCGACCTGCTGCGCCCGATGCTGTCGGTGCCCGATCGCCGCATCGCGCTCGCCGAGTACGGGCTGGTGCTGGCGGACCTCGAAGTCTTCCGCGAGCAGGGCTTCCAGCAGCTGCGCCACGAGGAACTGGTCGCGTTCCAGGACTACCTGACCGAGCACCACCTCTCCGCGCGCGGCGCGCGGCGGTTCGGCGGCCTCGGGCAGCTGGGGCAGGACGGGCTGGGCTTCCGGCAGAAGCTCGCCATCCTGAAGAACCCGGAGCGCTACGGGATGCGTGCGCTCGTCGCGAGCTGGCAGCTGGGCCTGACCCCGGGGAGCCACTCGGTGCCGGACCTGCTGGACGGCATCCATGAGCTCACCGGCGAGGCGGAACACCTGCCCCGCAACACGCCACAGGGGACGGATGGCCAGAACCGCCCGCAGCACACCCGGACAGACACTTTGCGGTTCACGGCGATCTTCGAACTGGAGTCGCCGGCTTTCCAACCGATGCGAAACGTCAAGCCTTCCGAAGAAGAGGAGAGCTTGAAGCGCTGGAAGGAGTTCGCGAAATCCAAGAACGGGCTGCTGGGTGGTGCGCCTGGCCGCGTGGACTCGCAGAATTCCAGCCTCCACTTGGACGGTGATCGGGCCGAGACCTCCCTCGCTGGTGCCACCCGGGAGCAGCGCACCGAGTCGCAGCGGGACACCAAGCGGCCGCCGGAGTGGCGTTTCGCCGATGTGCGTGGGCAGGTAGCCCTTCGGCTGGGGCGCACTGAGGCCGAGCTGGAGCCCTACACCCAGGGCTTGGACGTCCAGGCAGCGGTGAACGAGCTGGTGAAGTCCGGCGTCCACCCGGAGACCGCGTGGGCAGACCAGATCCGGGCCCGGATTTCCGCAGAACTCGCCGGCCTCGATACCGCCACGCAGCAGCCGGATCTGCACCAGCACGACGAGAAAACCCTCGATGCCGTCCAGGAATTGCTCGAAGAACCTGGGTTGCAGCAGGTTCCGCGATTGAGCCGGTCCGAACTGGACTCGTTCGTGACCTACCTGAAGAGCCACCATCTGACGGTGGACGGGGTGCGGGCCGCGGAGAGCTACGGCCGCTTCGGTCATCTGGCGAACAGCGACCTGAGCTCGTGGCAAGCGGTCAAGTTCCTCGGGCACTCCCGTGGGAACCGGCTGCGGTCGCTGGTCGCGAGCTGGTGGCTCGGCGTCGAGCCTGGCCGGTTCCGATCCACCAGCCTCGATCTCATGGTGCGCTTCGCCAGGAACCCCGAGCTGGACCGGGCGGGGCGCGAGCGGCTGGTGAACGAGATGGCCGATGTGCTCCGCGCCAACCCGAACGCGCATTACCTCCTGCCGCTGGCGACCAAGCGGGGCATGTGGCCGACCGAGCTGCTCGACTTCACGCGGGGGCTCGAGGTGAGCCCGCACACCTTCGACGGCTACCCGAAGCTGCGGGTGTCCTGGCTCAGCAAGGTGACGGGGGTCGCCAAGCCCGGCGAGCTCGCCGCGCGCACCGTCCGGGAATGGCTGGATCTGACCGGCTTCCGGCCGACTGACCTGCGCTTGTTGAGCCACTTGCCGATGGTCGGGCCCGGTGAGTTGGCGAGTTTCCAGGCGTACTACCAGACCAACCCCAGGCCAACGGGTGGGGCGTCTCGGGCCGCGCGCGACTGGTGGCAGCAGCTGGCCGATGACGGCTCGCGGCAACGGAATTGGGCGGACCAGACCTTCCCGCAGCTGGCCGGGGACACGCGACTCCTCCATGACCGCAACGTCGCTCGCCTGCGACGGCTTGTCGACTCCGGGCTGGATGCCGGATTGCTCGGGCAGTTGACCGGTGCCATCGGCCGGGTGCCCGACGAGCTTCCGTTGGTGGCGAAGCGGGGTGGGTGGGATCCCGCGGCGCTGCTGCGGGCGGCCGCGGAACTCCGTGTCGAGCCGCTTCACCTGGCCGCCTACCTGACCGTCGAAGCGCTGGACCCCGGCTTGGGGCTGGAGAACCGGTCCCAATGGCTCGACCAGGTGCGCAACTGGATGGCCGAAGGCGGATTGACCAGCCCGGCGGCATGGGAGGCGTACGCGGACCGGGCCCGCATCACCAGCCCCCGATCGCAACAGGATGCGGTCTTCCAGGCCCCGGTCCCCGCGTATGCCGCGAACAACCCGCCGTACGAGGAACCGACCGATGCGCCGCCGGCCTATAGTCCGCCGGACGAGACCAAGGCTGAGGACGAGGAATCGGACCACAGCCAGGCCGACGACACATCGGAGCAGAGTGAAGACGACCACCAGCAGCTGACCGATGAAGAGGACGGGAGCGTCTCGTCCGGTCGACAGGAGAGCGATCAACGTTCGTCGTCCGATGAGGACGATCAGAACAGCTTGCCAAGCAATGAAAATCAGGGGGCGAATGCTCCGCAGAACACTGGGACCGCCGAGCAGTACGAGGACATCGAGGACTCCGAAAATCCCGAGCAGCCCGTGGGGCAGGCCCCGCATTACGACGTGCCCGAGCCGCCGCGTGGTTTCGTGGAGGTCCAGGAGCAGGTTTCGCGGCGGCTCGGGTTGCCCGTCGACGTACTGGTGAAACTGGCCGCAGATCCGGAAGGAACCGCGTCCGGCAAGGTGGCCGACCTCCTCCGGGTGGCGAAGAGCCTGGGGAGGGATATCGACCCCGTCGAGGTGTGGGCCAAGCAACTGCGTCTCGCCCACGAGGAGTTGTCCGGTGAGCTGGTCAAGCAGCCCTTCGGTGGCGAGAAGATGAAGCTGCTGCACGCCGACGACATCGAGAACGGGTTTGTGCTGACCGATCCCGGCCGGGTGGTGTATCGGTGGCTCGACGATGACGACCTGCAGGCGCACTTCAGTCCCGATGCCACACCTTTGACCCCGAAGGAGCAGGGCTTCCGCGCGGTGGACCGGAACGCCGGCAGCACGCTCAAGGACCACGTCTTCAGCAAGGGCCGTAAGCAGTTCGTGTCGACGACGACCGACCCGGACTTCGCATACCTGGCGCGCAAGTACCGCTACACGATCAGTTCGAGCCAGCCCGGCATCGATGTCGTGAAGACGTTCCGCGCGCACAACACCCAGGCGATGACCTTCCGTGCGGAGCGTGAGGTCGCGTTCGTCGGCGAGATTCCAGCCGGCGACATCGTGGAGATCCTCGACTACACCACGGGGGAGTTCCTGTGGCGGCGCACCGAGCAGCCGCAGACCGAAGAGTCCTCAACGCCGGGCAGGACCGGCGGAGACGAGGACACCTGGCTGGCCGGGCACTCGCACGACGACGCCGAGCTTTCCGCTGACAAGGAGAGCAAGGACAAGGTCAAGACGCAGGACGACGCGGAGCAGCCGCATCCTCCGGCTGCCGGGAAACTGTCCCAGCCGGAAGCGCGGCTGGAGCACACCATCGGCGAAGACGGTCTTTACTCCCTGCGCAACGCCGACACCGGCGATGTGATCGCCTCCGGAGTCGTCGAGGGCAGGGTCCAGGACGCGGCCGACGAGCTGTACCGGGCGGTCCTGGACGAGGCCAAGAAGTCCGGGACGAACTTCCGCCCGCTCATGCTGGGCTGGATCCGCGGCGACTTCCTGAACGCTTACGAAGCGGCCTACCGAGCCGGAAACCCGGGCAGGATGGCGCAGGTCGTGAACGATCTGCTGCCGGAGATCAAGAAGCATTTGATCCCAAGCCGCGGTGGGCTGCCAGGTGGTGCGCGATTCGAGCCGGACTCGCCGAACTCCGGCCTCGACCTGGGCGGCCACCCGGCGGAGTCCTCCAGCGCTGGTGCTGCCCGGGAACAGCGGCTCGCCGACGCGGACCCCGACCTGCTCGTCTCCGTCAACGACGGGGACGAGTTGGCCGGGGCCCGCGCGAAGCTGCTCGACGAATTCGGGCTCCGGTCGGCAGACCTGGAGATCTTCCGCGACCGGCTGAGGCTGCTCGGCCGGGAGGAGCGGCTGGGCCGGAGTGATCTGGAATCGTTCCGGTCGTACCTGGGCGAGCACGGCCTGACCCTGGCCGGGGCGCGTGCCGGTGAGCGCTTGGGCCGCTGGGGGCACCTGCTGCGCGGCGGGCCGGGCTTGTTCGACGGGCTCGAAATCCTCCTCCGCCCCCGAGGCCACCGACTGCGGTCGCTGATCGCGAGCTGGCTGCTGAACACGCCCGAGGTGCCGGTCGCGCCGGGCCAGTTCCGGTCGGTCCACCTGGAGCAGATGCTGCGGGACGGTTTCGACGTCAGCCTGCTGGTCAACCGGGATGCGCCGCGCAGTCTCAGCCTCGGCGGGGGCAACTGGATCACGCCCACGCCGTCCGGACAGCAGGACTCGCCGGTCCAGAACGCCCCGAAGAACACGGTTGCGAACCAGAACACCACCGGGGAGGAGCAGGGCGCCGGCAGTGCGAACCAGGACCTGGTCGGCGCCATGGAAGCGGCCCTGAACCCCACCGCAGGGCCGTCCACAGTGGATGAGAATGCCGCTTCGGCGGCCGACGGTGACGGCCAGCAGGAGCCGACGCCCGCGCCGGAGGCGAACGCGACCGGGCAGTACCAGCCGCAGCTGGCCGAGGTCGAGAATGGTGACACCGACTTCTCGGCACTGCCCGACTACGGCACCGACGGTCCCAAGATCCGGTTGCTGCGGGAGCAAGGTCTCGACGCCGAGCACCAGTCCTGGTTCACCGGCCTCGCGAACCTGGACGGCGCCGCGCTGGCGCGGTTCACCGAGTACCTCGCCGACGCCGGCCGCACACCGCAGGACCTCGCCTCCGCCGGGACGGACTCGGCGCGCGAGCTCGTCGCGCGCTGGCTGCTGGGCCTCGGTTCCGAGACCGAGATCTCCTCGCGGCAGGCGATCGGTTTCGCGACGCTGGCCCACTCGCTGGAGCTCGATGCCGAAGACCGGCTGTCCCTGGGCCGCTACGCGACTTCCCACGACCACGCGGACATCGCGCAGGCGGTGTCGGCCGTCGCAGAGCAGCTCGGCGCGTCGCAGCAGGCCGTGCTGCAGGTCGCGACCCGCGCCGGCGTCCACCCGAGCCTGCTGGTGACGGCGCGGATCGGCTCGATCCTGTCGCCGCAGACCGGCGCAGGCGACGAGCGGTCGCCGCGCCTGCGCCTGGCCGACGCGGTGGCCGGGACGCTCATCGCGAAGGGCCTGCACAGCAGCCTGCACGGCCAGCTGGCGGCCCCGTGGTTCCGCGCCGAAGACGCGCTGCAGGTGATGCGCGCGGTCGGGGTCGCCCCGGATTCCCGGGAGATGCGCCACCTCCTGCGCTGGTTCAACGATCTCGGCCGCATCCCGACCGGCCTGGCCGAGGCCGCGGCGACCGCGCAGATGGCACCGGCCGCGCTCGCGAGGGCGGCCCAGGACCTGATGATCGGCCCGCACGAGGCCCTGCTCGTCGTGCCTGCGCTGCGGCAGGGGCAGAACATCCAGCAGATCACCCTGGGACTGTTCAACGCCGGGCTGCCGAGGTACGCGATCGAACCGGGCGAGTTCGAAGGGCAGTTCAGGCAGTTCGCCTCGATGCTGGAACGCCACGGCATCGAGTTCGTGGACTACCCGGCCTTCGCGGCCTTCGCCGGTGAGCGCGGCGCGCAGGGCACCCTGTTCGCGCTGGCGGACGACCGGCTGGCCGACCTGGTGCGGCAGTGGCGGCAGGCCGCCTCGCCCGACCAGGCGGCGGAAACCGGCCAGTCCGCCGAACAGTCCAATGAGGACGACGGAGTCGGCGAGCCGGACCCGGCGGCGACGCCGACCGAGCCGGAGCAGCCCTTGGCGAGCACGTTCCCGGCCTACTCGGAGAACGACCCGCAGCACGGCGTGCTGCCGTCCTACTCGGCCGAGCACGACACCGGGTCCGACGACCCGTCGCCGTACGCGGCCGAGCACGGGACGGCCGAGGACGGAACTCCGGCGGCGCTCGCGGCGAGGAACACCGCTGCGCAGGAGCTGGGACTGATCGGCCCCGAACTCCTGCGGCCGTTCTTCCCGGCGCTGGACGCGCTGGCCGGGGACGCCGACCAGGTCGCGACGTTCGTGGCCCAGCTCCAGGACATCGCGGTGCTGCTGGGCCAGACCTCCGACGCGGACCGGCACTGGCTGTTCACCATGGTCGACCACATCGTCCAAGGCGAATCGGACGGCGCACGCCGCGACCCGCTGTCGGTGCTCAACACCATGTGGTTCATCCAGGGCGCGGGCATCAACGGGTTCGCGGACTTCCGATCCCAGCCGCTCGGCGACGGCCTGCTGGCCTGGGACGAACTCGTCGCCGCCCACGGCTGGCAGCCGTTCGATGGCCAGGCCCACGCGCTCCTGGACCAGATGACCGGCCAGCAGTACGACTCGACGCGAGAGACCCTCGGCAACGACGCGTTCATGCGGCTGGCGCAGCTCGCGGCAGACCTCGGGCTCCCGGCGGGAGACCCGGTGCTGCGGTCGTACTCGGCGCGACTGCTCCACCGGGTGCCCACCGAACTGCGAGACATCGCGGCACGAAACGGCATCCCGCCGCAGGAGGCCGGATTCCTGCTCGGGGTCGCCCGTACGCTCCGGGTGCAGCCCGCCGTGCTGGACGCGTTCGGCGCCGAACTGCGCGAAATGCACAGCCTGGCGGGCCACGAAAACCCTGCCGTGGCGGCGGACATCCTGCTGACCCGCGACGCTGACTGGCTGCGGGGCTTCACCGCCAGGCTGCGCGACCAGGGCGTAGAGCTGCCCGGCCTGGACGGCGTCGGCCGGTTGGGCACCCCGCGCGGATGGGGTGCCACCCTGCGGAACGGCCTGGCCGCGGTGATCAACGCTGCCCGCTACGGCGTCCGGCCCCAGGAGCTGGCCGACTTCGGCCGGTACCTGGAGGTGCGCGGGCGTTCCCTCGACGGCGCCGACCCGCGTCACATCGAGGCGTGGCGGGCCCGCCAGCTGAACGTGACCCCCGGCCGGCTCACGCTGGTACAGCGGACCGTTCCGGGCTTCGACGCCGGCGGCCTGGTCGACCTCGCGGACCGGCACGGGCTCGGGCCGGAATCCCGCCGACTGCTGCTGGAACTCCAGGTGGCGAACCGGATTCCGCTGCCCGAGCTGGCCGCCGGGCTCCAGGGGCGGGAGGACATCCCCGAAACCCTGCGCGCCTGGTACGAAAGCGGCCTGGACGACCTCGGCGAGCTCCGCGCGAAGGCGGTCGAGGCGAACGCGAACCCCTACGAGCTGCTGACCCTGGCCGACCACCTCAGGCTGGGCGGAGACGCGCTGCCCGAGCTGCTGGACCTGCACGTCTTCGCCGGTCCGCTGCTGTCCGAGCTCCACTCGCAGCCCAAGCCGGAGGCGGCCGAGCAGCTGGCGCGGCTCCAGCAGTGGATGCGGGAGTGGTACCAGCCGACGGCCGCGAACCGAATCCAGGGCGGCTACCAGGCCGGTGACCTGGACCGGGCGTTCTTCCAGGCGCACGCGCACCCGACGCGGTTCGAGGCGTACGCGCGATCCACGCGGGTGGACCACCCCGATGCGACCGACGGGGAGGTCACCGAGCTGGTCGCGGCCGCGATGTACGCCGACGGCCTGATCGAGGACGTCGTCCCGGACTTCTGGGCGCGGCATCGCGGCGGCGACCCGGCGGCCCTCGTCGTGGCGGCGGTGGTCGACGCAGGTATCCGCCGCTCCCCGCAGTACAACGGTCCGGTTCTCGACATGCGGGTCCCGGTGGGGCTGGACGCGTCGCCGGAGCCGGGCGACGTGCTGGTGCTGAACGAGCCGCTGACGCGGTGGGTCGCCCCCGGCACAGCGGACCCGAACCTGATCGAGGCGACCATCCTGCCGCACTCCTCCGGATGGCTGCACTTCCACGAGACCGGCCTGATCGGGTACCCGGTGGCGCCGACGGGCAGCGCCTTCCGCGTGACGAGCGTCGAGCCGATCGTGCTGGAGGAAGTCGCGGTCTCCGGTGACGAGACGTCGTCGGAGAGCAGCGTCTCTTCGGACAGCACCTACCAGCAGGACAGCTCCGACGAGCCGGGCGACAGCGACCTCCACTCGGCGACCTCCGGCGAGGAAATCGCGGCGCAGCAAGACGAAACCGGCAACGAGGAGCCGGTCAACTCGCTGGTCGACCAGTTCATGGCGGAGCTGAACCGGTCGCCGGACGACGGGGAGGCGACCCAGACCCACGTCGATCCGACGTCCGCAAAGCAGTCGGAAACGCTGCAAGACTCCACAGTGGACAACAATGTCGGGGCGACCGAGGAGACCTCGAGCGGCTGGCAGGGCAGGCTGAGCCGCGCCGACGACGGCGAGCCGCTCGACGTCGAGATCCTGCTGTCCGGCAACGGGCACACCCTGCTGATCGACGTGCTGGGCGCCGCGCACCTGGTGACCGAGCAGACGCCCCGCCCCGGCGGCATCACCAGACTGTCCTTCGCCGCGGACGAGCACGTGGACATCGACGCGACCGGCCGTGTCCACGCGTTCCAGGTGACCTCGATCCACCTGGAACACATTCCGGCGCCGGAGAACATCTCGCCGAGCCAGGTCTCGGAGCGCTGGGGTGCGCCGAGCGTCGCCGACGACGGCACGGTCACGCAGCTGTCCGCGGACGGGCGCTGGCGCCGCACGGCCGACGGGGAGCAGGGCCGGATCACGATCGAGCTGGTCGAAGAGGGGAACCACGGCGAGCAGATGACCGGGCGGCTGCACCGGCCGTCCCAGTTCCGCACCGAGTTCGGGCAGGTCCAGGACTCGGCCCTGCTGGCGGAGTACAAGTTCTACCGGAACGACCTGACGGACTGGTTCGGCGGCACCGAGACGGCCCTCCTGACGGCCCACGTCGGCAGCCACCACCCGGTCGCGCCCGCCGCGAGTCCGCAGCCGCCCGGCGATGCCGCGAACCAGGGGCACACCGACCGGATCTTCCCGCCGCCGATGTGGCGGACGGACGGCCAAGTCCTGTACCGGGTGGACGGGCGCAGCCCGGAGCAGTACTTCCCGGGCGGCTTCCGCTCGCAGAACCCGGAGAACTGGTTGCCCGCCGGCGGTCTCGACAGCGGACCCGACGACCTGGCGGAGGGGCGGAACCAGGACCTCGCCCAGTACGTGAACAACAACTACAAGTCGATGTACGTCTCGACCTCGCGCGCGGCGGACTTCTCCCAGAACACCACGCGCTGGCAGACCGAGATCGTGACGCCGCACGGCGGGATCGACGTCAACGCCACGCTGGGCCTGGCGACCAACAAGGCGCACGAGCTGGAGATCGCGTTCCTGGAGGTCGGCGGCGAACACCTGCGTTCCGCCCGGTTCCAGGGCCTGCCGGACCTGCACGTGGTGAACCCCGATTACCGGGGCGCGGCCGGCGGCTCGATGCCGGACCAGAGCCTGACCAGCATGATCACGCTGACCAACCTCCTGCGGCGGCGCGGTGCCTGGTCGGGGGAGATGCTGGCGGAGGGCACCACGCCGGACCCGGCCACTGAGGACGCGTTGGTCGAGGCCATCCGCGACGCCGTTCAGGACCTGGACGAGCAGGTCGCGTTCGAACTCGGCGTCTCGCCGGAGCGCCTCCGGGAACTGCGCGCCGGCGGTGGTTTCGACGAGGGGCTGCTGCTCGACCTGGTCCGGGCGTTCGCGGCGGACGACTCGATCAACGCCGCCGACCTCATCGCGCTGAACCAGCTCGCCGGTGACCTGCACCAGTACCTGGAGATCGGTGGCTTCAACGACCGCGTCGCCCTCTACACCCGGCTGAGCGGTGACCTGGCCGCGCTGCGGGATCAGCTGGTCGAGGACATCGCCTGGGCGAACGAGTGGCACGACACCGAGCTCGTCGAAGCGCGCGTCACGGACGCCTTCGAGCCGCAGAATCTGGATGCCGCCAACTACCAGCGGATGTGGACGGGCTCCGAAGAGCTCGAAGACGCCTTCTACGACGTTTATGACGCGGTTGCCGACTTCGGCAGCGGCGGCCCGCTGGACGCCGCGCTGGTCGCGGCGAACCACGCCGCCTCGGGCAAGATCCACGAGGCATACCCGGCTTTCACCGGCGATCTCCAGCGGCAGCGGACGCGGGCGATGCTCGTCGAGGCGTTGGTGAACCAGGGCGTGCGCGAGTTCCCGCCGTTCCACGGCAACGAGGTGCACGGTGAAATCCGCTGGGCGGGCTGGCTGGGCGACCTGCGGCCCGGCGCCGAGCTCCGGCTGCCGACCGCCGCCTTCGGCTCGGCCACCCCCGGCGAGGGCACCGCGAAGGTCGTGTTCCGGTCCCAGCCCGGGACGAACCTGCAGTCGGCGCATTCGCTGTTGGACGGGCGAGTCGGTATCCCGGCGGGCACCACCTTCCAGGTGGTGTCGGTCAGCGACGGGCAGGTGGTCCTGCAGGGAGCCGGCGTGGAACCGACGACCCCGGACGACGCCGCGGGCACGTCGGCGGAAGAGGGAGCCGCGCGGCAGGCGGAGCAGTCCCCGGCCGACGCTCCCCTGCAGTGGCTGGAGCAGCAGGGCCTGCAGGTCCTGGCCGATCAGGAGTGGTTCGACGCCTCCCGCGATGTGCCGCCGCTGCGGGACCTGCTCGAGTTGGGGCTACACCCGGGCATGCTCGCCGATTTCGCCCTGCGATTCGGCTGGATCCCCACCGAGGTTCCGCAGGTCGCGAATGATTTCCACCTCGATCCGGGTGCTCTGCTCCATGCCTCCCTGGTCCTCAACGCGCGGCCGGGCGACCTGGCGATGCTGTTCTCGGCGGAGCTGCGCCGCCGCATGGACGACGACTGGGTGAAGTGGATGCGCGGCGGGCTCGACAGGCTCGGCCTGCGCGAGCCGAGGGCGTTCGAGGGTGCGGTGAACTACACCCGGGGCCTGGGGCTGCGGCTGGACAGCATGGGCCAGCACCTCCTGCTCAGCGACCTCTCGCGCGGCCTGGGCAATGCCTTCGGCGGCCTCACCGGCGAGTTGACCCGGATCTTCTTCCGCGAGTTCCAGGCGCTCCAGGCCGGCCCGGAAACCGTCGAAACCGCGGTGCGGAACTTCGCGGCGCTCGCGACCACCGGCCACTTCGAGGGCCAGGTGACCGGCGAACTGCAAGAACTGGTCGATGGGCTCCGCACCCGCAGCGAACAGGACGGCTGGCAGCCGATTTCGCCGGAGGACCTGCTGCGCGCAGCACGGTTGTGGCCTGGGAACTTCTCCTCCGCCCCGCCGGAGAACACCACGTCGCAGGGTGCCGCGGCCGCCACGCAAGCCGGGGAGCAAGGCGGACCGCCGCAGGGATCCACAGTGGAGTCAACCGTCGTTCTCGGCGAGATCGACGAATCGTCCACGATGAGCGATGACGCGTCGTCGGCCGGCACGCGGCAGCCGGAACCCACCGGTATCCAGGAGGTGGCCGAGTCCTCGGCCACCGCAGCGGCGCGCGCCGGGGAGAACCCGGCGGCCGCGGTGGCGCACACCCCCGTGTGGGGGGAGCGCACCGAGTTCCGGCACGAGAACTCGACGGACCCGGTCGGCCACTTCCGGCTCGACCGGGCCGGTGACCGCGTGCTGCTGGTCGACCGCCTCGGCGCGGCCCACCTCGGGACGTGGAGCCGGGATGCGGACGGCGCCCTGCTGCTCGAATTCCGCCACCAGAGCAATGCCGATTCCGGGTACCGCAAGATCATCCGTTTCGACGAGGCCACCGGGCACGTCGTGCAGGAAGACGTCCTCGCGGACCCGGACGACCTCCCCGGCGGGGACGCCATCCAGCTGACGCAGAAGAAGGCCCGCTACGTCAAGCTGACCCAGATCCCCGAGCACGCCGAGGTCGAGCGGTGGGGAGCCCCGGAGACGCGCGGTGACCAGGTCGTCCAGGTCAGTTCGGACGGGCTGTGGCGGCGAACCGCCGACCTCGGCGGTCATGTCGAACTCACCCCGATCGGCGGCGAAGACCGGCTGGCGGTCCATGCGAAGCTGCTCGACGGGAGTTACCACTGGTACCTGTCGAAGGAGCCCGGGGCGAACGCCTTCGCCACGACCCGGATCGGTGAATGGCACGCGGTCGTGCCGAACCGGCTCAGCCGGTACGCCCCAGCCGGCGACCCCCTCGCGGCCGCCCTCGACCGGTCGGTGCCGTTGCGGGACGCGGTTCCCGCGCAGCTGGTCTACCTGCAGGGACCGCTCTACGTGTACCGCGCGGACATGCGGCCGCCGAGCGAGATCCGGTCGGCCGGCGGATTCTGGCCGAAGAGCGGGGAGAACGCGAACCTCCTGTCCTACGTCGCCGACAACAAGGCGTCGATCTACGTCAGCACGTCGTTGCGGTCCAACATCAGCATGTCCGGCAAGGGCTGGCGGTACCGCATCTTCGTGCCCGGCGGGATCTGGGTGAACGGCACGCTCGGGCCGAGCGCGGCGAAGCCGCACGAACTCGAGGTCGCGCTCCCCGGTGGGGTCGGCTACGAGAACGTCCACGGCTTCGAGTACCTGGGCAAGAACGAGGAGGAGTTCACGGCGGGCGTCCGCGACGTCGTGCCGGCACCGCTGCCGGCATTCGTCGAGGGCGCCAAGCAGCAGGCGTTCCTGCACAGCCCGGAGTTCGCGCCGCTGAGTGCCGCGGCTTTGTGGGAGCGGAGGTTCCAGGAGCAGCTGGCGTGGCTGGCGAAGGGCAAGTGGAGCCCCTACGCGGTTCCGTCCGGTGAGGTGCTGGCGATCGCCCGGGCTACGGGCGTTCAGCCTGCGCTGAACATCAGCACCGAGGGTGAGGCGGGCCGGTGGCACCGGCAGGAGCAGCAGCGGTTCCGCGAGCACCTGGCGATGATCCAGCACGTGCTGCAGCAGGAAGGCGAGCACGGCGCGAAGGCGCTCGCCCGCGGCCTGGCGGAGTACTCCGGCTTCTATTCGCAGCGCGGCCGCCTGTTCGGCGGGCTCCCGAACCAGGCGCAGGATTCGCAGGGATCGGACAACGCCGGGACGTCGAGGCAGACGGGCAGATCGCTGGGCGCTTCGATCCTCGACGGGATGCGGTACTGGCGACGCTTCCGGGGCTTGTCCCCGGAGGGCCGGCAAAGCGTGCTGGACAACCCCGATGAGCGGGCAGATCTGGCTCGCCGACTTCACCGGCGGAAGGTGAAGGGCAAGGACACCTACCAGGAGATCGTGACGTCGACCGGTCTTTCCGAGGACGAGATCAGGACGTTGATCAAAGAGGCTTCGAGCCCGCAGGAAAGGGCCAAGCGAGACAGCCATGGGAACCTGGTCGGCGGTGCGTCGTGGTACTGGGGGTTGATGCGGGATCTGTCGCCGGCGCAGCGGCGGGAATTGCTGGCCGACCCGGATCGGAGGGCCGAGCTGGCCCGGCGATCCCAGAAACGGCACATCTCGTACGCGGAGATCGCGAGGCTCAGCGGTTTCTCCGAGGCCGACATCAGACAGGTGGTGGCCGAGGATCGGGCACGCGATGCGCAGCGTGCCGGAGGGCAGCCGCCGACGAGCCAGACCACCGGTCAGCAAGGACAGGCCAGTGCTGGTGCCGCCAAGCGGAGCGCCACCGATGACGAATCCGGCGAGTCCGCGAAGCGGTTCCGGGAGCTCGGTGCCGGGGCGTTCTCGCCGCTGACGGATCGCGTGGACGATCTCGGCGGGGACGGCTCCGGCGACTGGATCGCGCAGCTGGACCTGGTGGACGTCGATCTGCCCGGTGCCGAGTCGTCGGCCGCCGCGGCGAGCGGCGATGCGTCCGGGGACCGACCTGCCGATGACCACCAGATCCAGGAGATCGATCCCGAAGAGTTCTTCGCCGGCTGGGCGGATCAGGCCGATGCTGGTGGGTTGGACGACGACGGCATCGGTGATCTGGTCGCCGGGCCGGTGCAGCAGGTCGTCGCGTCGGAGAACGTTCCGGCCAACGACAACGCGATCTACATCCCGGCGGATCCCGACGACAATGTCCGCCTGCTCGGCGGTGCCCGGCCGGAGTCGAACGTGCACGGCCCGGGCGAGTCCTCGTCGGCGCAGGACGCCGGGAAGGAGCAGCCGACGCCCTCCGGCCGGGATGCCGATCCGGAATCGCGTCAGGACGACGGGTCTTCGGCGGAGAAGCGGCCGTCGCAGCGGGAGAAGGATGCTGCTGCTGCGGTGAAGTCGCTGGTGCGACTGGAGGTCCGGGCGTTCAGCGCCGAAGTCAAGGCCGATGGTGGGAGTCCTTCGGTCGACGAATCCCGGCTGCAGGCGTTCCGCGAGCGCCTCGCGGGTGCTCTGGTCGACTCCGACACCAAGGGATTCGCGCGGATCATCAAGGAGCTGCGCCTGGATCTGCGTGGGCTCGACACGACGGCCGGGGCCGACCGGCGCTCCGGCTGGGAAGTTCGGTTCGACGCGCTGGAGGAATGGGCGGCCACGGGCAAGTGGAATCCCGATGCGCTGCCGTCCGGCGAGGTGCGGGGGATCGCCGACCAGGCGGGCGTGCACCGGCTCAGCCTCAACGTGACCGAGGCGGACCGGCTCCTGGAGCGGCGGCACCTGGCGATGATCGCCAAGGTGCTGAGCGAGGACGGCCCGACGGAGGCCCTGGCGTTCGCCCGCGGCTTGGCGGAGCACTTCGCCGACTTCTACCCGCCGCGCGGCCGCCTGCTCGGCCGGGGACGGGACTCGTCCGACGCGCTGCAGTCGTCCCAGGAAGACCAGGCATCGACCAGTTCCAAGCACGCAGGCGCGGGTGGAACCAAGCGACCGGCGTCCTACGAGCAGGCCGCCCCGCCCGCCAAGCAGGCGCGGACGACTCACGATGCGGCGTTCTCGCCGTTGAACGAGTCGGCGAGCGAGATCGATGGCAGTCCCGTCGATCTGCTGGCGGACCTGGACTTCGTGGACGTTGACCTGTCCGGTTCCCACCAGGAGACGGCCGGAACTCCGGCAGGCCGGAAACCCCTGCCGGGGCGGGGCACGCCGGAGCGCCTCGCGGAGCTGCAGCGGTGGCGGCAGTTGTTCGAGCAGGGCCATACCTATGTGGCCATCGCAAAGGCATCCGCGTACGAAGTCTCGAAAAACACGGTAGCCCGGGACGTTCAGTTCTACATGGATTCCGGATCCGGGACGATGGCCAAGCCGGAAGGCTCGTCGGGCACCGAGCAGCCCGGCCCGCCGCGCGAGAACAGCGGCACCGCGTCGGCGGTTCGGATGATCGCGGCCCAGGCCGGACTCCACACCTTGACCGGCGGGGCGTTCGAGGACTACGTCCAGATGGTCGGCCGGGTCTACGAGAGCGAGGGCGATCAGGCCGCCCGGGAATTCGCCGCCGGCCTGCGGGAATTCGCCGACGGTTCCGGATTCCCGGTGGACGTCCTCTTCGAAGGTGTCGAACCGGGGACCCGTCAGCTCGCGGACAACCCGGACGCCCGTGGTGGAGGCGGGGACCGTTCGTCGTCGGCGGTGGACGACCAGGCCCGGGGCGAGCGGTTGTCGAAGTGGCGGATGTTCTTCGGCAAGCGCAGCGAGAACGACATCACGGGCACGTACCTGGGCAAGAAGGTGTCGTTCTCCTCGGCCCACGTCGAGTTCACCCCGCTGACGCGGACCGGTGCGGACGGCACGGAGACGATCGGCGTCACCTTCAAGACCAAGCCCGGTGAGGTGGCGGAAAGCCTCGGGTGGGCGGAGAACGGCGGTGCCGGCAAGCTGATCGGCCGTCGCCTGCCGGACGGCATCAACCCCTTCGTGGTCGAGATGCGAGCCAAGGCCGGGAAGTTCCAGGTCAAACTGGACAACGGCATGACGGTGCAGGTCGACCGCGCGAACTTCGGGAAGCTCGTGGAGCAGTCCGAGCTGTTCCGCAGTGCGAACGAGGGGAAGACCTCGGGCTCGACCCTGCTGCTGGCCAGGAGCGCGGAGAAGTCGGGCAACCGCGACGGCTCGGTGTTCCACAAGACCTGGCTGTTCGGCAAGGAACTCGATGGCAGCCTGCACCCGTTCGACGTGGGCGAGGTCCGGATCGGCAGGCTGACCGGTGCCGACGGGAACACCATCGGCGTCTCGCTCATGACCGACCGCCAAGGCGACGAGTACTTCCCCGACAAGGAGAACGCGTTCTATCAGAAGTGGGCCAAGGAGCAGGACCACGGCCTGACCAGGCTGCTGCCGGACCTGACGCCGAAGCCCACGCCGTGGGTGCAGGACGGGGCGAAGCCCTTCTTCATCGTCACCCACGGCAAGCCGGAGGCGTTCGCGGTCCACCTGCCGTCCCCGGACGGGAAGTGGAACGACCAGCGGCTCCGGGTCGACGGAACGACGCTCGCTGTCGTGCTCGAGAAGTACGGCGTGTTCCAGGAGGCGTTGTCCGAGGGGGCGCAGGCTTTCGGGCTCTTCTGCTGTTCAGCTGGGAAGCTCGATGGTCCGGACGGTGCTGCGTGGCAGCTCCAGCGGGCAGGCGCGAGCTTCACCGGTCGCGACGTACCGATGTACGCCCCAACCGAGAAGATCTCCACCGGCTCGCAGAGCGGCGCGCCTTCCAGCAACGTCGCTGCCGGTGGCAAGTGGCGGCGGTTCGACGGGAACGACCAAGCCGACGGCGACGAGCCGGAGGTAGGCGAGAGCCGAAGCGACCAAGCCGCGAGCCACGCGCAGCCGGCCGCCGCGAGCCGAAATCTGTCCGACCAGATCTGGGACGCCCTGTCCGGCAAGGAATCGAAGCCGGATGTGCTCGCCGAACTGGTCCTGGCACCGGAGCGGAACAGCCACATCCGGGCCGAGTTCGAGCGGCTGGCCGACGGCGGCTCGCTGGAGGACTACTCGCGCGAGATCGCCGCCATGCCGGGTGTTCGCGAGGCGATGGCGGTCATCCGCTCGAACATCGACGGCCTGCCCGAGCCCGACCGGTCCAAGCTGCGGGCCTGGATCGACGACGCGGTGCTCGCGGCGTCACTGGTGCCGGTGCGTGAGGCAGCTCGCGGCGACCTGGCCGAGCTGGACCACACCGCGTTGGTGCAGCGGCATGAGGCACGGACGCTGACGCCCTACCGCCTCGAAGAGGCGTTGGCGGAGATCGCGACGCGGCTCGATTCGGGCGAGAATCCCTTCACCGCCCCGAATTCGCTCCTGTCGGGCTCGGACTACGACCCGGGGGCCTCGCTGGCGCACCGGCTCGCCGAGGTGTCGCTCATCAACCTCAACCCGGACGCGCGGCAGGCGCTCCGGAATGACGGCCTCTTCAAGGAGCTGCTGAAAGCAGGCGGAGAGGAGGTGCTCCTCGACTCGCTGTTCGCCGCCAGCGGGCACGAGGAGCAGCACTTCCTGGCCACCTGCGTCACCGCCGCCCTGAACACGGGGGCGATGGCCAAGGCGCCGACCATCGCGGGCCTGTTGCTGGTGGGCCGCAACTTCTCGGCGCAGATCCACGACATGAGGGACAACCCGCAGCCGAGGTGGGCGAACGTGCTCGACGAGCGCGATCAGCTGTTCGGGCGCACGATCCGCGAGTTGGTGACCCATCGCGTCAACGCGGCTGACGCGACCTTCGGGAAGCTGCACGAACGCGCATTGGACCTGGTCAAGGCGGGTCAGCGTGACCCCGAGGCGTGGGCGCAGATCAGCCGCGAGTGGGGCCGGACCATGCAGAAGCTCTCCGCGCTCCTCGACCTGGGCACCGGCCGCGGCTCGGAGATCCAGGTGCTGACCGAGAAGCGCTTCCCCGGCCGCTGGACCCGGAGCTTCGCCGTTTCGGCGCCGCTGATGCTGATCGACCGGCCGTTCCGGCGCTTCGCCTCGGTCAACGACGTCACCTACGGCAAGGCGTTGCACCGGACGATCTACGACGCGGGACGCGGTAGGCAGGAGAAGAAGTTCGCCGACTGGCACCGGGAACTCGGTGCGGAGGAGACCTGGAACCGGATCCGCCGGGAGGGTGGCGCGCCGGTGTGGCGCTTCGGGCACACGATGCGCGTGGACGCGGTCCTGCGGGACGGCGAGCGCGCGTACGTGCTGTACGACCCGAAGAAGGACCACGCCGACCACTACACCCCGGACGCGTTCCTGAAGTTGGCCCGCAAGCAGAACCTGCAGACCATCCTGGTCGACCCGCCCATCCGCCCCTACCGCAGCAGCGCCACGTCCACGCCGGACACGCACGCGGAATCGCAGTCGCGCCCCGACAAGGCGCTCGCGCTGGACGATCCGAATGCGTCGAACTGGCGCACCAAGCTCTTCGGGCGGCCCGGCGAGGGCTACCCCGGGCGGACGCCGAACCCCGTATTCGGCCTGGGCCCGTTCAAGTCCCGGGGGCTGGGGTTCCCGAACTCGACCGCGGGCTCCGGGCGGTGAGCGCGGATGTCCTTCGAAGTCTCGCCGGTGGGCATATACGCTGCTACCAGCGGTGATGTTCCTGGGAAGGCCGACGTGGAGCCCCGGGCGAGGCGATCGTCGCCGACGAGGCCGGCGGTTCCGGCGCGGATCGGCGACCGGCGGGATTCCGGCCGACCGGCAACGAAGATCTGCCCGAAGGGGAAGGGAATCTTGGCCATGAGCGTCAACCCGGACGAGCAAGAGGCGCCGGTCCTGCCGGAGGAGGACCGGTGGGTGTTCCTGATCGACCCGGCTTGGCAGGAGCAGGGCGGCGATCCGCGGCAGCCGCCGCTGGAAGCGGTGGTCGGCGGCTGGTACGTGGAGGCCGACGGCACGACCGGGCGGTTCGAGGCCAACCCCGACTACGTGCCGTCCGGCCCCGGCTCGCCGACCGACCCCGTCGACGCCACCCTGCGGCTGGTCAACAAGGGCGAGGCGGACGCGGAAGCGCTGCTGGCGACGCTGCGCGAAGCCGTGCTGGGGGTCGCGATCGACGAGGAGGGCAACCCCGTGATCGCGCCGTCCCCGGACGACGTGGCGTCGGTGTTGGTGACGACCGCCCCGGCTCATCGACGTAGGGTGCAGGTCGCGGGTTGGCAGGAGGTGACCGCCGCGGAGCTCGCGGAGGTGTTGCCGGACGAAGGCGTCGACGTCCTCGTCAACCCGGGTTCGGACGCCTCCATGCGGCTGCTCGCCGGCGCGTTCAAGCGCGCGGTGGCGTGAGGACCGTCCCGGTATCGGTTACTTGAACCGGTGCCGGAGCCCGGGGAAGCTGGCGGTGCGCAGTGCGGCAACTGGAGTTTGGGGTTCGGAGATGACGCAGGACGAGCAGGACGCGGCGCGGCACGAGCTGCTGTTGCGCTTCGCGCCGATGCTGCCCGACGAGGTGGTGTGGCAGGCGCGGCGCTGGCTGGTGGCCGGCCAGTGGTCCCACGCGGTGCGGCTGATCGCCCAGGTCTTCCGGGAGTGGAACGAACCCCTGCCCGCGGACACCCGCGAGGTCCTGCTCGACGGCGTCGACGCGGCCGTCGCCGAAGCGGTCGGCGTGCTCGACGAAGCCTTCGACGTTTCGGTGGTGGCGTGGGACTTCCACGGCGCCGACGATCCGCTCTCCGAGACCTACGCCGCCGTGGTCCGCGAGTACCTGGAGTCGCAGCCGGGCACGCACACCGCGTGGCAGGCGTGGCGGCTCCCCGAGGGCGGACCGGAGGAAGTGGCCCGCGCGATGCACCTGGTGGAGACCGAGGGCGGGATGAAGCCGCAGCTCATCGCCGCGGAGCTGGCGGAGCGGCTGTGGGACGCGGGGCTGGCCAGCCCGCAGGTCGAGGTGTTCCGCTCGGACAGTCCGCTGGACCCCTACTACCACGCGCCGGCGCTGGTGGCGGGCCGGGAGATCTTCGGCGTCGGCCCGGAGCCGACCATCGAACTCGCCCGCTTCGACGAGGAGAACGAGGAGCGCGAGCCGGCCGGGCCGGAGCGCGAGTCGCAGGTGGCCTACCTGAACTCGGGCGAGCCGCTGACCGAGGAGGACGACCTGGTCCCCGACCTGCTGACCGACAGCGAGGAGCCGGTCGTCCCGGTGACGCTGCGCACCGACGGCAGTTGGATCTGGTCGGATCTGACCACGTACTACCTGGAGAAGCACGGCATCTCCCTGCCGCCGGGGCTGCGGGCGCACATCGCCGAATCGGGTCCGGAGGCGCGGACCCCGACCCGTCGCGAGTGGGTGGCGATGGTCCGCATGGAGAACGCGGAGCAGCCGACCGACGCCTGAGCTATCCGGTCGCTTCCGGGGCCGCGCCGGTGCGGTTGTACTCGAGGACCGCGTCGAGGTATTCCCTCACCGCGTCCCGGTTTCTGGTCAGGCACCTGATCCGGTCCGTCATCCGGTCCCGCTCGTGCTCCAGGGTTGCGATCATCTCCGGCGTCGCGTCGGGGAAGTAGATGACCCGGGGTTTGTCCAGGCACGGCAGGATCTGCTTGATGATCCGGGTCGGCAGCCCCGCGTCGAGCAGCCCGCGGATCTGCATCACCCGGTCCACGTTGTACTCCGCGAATTCCCGGTAGCCGTTGGGGGAGCGGTCGGCGACGATCAGCCCCTGCTCCTCGTAGTACCGGATCAACCGCCGCGAAGTGCCGGTCCGCTCCGAAAGTTCCCCGATGCGCACGCCCAACTCCCGAACATCGACACGCATGTGACGGCTGGATCCTAAGCGCGACCCTGCCGCTGCGGGGCGTACTGGAAGCCGCTCCGGTACTCGCTCGGCGTGGTCGCCAGTTGGCGGCGGAAGGCGCGGATGAGGGTGTCGACGGTGCCGAACCCGCAGGTGGTGGCGATGCGGTCCAGGGTGGCGTCGGTCGATTCCAGCTGGTTGCGGGCGAGTTCGACGCGGGCGGATTCGATGTAGGCGGTCGGTGTCATGCCGAGTTCCGCCTTGAAGATTCGGGCGAGCTGGCGCTCGGAGACCCGGGCGTGTTCGGCGAGCTCGGCGAGGCCGATGGGCCGGGACAGGTGGCCGGCGATGTAGTGCCGCAGGTCCTCGATCCGGCGCGTGGTGGAGACCGGTTCGAGGGGCACGGAGAACTGGCTCTGCCCGCTGGGGCGCTTCAGGTACATCACGAGATGGCGGGCCACGCGAAGCGCGACGGGCTCGCCGAAGTCCTCGGCGACCAGCGCCAGGGACAGGTCGAGGCAGGAGCTGATGCCCGCGCCGGTCCACACGGCGCCGTCGCGGATGAAGATCGGGTCGGCGTCCACGGTGACGGCGGGGTGGTCGGCGGCCAGCTGGTGGGCGGTCGACCAGTGCGTGGTGGCGCGCTTCCCGTCGAGCAGGCCCGCGGCGGCCAGGATGTGGGCGCCGACGCACACGGAGGCGATGCGGCGCGATGTGCCGGCGAGCTGCCTGACGCGGGCGGTGACCTGCGGGTCCGTCAGGGCGGTCACGCGCTGGTCGGCGTCGATGCGCACCGAGCCGGGAACCAGGAGGGTGTCGATGCGCTGGCCGCTGACCTCGTCGAACGTGGCGTCCGGCAGGACCCGCACGCCCGCCGCGGTGGTGATCGGATCCGTGGTCTCGGCGGCCAGGAGCACGCGGTAGCCGGTGTCGGTGTCGACTTCCCGCTGCAGCAGGGCGAACACCTCCGGCGGGCCGGTGATGTCCAGCAGGTCGACGCCGTCGAAGACGACGATGACGATCAGCCGCTTCAGCGCGGGCACGGGCTCTCCCTCCGAGGCGATGTCCAGATCTGCAAGTCGGGCGTCATTGCAGACACCACGGCGCGATCGTAGCGTCGATCACGTCGGCGCCGCCACGGTGCCGAGCGATCTCGAAACCCCACCTGAGGAGGGCTTTTGCCCATGGCTGCCACGACGCTGCGCCAGCTCAACGGCTTCGGCGAAACACCGGCGACCCTCGCCGACGCCACGCTGATCCTGGTCGACTACCAGAACACCTACACCCGTGGCGTGATGGAGCTGCACGGTTGGCGGGAGGCACTGGATTCCGCTGCGGCGCTGCTGGCGCGGGCGCGTGAGGCCGGGACGCCGGTGATCCACGTCGTCCACGACGGTGGCGAGGGCACGCCCTACGACATCCGCGCCGAGATCGGCCAGATCCACCCCAGCGTGGCACCGGTCGACGGTGAGTCCGTCGTGGTGAAGCACGCGCCGAACTCCTTCCACGGCACCGATCTGGAGCAGAAGGTCGCGGCCGCGGGTCGCGAGAACGTGATCATCGCCGGGTTCATGACGCACATGTGCGTCACCTTCACGACCGAAGGCGCATTCCTGCGCGGCTACTCGCCCACGGTCGTCGCGGACGCGTGCGCCACCCGGCCGCTGGCGGGAGCCGGGGTCGAGCTGTCCGCCGAGCAGATCCACCACAGCGCGCTGGCGACGATCGAAGACATCTACGGGATCGTCGTCGCCGAGAAGTCCGTTTCCTGACACGCCGGAAGGAAGAGCCAGATCCCACCGTCGTCGCCGACGCCTGCGCCACCCGGCCCCTGCCGTCCGCGAACGGGGACGTGTCGGCGGAGCAGGTCCATTCCAGCGCTTTGGCGACGATCGGAGATCTCTACGGGGTCGTCGTGGCGAAGGGATCGGACCTGAAGTAGCGCGCTCGGCCTGGTCTTTTGGCGCTCGGCTAACGGTTCAGCGCTTCGATGGTTTCGTCGGCCCAGGCGGTCCAGTCCTCCTTCGGGGTTTCCGGGAGCTTCGGCGGCTCCGACGAAGTCGGGATCGGATTCGGGTGGGACGGGGCGGGCTGGGGAGTGTTCTTGCCCCGCCACGGGATGTTGTCGAGGTGGACGCTCGTCGACGTCGAGAACTTCCCGTGCGGGTTGAACGATCCCCTGCCCGCGTCGAGAGCTCCGGTGAACGCTCCGTTCTCCGCCCCGTACACCTCGTCGCCGCTCGCGCCCGATGCCGCGTCCTGCGCCGCCGCTTCCGCCGCGCCCACAGCCGCGCCCCATCCAGCGTTCAGCGGCAGGTTGGCTCCGAACTGGACGGTCGCCCCCTTCCAGGTCTTCGCGGCCGACCCGTCGAACAGGTGCGATCCGAGCGCCTTCGCGCCGCCGACCTTGATCGCGTTGCCGAGCGGTCCCGCCCCGATGCCGACGGCTCCGCCGATCGCGCCGTTCTGCGCCGAGATCGCCAGCATCCCGCCGTCGAATCCCTTCCGCTTCCCCTGGCAGATCTGGATGAACTGCGCGAAGAACGTGACCCCGACCTGGTCCAGCACCGAGCCCGCCAGGTGGGCGAGCACCTGGTTGATCGCCTTCCGCAGCACCGCCGCGAGCGTCGTCCGGGTGGCGGCCACCTTCGCCGGGATGACGGCCGTCGAGGCGCCGAAGGTGGCCACCGCGGCCGCGATCAGCGCCGCGATGTCGATGGCCAGGATGGTCAGCAGCAGGATGATGATGATCCGCAGCGTCTCGATCTCCAGCGCCATCCCGTCCAGCGCGTCGGCGAAACCGGAGGCGGCCAGGGCCAGCTGCGGCAGGTAACCCTCCTCGCCGAGCAGCGGCGCGATGAACGCCCGGAACGAATCCGCCGTCTCCCCGGTCAGCGCGCGAGCGACCTGCGCCGCGCCCCCGTTCACGAGCTCGACGACGACGCCCAGGTGCTCGGCCGCTTCGCGCCAGCCGGCGGCCATCGCCCGCAGCTCGTCCGGGTCGCCCTCCGGCCAGTCGTTGCCGACCAGCACCTCCAGCAGGCGTTGGACATCGTCCGGTACGTCAACCGCGGCCATCGGCCTGCCACCTCCGGGCGTGCTCGACGTTCTGCGCTTCGGTTTCGGCGAAGGTCCGCCCGGCCGCGACGAGCCGGTCGGCGACGTCGCCGAGCAGCCCGGACAGCTCGTCCAGCGCCGCGCACGCCTGCTCGGCCGGATCCCGGTAGCCGCCGCCGAACGCCGCCCCGAGCGGATCATCGCCCCACGGCGGCAGGCCCTGCCCCGCGACTCGCGGCGCCTTCCCCGCTGAGCTTCTGGCGGCTGCCGCCGCTTCCTGGAACAACGCGACGGCGCGCCGCAACTCGGTTTGGTCGACCGAAAGCACGCCGCCGGCCGGTGTCCACTCCTGCGGCGCGGCCAAGCCGTACCCGGCTTCCGGGGCCGAGGTGGGGGCGTTGCGGTAGCCGCCGGTCGGACCGTCCAAAGGGGAAAGGGCCATGCGCCGAGATCAACCGATCCGGCCGTTCCGCGCCACAGCCCGCCCGGAACCCTTTCGCTATCTGAACGTGCAAGTGCGCTTCCCTGACGCCCCTGTCCCTTATTCGGTTACTTGTCGAGCAGCGCGATCTTGACCAGGCTCAATGCCCGGGGCCCGGGCGCGGTCGGCGCTCCGGGTGAGACGGCTCCGCAGCGCGAACCGCACAACCCCGACCCGGCGGGAGCGGTTGGCAGAGACTCGACCGATGGGAAGCGAGAGATGAGCCCGAGCGGCAGCAAAGATCAGTCCACCGAGGGCGACCACCCCTGGGAGCAGGACAAGTACTACGGCGCCAGCGAGAGCGGCGTCGCCTACCTTGCCGATCGCGAGCTGCGGACGTCCAATGCGGACACCGAGATGATGCCCGCCATCAAGGAGTCCGCCCTGACCGAGCCGGTCGCCGACGCCGGCACCGGCAAGGCCACGGCGGTCGAGGCCGAGGCTGCGACCGCGGCCGCCACGGCGACGGCCACCAAGGCCAAGCCCGTCGCCGCCGCCAAGACCGCCAAGACCGCCGACGTCCCGTCGCGCCCCGGAAACCGCGTGTCCAAGCCGGTGGTGGCCGCCGCGGCCGTGGCCGGTCTGGTGCTGCTGTCCGTCCCCGTGCTGATCGCGGGTCTCCTCCAGAACGACGACACCCCCTCGCGCTCCCTGCCGAATCCGGCGGCCTACGAGGACGACGCCCAGGCGCAGTCCGGTTTCATCCCGGGCATGGCGCAGGAGCAGCCGGTCCCGCCGCCGGGCATCCCGGACGGCAACCTGGTCCAAGGCCCCCCGCCGCCCGGCAGCCCGAACGACGGCGCGCCGGTGCTTCCTCCGCCCGCTGGGGAGATCCCGCGCGGCGAGGTGCAGCCCGCCGTCCCGGCCGACCCCGCGCGCACCGCTGCCCACCCGGTCGTCTTCTCCGGCTTCGCCGGGCCCGGCTGCGGGAGCGGCAGCTTCAGCCGTCCCGGCTACTACGCCAACGGCAACCAGGGCTGGCTCAACAGCGGCGGCGCCCACGCGGCGGACGGTTGCGACGGTTCGTACTCCTCCCTGCCGATGTCGGGTGACCCGAACCGGGACGGTGACAACTCCGCGGTCTGGCGGTTCACTACTGGTGACGTCAAGCAGGGCAGCTGCCAGGTGTCGGTGTTCGTGCCTCGCGGCGACCTGCAGCACGTCGGCGGTGACCCGAGCTACTACACCGTCTACCAGGGCGACGAGACCAAGGGCCCGTCCGGCGACTTCCGGGTCTTCCAGACCAACCGGCAGGGCAGCTGGGTCGACGGTGGACGGTTCGCGGTCACCGGTGGACGGCTGACCATCAAGCTGCATTCCCGCGGCAAGGACTGGACCGACAAGGGCCCCACCTACGCGCACCACGCAGCGGCGCAGATGAAGATCGACTGCAGCGCCTGACGAAAGTCGGCGAATTCAGGAGGAAACCGTGTTCGTTTGGGAGCAGGGCGTGATCATGCCCTCCGAGATGGACGGCTTCGACGAGCTCGACGAGGTGTTCCTGCACCTCGCACCGGAAATGTCGGACAACCTCAGCGCTGCGGTTGCCAACCACCTGGACAACGGGGACGAACTCGCGGCCGCCCAGGCGCTCGCGGCGTTCGCCGAGCGTCGGCAGCTCCCGGTCTCCCGGGCCGACCGGCGCACCCTGCGGGACGTGATCGAGTCGCACAACGGCGACCTGACCTGCATCGACCTGCTCGACGGCCGCGCAGGTGCGCGGCTGAACGGCGACACCCAGCTGCTCCCGGTCCTGCCCCGGCCGGCCCGGGAAACCGTGCCCATGCGCACGGCGCCCCGCCCGCACGTCGCGGACGTCGCCGCGGCGCAGACCGCCGTGCTGCCGGCCATCCGGCCGCGCGGCACCGGAGCGCACCGCCGCTGGTGACCCGATCTCCCGGCTCCTCCCGCGGGCCGGGAACCGCGCTGCACCGCACACTCACTCCCGCGCCCAGAGTGTGCGGTGCAGTCGCGCATTACCGAAAGTGCGCGATCGATTACCGCGGGCGCGCGACCCTTACAGATTCTTACAAGGTCCGACTGACGTTTACAGACCGTTGGAATCTCTTCGATCCCGGCCATTCCGCCGGTAGCGTTCCTGGTGTCAGAGAGGCCGCGGGCTAGTCGGAAATTCCCTAGCCCCACCAATTCCGCCGAATCGCGACGAACAGCCGAAGACGTCTGTGCCGCGGCGCGAACCGGCGACACCGGGAGTGAAGAACGTTGCTGGTTCGTGTGCTGTCCGACGTGACCGTGTTCGCCGACCGCCCCGAGTTGCAGGAGAAGATCTCCCGGCTGCTCGACCAGGCCCCCGAGCGCCTGTCCAGCGCTTCCGATGTCGCGGTGCTCGCCTACGGCGGAACGCTGCCGGCGGACGCCCTGGTGCACTGCGTTTCGCGGCTGAGCCGCTCCTACCGGGTGCTCGTGGTGCTGCCGGAGCAGGCCGCCGCGCAGGTCCCGGAGCTGCTGCGGGCCGGCGCGCTGGGCTTCATCGGCGACGGCTGCGACGACCAGGAGTTCTACGACGCGCTCGGCGTGGTGGCGCGCGGCGCGGTGTACGTCGCGTCGGGTTCCCGGGCGGCCCTGATCGGCGGCGGCGCCCCGGCCGAGCCCGCGCAGCAGGTGCTCACCCGGCGCGAGCAGGAGGTGCTGCGCTGGATCGCCGACGGCTACACGCACTCCCAGGCGGCCCGGCGGATGGGCCTGTCCGGAGCGACGGTCGACACGTACGTCAAGCGGATCCGGGCGAAGCTGGAGGTCCGCAACAAGGCGGAGCTGACCCGCAAGGCGATCGAACTGGGCGTCGTCCGACGGGAACCCCTTCTAGCAGCCGCCTGATCCCCAGCCGATGCCTCGCCCGACGACGCCCCGGCCCCACCCCACACGACGCCACCCAAGGTTCGGTCCCCCGCAAGGCCCGCAGTTTCAATTGAAACTGCGCCGTCGGAGGCCGAACTCTCCAGGGCCGAGCCTCAACCGGCCAGCGGCAGGCACGCGGTGAACTGGCAGCCGCCCTCGACGTTCTGGACGGCGACGCCGCCGTGGTGCGCCTCGATGATGCCGCGCACGATCGCCAGCCCCAGCCCGCCGCCGACGTCCTTGCCCGCCGGGCGGGACGGGGTTCCCCGCCAGCCCGGTTCGAAGACCTTGTGCAGGTCCGCCTCCGGAATTCCGCCGCAGGCGTCCGAAATGGACAGAACCGCCCGGCCCTCCGCCGCGTGCGCGCACACCGTGACCGCGCCGCCGGGGTGGGTGTGCCGGACGGCGTTGCTCAGCAGGTTCCCCAGCGCCCGGTTGATCTGGCGGATGTCCACCCGCACCGCGACCGGCTCGATGCCGCCCGGCACCAGCCGCACGCCGCGGCTGCGGGCCTGCGGCTCGATCGCGGTCACCGCGTCGCTGATCAGGTCCGCGAGCGACACCGGCGTCAGCGACAGGGTCAGCGAGTTGGACTGGATGCGGGACAGGTCGAACAGGTCGCCGACCAGGTGGTCCAGCCGCTGCGTCTCCTGCAGGATCAGGCCCAGGTAGCGGTCCTGGTCGCGGGCCATGCCGTCCTGCAGCGCCTCGGTCATCGCCCGCAGGCCCGCCAGCGGCGTGCGCAGGTCGTGCGACACCCACGCGATGAGCTGCCGTCGCGACGCCTCCAGCAGCTGCTCCTGCTCCCGCGAGGCGGTGAGCGCGGCGCTGGTCGCGGCGAGTTCCTGGGTCAGCACGGCCAGCTCCGCCGAGCCGGACTGGGCGGGCGCCGCGAACCGGCCGTCCTCGCCCATGGTGCGGGTGGCGCGCGCGAGGTTCCGGCTGCCGTGCAGGATCCGCCTGCCGAGCAGCAGGCACAGCATCACCGACACCGCGGCCGTCGGGATGCACGCCAGCAGCACGGCGGTCATGCCGCGCACGGTGAACAGGTCGAGGAATGCGAGCACCACGAAGGTGAAGCCGATGGAGATGGTGGTGATGACCGCGAGCATCATCATCATCACGACGAGCGACCCCCGCCGCAGGAACCACAGGATCCAGGCGCCGAGCAGGCCCACGGCCACCGAGCACCACAGCGATACGAGCGCGACGAAGATGAGGTCGTGCATGACCTTCGTTTCTGTTGCTGTCGACCAGGTGTTTATATCTGGTAAAGGTGCATCAGCGGCAGGTTCCCCCCAGATCGGGGCAAAGTATAAGCTACGGGCTGAAACGCGGTGTCCCTTTCGGGAACGTCGCCTTCCCCGATTTCTGGAGTAAGTGTGGCGTCGGATACTGATCGGAACGGGGGCGCTGGGTCGCCCGAGGACCGCTCTCTGGATTCGTTGCCGCCGGAACTGCGGCTCTACGTGCCGGCGGAGGGCACTCCGATCGAATCGGCGAAACCCGACGAGCCGTCCTACGAAAAGGTCCCGCTGGCCTCGCTTTCCGGCGCGGCGCGGCCGGAACCGGCGCCCGCCGCGGACGTTCCGCCCCAGCCGGCCAAGGACGTCGGCCTGCCGTCGAAGGTTTCGCTGATCTCCCTGGCCGCCGCTGCGGTGATCCTCGTCTCCGTCCCGTTCGTGCTCGCGGTGCTGTTCTCGGGCGATGACGACACCCCGGGGATGGCCGGGGACGGCGTTCCGATCGACGCGGTGGAGGCGTTGCCGGGGCATGAAGCCATGTCGGAACCGGTGCCGGCACCGCCCGCGCAGCCCGAGCCGACCGCCGGGAACGACGTCCCCCCTGCACAGGGCGAGGAACCCGCCGAGACGGCGAAGGACCCGCTGCCCCCGCCGGATCAGTCGACGGTGAGCGGGCCGAGCGGCGGGAGCGGCACGCTCATCGCCGGGGCGGGCTGCTCGAACACCGCGACGGAGCAGTACCAGGCGGTCGGCTACCACTCGAACGGCAGCGAGGGCTGGTACATCCGCAACGGCGGTGCCGCCGACGGCCGCTGCCGCGGCACCTTCGACGCGATGCCGATGTCCGGCGACCTGGACACATCCGGCCCCAGCAACTCCGCGAAGTGGACCTTCGACGTGTCGGGCAAGGTGACGACCGGCACCTGCGCGCTGTCGGTCTACATCCCGAACGACGGCGACCGCCGCAACGTCGGCGCGACCAGGGCGCACTACTCGATCTTCAACTCGTTCGAGCAGGGCGCGGCGAACGTGATCGGCGTGAAGGACATCAACCAGGTCACCAACCTCGGCAAGTGGGTGGACCTCGGGTCGTACAAGATCACCCAGGGCAAGATCTCGGTGAAGCTGCACGACCGGGGCGAGGACTACGCGGGCGGCGCGGACGGCGAAGGCGCCCACATCGCGTCCACCCAGGTCCGAGCCACCTGCACCCCGGCCTGACGCGGCTACACCACCACCAGTTCGCCGTCGCTCTGGAAGTGGTTGCCACCGCCGAAAATTCGGACGACTTAATGTCCGCTGTGGACGAACACGCGCCCGGCGTCGCAGTGGTGGACGTGCGAAAACACAGATGAGGGCATCGTGGCGGCTAGGCGCCGCAGGCCGGGTCTCGCGGTGCTGCGCTAACTGGAGGCGCGGTTCGCGGTCGCGGTAGTGCAGTTGGGGCGCGAGGGCACGAGCCGTCGCGCCCCGATCCTGCTAAGCAGCCGGTTCCAGCACGAACACCGGAATCTCGCGCGAGGTCTTCTCCTGGTAGTCCGCGTAGTCCGGATAGGCGGCGACCGCGCGCGACCACCACAGCGCCTTCTCGTCCCCGGTGACCTCCCGCGCCACGTAGTCCCGGCGCGTCGGCCCGTCCTGCAGTTCGACGGTGGGGTTCGAGAGCACGTTGTAGTACCAGACCGGGTGCTTCGGCGCCCCGCCGAGGGAGGCGACGGCGGCGTAGGAGCCGTCGTGCTCCACGCGCATCAGCGGGGTCTTGCGGAGCTTCCCGGACTTGTTGCCCTTGGTGGTCAGGACGATCACCGGCAGCCCGCGCAGCGTGGTTCCCCTGGTGCCGCCCGAGCCTTCGTACTCCTCGACCTGGTTGCGCACCCACTCCGTCGGGCTGGGTTCATATTCGCCGGTCAGCGGCATTGAAGCGCTCCTAACGTCAGCGTCAACGGCGCCTGTGGAACGCCCCCGGAGAGGCCCCTATTCCCCTGCCGCCGACCGGCCAACCCGCCAGGATCAGTCGAAGACGGTGACGCCCTGGGCGGCGGGCTGCAGCGTGCCGACCTTCATCGACTTGATCGGGAACTCCGCGTAGAGCCCGCCGTTCCCGGTGTTGGTGCCGTCGGTGCCGAAGATGGTGGCGTTCACCGCGTCGCTGGCGCCCGGCACGCCGACCTGGAAGCCGGTGGCGACGAAGGTGTTCGAGTCGCCCTTGTCGCCGAGTTCGATGAGCACGCCGGCGAAGCCGGTCTCGCCCGGGTCGAGGCTGAAGTCCGTCGGGCCGCCCGGGATCTCGACCTGCTGGGTCGGCACGTCGCCGGTGCTGTTGGACATGTCGAGCGGCGTGACCGTCGGCCAGCCGTTCAGGTCGCAGACCTTCTGCGACTTGTTGGTGACGGCCATCAGCAGGACGCCGGGGCGGTCGGGCTGGACGTTCAGGTCGACCTTGAAGTCGCTGGAGGTGCACTTGGCACCGGTGGTGCGCTGACCGCTGCCGGGCGCCTGGCCACCGGCCGTCGTGCCGGCGGAGGGCTTGGAGTCGCTCGTCGACTTGCCGTCACCGGCGGACTGGTCGGGGTGGAACTCGCCGGGGGCGATCCCGGCGGCCGCCGCGGAGCCGTCGGTGGTGCCCTGCGTGGTCTGCGGCGCGGCAGCCGGCTGGCCGCATCCGGCGAGCAGGAGGGCGCCCCCGACGAGTCCGGAGATCGCGCCGAGCGTCCGAGTGCGGTTGAGCTGCATTGGTGTCCCCTTCGTAAAGCTGTTTCGTTCCCCTGTGCCCCGAAAGACGTGTACTGCCCGCCGAGGTTGTCAATCAGCCGAAAGAAGTTTTTAAAAACCCTCTGACCTGCAGTGATGTAATCACGGGATTGCACTGTCCCCGGAACCGGCCCGGCAACGGGCGCAGCGCCCTGCGCCGAACCTAAGTTGGCCGCTGGTCGCTGCTCCGGCCACGGGCCGGAGAGGTGGGGGAACCCCTCACCGCAGGGCAAGGCGGGTGCGGATGTGACCTTCATCGGCGAAGAAGCTGCGACCGGTACCGCACAAGATCGCCTGGACCTTGTAACCTTGGGCACGCGGGTCGTTAGCTCAACTGGCAGAGCAGCGGACTTTTAATCCGCGGGTTCAGGGTTCGATCCCCTGGCGACCCACCAAAACCCCAGGTCACAGACCTGGGGTTTCGTGTTGATGTACGCCGAGCCACACTTTTCCCACACAAAACTACTGGCCGTCCTGTACACCGAGCGCCGCCTCTAGTGCGTCAGCGGTGTCGCGGCTGACTGCCTCTCGGTCCATGTACACATCCTGCGTCATCGACGGCCGCGAGTGCCCGAGCTGGTTCGCGATCAGCCGGGCGGTCAGCCCCGCCTCGTCGAGGATCGTCGCGGCGGTCTTGCGGAACACGTGAGAGGTGACCCAGGCGAAGCCCTCACTGCCGCGCGTCTCGCGAAGGACCCGCCGCGTGTTCGACGGGTCACGGAGCCCGCCGAGACTGTCCGGGAACACCGGGCCGTCAGGATCATCGGTCTCGGCGAAGCGTCGACGCAGCATCTCGACAGCCCACGAGGGCAGCGGCAAGGTCCGCTCGCCGTACTCGGTCTTGGTCGACTTTCTGATCAGGCCCTTGCCCTTGATCCTGACGACGTTGTAGTCGACGGCGACCAGGCCCTCTCCGAGGTCGACCTCCGGCCAGAACACCGCCAGTGCTTCGCCGATGCGAACACCGGTCGCCAGCATGAACCGTGACAGGTCCGGCAGATCCCAGCGGCTCGCCTTGTCGTCGGCCTCCAGCTGTTCCAGCCACTTGACCCGCTCGTCCAAGGTCAACGACCGAACCCGCTTCCTCCGCTTCTTCTCCAGCCGGGAAGTCTCCCGGAAAGGGTTCTGCTCCAGCGCGCCATGCCGTACCGCATGGGCCATCACGCCGGACGCCACAGACCGGGCGGTCTTGGCCACCGAAACGTCCTTGTTGGTCCGCAACGCCTGCAGGAACGCTTCGGCCGTCGGCACCGTCACCTCCTGACCAACTCGGAGCTCACCGAGTGCTGGAAGGACATGGAGATGCAGATTGCTTCGATACTGGTCGAAGGTGGTCGGCGAACGAGTACCCGCGTCCACCTTGCTCTCTAGGGCCTTCAACCAGAGACCAGCCACGTCCCGAAACTTCGTCTCCGGCTTAATCGACGCTCCGCCGAGGACTTTGCCCCGCTTTACGAGCGCTTTCTTCAAGTTCCGCTCGGCCGCAGCCTTGGTGCGCCCAGTTCGTTCAACCGGCCTCGTGACGCCGTCGAAGTCCCGGAACTTCGTCACCGCTCGCCAGCCCGAACCCGTCTCGTACGTGCGGATCTTGCCGTAAGTGCCAATCGGCAGAGGAGGACGAGGCATCAGACCAATACCTCTTCCTGAGACTCGAACCAGGACTCGACATCCTCCGGCTTGTAACGGACGTACTTCCCGACCCTGCGACCAGTCGGACCGTAGCCCTTCGAACGCCACTCATAGAGCGTGCGCCTCGGGACACCGAGGTAGGTAGCGACGTCTTCGATGCCCCACAGCTTGCTCATGGTCAGTCCTTCCTTTCGGTGGCGTACTTCTGCTTTCGTGTTTGGCGGGTGCGTTCGGCGATGGCGGCGGCGAGCTCGCGTTCCTCGGGGGTGCGGTGGCCCACGCTGGTCATGTCCCAGTGGTTGACCACGGCCACGGTGTCGGCGTCGACGCCGAGCTCGGCGAGGTTCTGCTCAAAGCGCCAGATCTGCCGGTCTTCGCGGAGCTGCTTGAACGTGGTCGAGTAGGCCCGCGACTTGCTGAGGAAGTGGCCTCGGAAGGCGAGCATGTGTGTCCAGCGCCGGAGGTTGAGCTCGCCGAACGGTCCGGGGATCAAGCCGCCGTTCTCGCACCGGCCGCAGTGGTCGATCGTGGCGCAGGCGCATCCGCCGGCCTGGTGCTCGCCGTCGGGGTGGCAGTCCGGGCAGGCCACGGGTGCGCCGAGGTCCCAGGCGGTGCGCATGATCTGTTTGTGGTGCTCGGTCGTGCGCAGGTACTCGATCTGCGTGCGGGAGCGGATCGGCCGGTCCGCGGCTTCGGACTTCCCGGTGCCCTTGGTGGCGTACTTCGCGACGTAGGACGAGATCCGGTCGTCGCTGATCGTCCCGTCACGCTCTTCGAACCGCCGCGCGTCGGCCGGGCGGATCGGACGGACGTCGACCTGCTCGCCCCAAACGAAGGTGAGCACCTGGCCGTCATCGAGCTCCGGGGAATCGACCTCGGTATCGGCATGAGCCGCGCGCACGGCGTCGGCAAGGAGCTCAACCGTGCCCCACGCCGGGGTGGTGTCCACGGCACCGTCAGGGCCGTCGAGGCGGATCACGGCGTGAAAGTGGATGATGCCGCGCTTCTGGAACTCGGCAACCTTGGCATACGAGAGCCGGGCGTGGTCGGCGAAGTCGCGGACGGTGATCCCGGCCGCGCGGGCGAGGTGCCGCCGAAGCTTGACCGTGAACCGGTTCCACAGCTTCCCGGAGTGGGCCTGCCACAGGACGTGCCCGGTGTAGTCGTAGGTGCCGGGGTCGACGGGTTGGCCGATCAGCGGGTCGTGTTCGTGGTGGTAGCGGCCGCAGCGGCACGGCATGAGCTTCCCGGACGCGGTCGGGCGGCGGTTGTGCACCGGCCCGAACGACGGGGCCGTGAGGGTGACGAACAGACGCGGCTTGTCCGACACCGTCACCGGCACGCCCTTCGAGCCACCGGAGAGACCGGCCCTCATGAGCTGGAAGGCGTCGGCGGCGTAGCGGTCGGAGCAGGCCGGGCAGACCGATTCGCGGCGGTTGCCGCAGGGCGAGAGGATGTGGCCGCTGGTCTCGGCCGGGCGGCCATCGGGGCGGGTGAGGACCTGGCCGGTGGTCTTGTCGGTGATCTGCCACAGGCCCGACAGGCGGACCGGGTGCAGGCAGCCGTAGACGTCTTCAACTTTCTTGCGCCAGTCGCGGTAGTCGGGGGATTGGATGCGCCGCTTCATGCGGTCGACATTCGGAAGAGCGGGCAACACCATGTGGTGACCTCCGAGGGGGATGGAGCCCGGCGGGCATCACCACCAGGTCGACGGTGCTGCCCGCCGAGCATGGGTTGTGCTTTGTTGTATTCAGTTGTCCCGCAAAGGTTTTCAGGCGAACGCGTGCCCGTTACGGGTGGCGAACTCGGCCGCGACCTGTTCGGCAATCCCGGCAGGCAGTTTCGCGACGCGCTGGATGTCAGCGGCGGTGAACTCCCGCCCGTCGGCCAGGGCTTGTGCCCGGGCATCCTTGATCGTCTGGATGATCGGTGCCGGGAGCGGGGGAGCTTTCCGGATCGCAGGCATCACCGGAACCGGACTCGGAGCCGGTGCCGGTTCGGGAGCTGGCTCGGGGACCACTGCCGGGGTTGGTGCCGGGGCTGGCTCGGGGACCGCTGCCGGGGTCGGTGCCGGGGTTGGTTCGGCCGGCCTTTCCGGTTCGGGTTCCGGGCCGTCGTCGGCGGCCGGGGCCTGGTCGGCGCTCTCGTAGATCAGGAGCATGATCTCGCGTCGTTTGGCCTGGATGACCGGGATGATCTCCGCGATGCCGTAGACGATGACCGGGATGATCGCGTGCACCGCCGCCGAGCCCAGGTTGAACTTCTCCCACTGCAACCGCAGCAGCGGTGTGATCTGCGGGATGACGTTCATCGCCAGGGTCGACGCCAGCAGCACCTTCTTCAGCCGATACCACCATTCGTGCTCCGGCTCGCGGCCGTAGGACAACACGATGGCCTCGAAGTTCAGGACCGTGATCAACAGGCCCGCGAACATCGGCTCGACCGTCCAGGCTGCCCACCACAGCGGATCAGCCCGGGGCGCATCACCGGCCAGGAACTTCTGGACACCGGCGGTGGTGAACACCAGCCCCAAGGCGAGGAAGAACCACAGCCCGATCAGCGTGCGCCGGGTCTGCCGCTCCATCTCCACGGCACGTAGGTCGGGGTCTCGCACCAGGCCCCGCAGTTCCCGCGCTTCGGAGATCCGGTGCCCGAGCTTGCGGACCCGTCGTGTCTTCCCCGTCGTACCCGGGGCGTCCTGCTTGTGCTTGCGGCGCAGCAGGCCCATCGTTCACCCCTCCTACTCGCCGTGGGGCTTGAACAGCCAGAACACGCCCCGCACCAGCAGCACGAGGCCCGCGCCGATCCCGATCGCCCACGCCGGGGTGACCAGCAGCCACACCAGTGCCAGCACCCCGAGCACCAACGCCACAGTCGCCAGGAGGCCCACGACGCCTTTGCCCGTGAGCTCCACATGTATGTTCTGCATCACTGATTCCCTTTCTTGAGCGCGGATTCGCGCACCCGCATCGCTTCGTCCCGCAGCGCATCAACCGCCTGCAAGATCTCGTATCCCTCGGCCAGCAGCTGCCGGAACTGATCGCAACTGAGCATCGCCGAACGCTTCCTGCCGCCCGGCCCGATCTCGGTGATCGTGATCTCTACCCCGGGACGCCGGGGATTCACTTCGAGCAGCTCGCGGCCGATGCAGCCGTAGAAGTAGTCCTTGCCGAAGCTCATCTCTTCGTCCTTTCTGGACGGTCAGGCCACCACGCCGACACGGTCGGTGTGGGTCTTGGTGGCGTGCTTGTCGCCGTACATGCGGTCATCCGCCGAGCTCAGCAGCGCGGGCAGCTGGGCGGTGTCGGCCGGGGCGCTCATCACGCCCAGCGCCATCGACACCTCCACCGGCTGACCGTCGATCTCGTCGATGGTGGACACCGCCGCCTGGAATTCCCGGGTGCGGCGTTCGGCATCATCGGCGCTGACCACCCACGGGATGAGGACCGCGAACTCATCGCCGTGCAGCCGGACCGGGACCTCACCGCGGAACGCCATGTGCCCCAGCACCGCCCCGACCTCAATCAGCACCCGATCGCCGAAGCGGTGGCCGTGGGTGTCGTTGAACGCCTTGAAGCCGTTCATGTCGCCGACCGCCACAGCCAGCTGGCCCCGCCGGAACCGGCGAGCGCGGTTGAACGCCGCTACGAGCGCCGCCCGGTTGCCCAAGCCGGTCAGGGGGTCGGTGCGGGTCTGCCGGAACAGCCGGTATGCACACGTTCCGGCGGCCACGGTGGTGGCGCTGGTGACACCCAGGGCGAACTTTGCCAACATGGATCCTGCCTCTCTACAGGGGTAGGCCCGCCCGGATGCACTTGCCGGTGCCGGGCGGGCCGCTACTAAACGGGAGATTTGCCACTGATCAACGCGTCAAGGCGCTGATCACCCTTCATCGCCGGGCATGACGTCGCCGTCCTTGTCCGCCGCCGTTCTCAACCACGCGCCCAGCGACTCGCAGTTCCACTTGTGGTCATTGAGGTCCGCCGGGCAGTTGTAGGACTGGTCGCACTTCGGCCTGGTCTTCTCCACGCCCTTGCCGGTGTTCTTGCGCATACTCACCACTTCCCTTCGTCAGGCGATCTCGTCGTCTTCTTCGTCGCCTTCGAAGTACTCGGTCTCGTCGATCTCGTCGTCGTCGACTTCGTGCTCTTCGAAGTCGAAGGTGTAGATGTCGGCCGGCATCTCGTTCTCCTCGGCGAGTTCCGGTTCAGTGGTGTCGCGGTGCAGCTCGGTGACCGTGCCCAGGCGCGTGCAGAAGTCCACGAGTTCCTGGATGTCGTCGTCGCTGGTGTAGGGGGCCCGGACCCGGACGGGTTCGCGGCGGCCGTCTTTCTTCGCGTAGGCGGTACCGGCGAGGTATTCCGGGATCTTGTCGGCGAACGCGCCCATGTCCCGCATGCCCTCACCGAGGCACATGTCCACATACGACGAGGAATCCAGCCGCAGCGCGATCTTCGTGGGGAACAGGCCGCGCATCGGGATGTGTTCCTTGGTCGGTTCCTGGGTCGCGGCGATGATCCGGCCGCCGACCGAGCGGTACTGCGTCAGGCCCTTGGAGATCAGCGGTTCGAACGGGACGCTGATCGCCTTGCCGCCGAAGGAGGTCATCGCGGCCAGCTCATCGCAGATCAGCAGCTCCAGCGGAGTCTCTCGCGACGGCGTGAATTTCCGGATGCCCTGGCGCCCCAGCTCCAGCTTCCGGTCATCGAGGACACCCGCGTACCTCTGCATGACCTTGAGGCCGTCTTCGTCGTTGTCGGCGAACTCGTAGAACATCTCGCGGCCGATGCCGAACTCCATGCCGCCCTTGGGGTCGATCACCCACAGCCGTACGTACCCGGCCCGGATCAGCGGAGCCAGCGCCCGCAGCAGCGCCCACAGCCACGAGCCCTTCCCCGCGCCCGTCGCGCCGCCGAAGAGGACGTGCAGATCCTTCTCCAGCAGGTTGAGCGTGAAGTCCCGGCCGTATTCGTCCCGCCCGAGCACTAGACGGGTGAGGTCGACCTCGGTGGTCGAGTCGGCCAGCTCGGGCAGCGGGATGTACATCTCGTCGAACGGCTCGGCCCGCTGGAAGTCCAGCGCGATCTTGCCCGGCTTGATCTGCCGCACGTTCGTCGCTCGCGCCCGGAAGGAGTTCGCGAGCCGGTTCATGGCTTTCTCGAAGTCCTCCGGCTCCTGGCCCTTGGCCATCCGGACATGCACCGTGTCCCACGACCACGTGCTCTTCACCCGCGTCACGCGGGGCACCAGCGTGTTGCCCTTGTGATCGATCGTGGTCAGGTTGCAGGAGGCCATGATCCGCAGCCATTGCCGCTGGTATGTCCACCACCGTCTCCACCACGCCCGCAACAACCGGCCCGCGAACCGGTCGAACGTCGGTTGATCGAGCAGCCGCCAGGACACGCCCAGCAGCACGGCAATCCCGGCGGCCCACACCATGGTCTGAAGCCCGAACCAGAACACCGCCGCCGAGGTCACCGCCGCCGAACCCGACGACCGAGGATGGCCGACCACCATCCGAACTGCCCATCGAAGCGGCGTGACCGTGTCAGCACCCACCCGTGTGTCCCGCATTGCCGTGCACCCTTTCTGACGAGCAGACAAAAAAGGGGCGCCGGACCCGCCTCCAGGTCCAGCGCCCGCCGAGCAGAACCGGATCAGCTCCGGCGCTGCGTCATCTCCAACTTCGCGACCAAATCGCCCACCGAACCCCGCATCCTGTTCAGCGAGGTCCCCATCCCCTTGGGGACACCGAACTTCTGCATGATCTTCACCAGCGTCAGCATCGAAGCGTCGATGCGCCGGACCGTCGCGTGCACCTGATCACCCTTGGCCATTACTTCTGGTATCCCTTCGCCACATTCGGGCCGCCCTTTTTGGCGACCGCGTCCCGAACCCCGAACACCGCAGAACAAGCCGCCTCAGCCAATTCCATGGCCTCCTGGAAGTCCTTCTTCTGCATGATGTCGTCTTCCAAGAACTCAACGTGAGTCAAGTCCTTGTACAACTGATCCAGCGTTTCCCCGAGCTTCTTCAACCGGGCCACCGCAGGCGTGTTGCGCTGCATCCCGACCGGCAAACTCCCGTTCACTGATCAACCCCTTCCCTGCATCCCGTGGATGCATCCCGAACCGTGAAAACCGCAACCGCAAGATCCGTACATCATCAGCTCCCGAGCCTGATCACAAACTTCTTCGCGAACTTCCGGCAGTGCGCGTCCCGCGAGTGCGAGTAAAGCCACTTGTCGCAATCACAGGCCGGGCAGTACTTCAGCGACATAAAACACTTCCTCTCCGCAACCTTCGTCCTGAAGACCATAAAGACCCCCGGCGCATCAATATGCGGCACTAGCCGGGGGTCAATATGGCCTCCCCGACGCAAATTTCGCGCCGAAAGAAGGCATAGCTCGGCCCACTGTGGAATTCTCAAAGAGCAACTAGCCTGAAGCGGCTAAAGAAAAGAAAACTTTCGTAGGAAGCGGATCAGCCCGCCAGCTTGACCCCGGCGGCCTTCATCGTGAAGCCGGTGCCGCCGTTGTCCATCGGGAACTGAGAGAAGCGCGGGTTGTGCAGCTCGATCAGCTCGCCGTCCGTGACCTCTTCCGGCGGCTTCGTCTCCAGGGTCACCTTCATTTCCGTGCCCTTGCCCGCCGGACGCCCGTCCTCACGCGGCTTCGGCTTCATGTAGACCGCGACGACGTACATCGGCTGGTTGTCCTCGTTCAGGGCGTACTCGGTCTTGCCGTCCTTCGTGTAGGTCTTGATCACCGGGTCCTCGACCACGCGCAGCTTGTAACCCTCAAGCACAACCGGAACGTTCCGCAGCATCTCGTCCTCCGTAGAGCCTTGGTTTCACATGGCCAGCTTGGCTAGCCATGTACAGATTAAACCAGCTTGGCTAGCCATGTCAACAGGTTGGCCAACATGGCTAGTCAGATTGCTGCTTGCTGCGATAACCTGGGCAAATGACTGAACTGGACCCCGACGACCCGCGTCCGCCGTATCAACAAGTTGCGAACGCGCTCCGGGCGACGATCCTCACGAAGAAGCTCATGCCGGGCGACAAACTGGCCTCGCAGGCGGAGCTAGCGAAGCGCTACGGCGTCGCGCGTATGACCATTCAGCAAGCGCTGCGCATCCTCCGCGATGAGGGCCTTGTCGTCTCCCGCCAGGGCAGTGGCGTCTTCGTTCGGGAGCGCACAGAGCGCCCGGTTGGTCTCCGGCCTCACCTTGAACGGGCCTTCGAGCAGGCGGACGTCACGATCGACTTTGCTGGCTTCTCCGGAGAGACCCTGCATGGCGCGCTCACGGAGCCGCTCGACAAGATCCGCAGCGGTCGCGTGCGCCCCGAGTCGATCCGGGTTCGTCTGCTCGTGCCCGACACTGAGGTGCCCTGGACTCTGCCGGCCCGCGTCGAGGACATGGAGGACAGCCCAGCGTTTCGAAAGCGGGCTAGCGGGATCATGCAGCGTCACACCTTGGCGATCGTCGACACGGTCAACGAAATGGGCCGCCTCGGGCTTGTGGCGGATGCCAAGGCGGAACTCCGGGTGTATCCCGCGGTTCCGCTGTTCAAGCTCTACTTGATCAACAAATCCGAAGCGTTCTTCGGCTACTACCCGGTGCGGGAACACGTCGTGCAGCTCGATGGCGAGGACACGCCGATCTGGGACCTCATGGGCAAAGACGCAACCCTGTTCCATCACGCCGCCGAGCCGAACGACGAATCGTTGAGCGCGCTGTTCATCGAGCAGTCCCAGATGTGGTTCGACAGCATCTGGTCAACCGTCGCCCGGGAAGTGCGCCGATGACCGGGCCGCCGGAGATCATCTCCAGCAGTGACGCAGTCCTGCTCGACTTTGACGGACCCGTCTGCGCCGTCTTCGGCGGCCTGGCGGATCACCAGGTGGCCGCCGGGCTGCGGGAGCTGTTCGAGGGCGAGCTACCGGATGCGGTTGATCGGAGCCGCGACCCGTTCGACGTCCTGAAGTACGCTGCCGCTACGACTGGCGGTTTCGCGACGGTCGTTGAGCACCGGCTGCGGGAACTGGAGTCGCGCGCAGTCGAGGTTGCCCCGCCGACACCAGGAGCGGTCGCCGTTCTGGAGTCCCTTTCGCGGCAGGCGATCCCGGTGGTCATCGTCTCGAACAACTCCGAGACAGCCGTCCATGCCTACCTCCAAGCGCACGGCCTGACCAACGTGGTTGCTGACGTCTCCGCTCGCACGAATGCGGACGTCAGTGAACTCAAACCGCAGCCTCATCTCCTGCTGCGGGCGGCGAGCTTCCTGGGTGTCTCGCCTGAACGCTGCGTCATGATCGGAGACTCGGTCACCGACATCGAAGCCGCGCAACGCGCTGGGGCCAAGTGCATCGCATACGCGAACAAGCCCGGCAAGCGCGAGCAGTTCGAAGAGCTTCAGCCGGGCGCCATCGTCGATCAGATGGCCGAACTGATCTGAGTGCGGGCTGCCGCTGAAGTCGAGCCGCAGTCGTCCTTGGTGGCTGATCGGTGGTAGGCACGAACGACCACCTAGAACGGCGTTGTTTGGCTCAGGCCAGGCGGCGCCGTTTCGTTTACTCCGCGACCGCGTCGATGATCAGCGGCTTACTGGCGTCTGAACGAAGTGCCTCGACCAGGGCTGCCAGCTGGTTGGCGAGCTGATGGCGCTGGTGCTCCGTGTAGCGGCCGCCGCCGATCTCGAAAGCAGCTGCGTCGAGTTCCCATTGTGCCGCGCGTGCCAGCACCGCAAGTTGCGCATTGGGTGTCATGCCCGGTCCTCCGTCATCGCTCCCGACAAGGCAAACAAGGCAATCAGGGTATTACCTGCATATCGAGGCAAGCAAGGCAGCGGCAACCGTTCGGGGCATTGACGATGAGCTGGTGACCGAGGATGCGTCGCCGCTGATTTCGAGTACCGAGCTGGCCAAGAAGCTGGGCCTGGCGCGGCGGACGATCTCGCACTACGCCAAGGAGGGCTTGATTACGCCCGCCCTAGTGACACCTGGTGGTCAATACCGGTGGCGGTATGAGGATGTCGTTGCCGAGATGCGCGAACTTGCCAAGGCGCGTCGTCAGCAGCGTGACTAGCTCGGCACGACCTGTGGCCTCAGCCCACGTGTGTTTAAACTTTCTCTACTTCATCAAGGGCGGCCCCTGCGGGGCCGCCTGCCTGCTGTATGCGAGCCATGACGAGGCCGCCGACCTTCCTGTATGCAAGCCCGGTCAAGCCGTCGATGGCCGGCCGGGCGTGCGGCAGCAGCCAGGCGAAGCCGGACGCGATCGCGCCGAAGATCCCGCCC
>NZ_JBFAIN010000038.1:0-77028 GCF_040654735.1 Saccharopolyspora sp. NPDC050642 | reverse complement strand
GGGCGGGGTCTGCCTTATTTTCATTTCACCCCCCCCCCCGACCCGGGTGGGTGTGAGGTCAGCCGTGGGCCTTCTGCTGGAGGGCGTCGTGCTTGCCGAGGACCATCGTTTCCAGGTCCGCCTGGAACTTGGCCATGTCCGCGCGCAGCCGGGCACCCAGCTCGCCGGAGTCCGCCGCCAGCGTCCGGACCGCGAGCAAGCCCGCGTTGCGCGCCCCGCCCACCGACACCGTCGCCACCGGCACGCCGGCCGGCATCTGCACGATCGACAGCAGCGAGTCCATGCCGTCGAGGTACTTCAGGGGCACCGGGACACCGATCACCGGCAACACCGTCGCCGAGGCGACCATGCCCGGCAGGTGCGCCGCGCCGCCAGCCCCGGCGATGATCACCCGGATGCCGCGGTCGGCCGCGGTGCGGGCGTAGTCGAGCATCCGCTGCGGCGTGCGGTGCGCGGAGTAGACGCCGGCCTCGAACGGCACGTCGAACTCGGTGAGCGCGTCGGCCGCGGCCTGCATCACCGGCCAGTCGGAGTCGCTGCCCATGATCAAGCCGACCAGTGGATTCTCGCCTGCCACGCTCGGACCTCTCGCTTCGCTGCGTCGTACGGGTGCTGTGTCAGTGGATCTCGTGGCCGTCGAGCCACTCGGCGTGCGACAGCCAGTGCGCGGCCAGCCGCGCCTGTTCCCGCACCTCGTCCATCCGGTCGCCGAGCACGGTGATGTGGCCGAGCTTGCGCCCCGGGCGCTCGCTCTTGCCGTACAGGTGGACCTTCGCGTGCGGGTAGCGGGCGAACAGGTGGTGCAGCCGCTCGTCCACGCCCATCTTCGGCTCGGTCGGCGAGCCCAGCAGGTTGGCCATCACCACGGCCGGCGCGGTCTGCTCGGTGCTGCCCAACGGGTAGTCGAGCACGGCCCGCAGGTGCTGCTCGAACTGCGAGGTCCGGGAGCCCTCGATGGTCCAGTGGCCGGAGTTGTGCGGGCGCATCGCCAGCTCGTTGATCACCAGGCCGTCGGCGGTCTCGAACAGCTCGACCGCGAGCACGCCGGTCACGTCGAGCGACTCGGCGATCTTCAGCGCGAGGTCCTGGGCCTGCTCGATCAGCTCGGCCGAGGCGTCGGGGGCCGGGGCGAGCACCTGCACGCAGATGCCGTCCTCCTGCACCGTCTCCACCAGCGGCCACGCCGCGCCCTGCCCGAACGGCGAGCGCGCGACCAGCGCGGCGAGCTCCCGGCGCAGCGGCACGCACTGCTCGACGAGCAGCTGCGAACCGCTCTCCAGCAGCTCGGTGACGGTGCGCTTGGCGCTGTCCGGGGTGTCGAGCACCCACACGCCGCGCCCGTCGTAGCCACCGCGGGCGGTCTTCAGCACGCATGGCCAGCCGTGCTCCGCGCCGAACTCCAGCGCGTCGCCGACCGAGGTGACCTCGGCGAACGGCGGCACCGGGAGGCCGAGTTCCGCAAGCTTGCGGCGCATCACGAGCTTGTCCTGCGCGTGCAGCAGGGCATCCGGCCCAGGCTGCACGGAGACACCGGACGCGGCCAGCGCGCGGAGGTGCTCGCCGGGCACGTGCTCGTGGTCGAAGGTGACCACGTCGCACCCCTGCGCGAAGTTCTTCAGCGCCTCGAGGTCGGCGTGGTGGCCGATCTCCACGTTCGGCGCAACGAGTGCCGCGGCGTCGTCCGCCGAGGTCGCCAGCACCTTCAGCGACTGCCCCAACGGGATCGCGGCCTGGTGGGTCATCCTCGCGAGCTGCCCGCCACCGATCATGCCGACGACTGGGGTTCCGGTGCGGTGGTCCACGCCGTCAGCCTAGAGCGGCGACCGGCCCGCACCAGCGCCGGGACCTCCCGACGCGACCCACCTCACAGCCCGGAGACCCGCGGAAATCAGTCCTCCGGTTTCAATTGAAACTGGAGGACACCGGTGTCCCGGGCGACGACGGGCCCGAAACTTCCGCGGTTTCGGTCGAAACCGCGGTCACAGGGACGCCAGCAGCTCGCAGGCCTCGTCGTGACCGTCCGGCAGGACGTCCTCGCGCAGGACCACCGGGCCGCAGCCGCGCAGGGCCGGATCCGCCGCCAGGCGGTGCTGGATCGTCCAGCGCGCCTGGATGCAGCGGGCGGGCAGCAGCCGGTCGCGCTGCGCCAGCACCACCGCGGTCGCGGACCGCAGCAGCGACGTCGTCTCCCCGCCGTCGAACACGGTCCGCAGCGCGTCGGCGATCAGCACCATCGCCATCATCCGGGGGTAGTCGTCGGCGGTGGCGCCGAGCGAGACCGTGACCAGCACGTGCCCGTTGCCGGCCGGGTGCCCCTCGGTGCGGGCCGCCCGGTACACCTCGTGCAGCCGGGTGCGCAGGTAGCCGGCGGTGGTCAGGCCCGTGAGCGGGTCCTCCACCTCGCGCCCGACCGACATCCGGGCCACCACGTCGGACCAGCCCAGCGCCGTGGCGCGCACCATCGCGGTCGGCACCGCGTCCGGATCGGCGGACACCAGCCCGTCGTGCGAGCCGACCGACACCGCGTGCAGCGCGGCGAGGTCCTGCAACGTCCCGGCGAGCCCTACGCCCGCCTCTGCGCGGGATGCGCCGAGATCGGCCAGCGATTCCGCCAAGCTGTCCCCCGCCACGACCGCCGCGCACACCATGTCCACCGCATCCGATGCCCAATCGCTCGGAAACGGCCAGCCTGCTGCGAGGCTGGCCGTGCGCCAGCGGGATCGCAGCGCACGCCGACGCCCGTCCACCGTCGTCGCGTCACACCTAAGCGGCCACTCCCTCATGCTCAATGCCCCTCCTTTTCAACGCCCTGTCAAGGGGACGGCGCAATTCGTCGCCCATGACGGTGGAGTTGATGGCGCGGGCAATAAGATCTAGATCACAATAATCTTCAGCTTTCACACGTCATGACATCGGCCGAAGATGACTCCCTACTACGAACGGGATCTGCGAACGCCCTGCGGGGAGGAAGGTGCGGCGTGGCGACAGTACCGGCGGAAGTGCAAGGGCCCAGCGACACGGAGCTGCTGGAAGAGGTCCGTAGCGGCTCGTCCGCGGCCTACGCGCAGCTGTACGAGCGGCACGTCGGCGCGGCGTACAACATGGCGCGGCAGGTCGCGAAGTCCCCGGCCGAGGCCGACGACCTGGTCTCCGAGGCCTTCGCGAAGGTGCTCGACACGCTTCGCGACGGGCGCGGCCCGAACACCGCGTTCCGCGCCTACCTGCTGACCGCCCTGCGGCACACCGCGTACGACCGGACCCGCCGCGAACGCAAGGTGCAGCTCGCCGACGACGTCGCGGAGGTGTCCGGCGCCGACGTGAGCGTGCCGTTCACCGACACCGCGGTCGCCGGGCTGGAGCGCACGCTCGCCGCGCAGGCGTTCGCCCGGCTGCCGGAACGCTGGCAGACCGTGCTGTGGCACATCGAGATCGAAGGCCAGACGCCGGCGCAGGTGGCGCCGCTGCTCGGCCTGACGCCCAACGGCGTCTCCGCGCTCGCCTACCGGGCCCGCGAAGGGCTCCGCCAGGCCTACCTGCAGGTGCACCTCGGGCAGCTGGACGCCGCCGAGGCGGGCGTCGAGCAGTGCCGGGCCGCCGTCGACCGGCTCGGCGCGTGGACCCGGGGCGGGCTGTCCAAGCGCGAAACCACCCAGGTCGAGACGCATCTCGACGGTTGCGACCGCTGCCGCGCGCTGGCCGCGGAGCTCGCCGACGTCAACGGTGCGCTGCGCGTCATCATCGCGCCGCTGGTGCTCGGCGGATCGGTCACCGGCTACCTCGCCCTCTCGTCCTCCAGCGGAGCGGCCGCCGGCGCGGCAGTCGCCGCGGGCAGCGCCTCCGGTGCGGCGGGCGCCGCCAGCGCCGGGCCTCGCCAGGCGGTCACCGCCGGGGCGGCCACGGCGGTGCTGGCCGCGGCGGTCGCCCTCGCCCTGGCCTCCGGCACCGACCAGGCCGTGCCGGTCGCGCAGGCTGCGCCGCCGCCCACCGCCGCCCAGCCACCACCGCAGCCTCCGGCTCCGGAGCCTCCGGCGGCTCAGCCACCGGCTCCGGCTCCCCAGCCGCCCGCGCCGCAACCGGCGCCGGCACCCGCGCCGCCGCCACCTGCTCCGCCTGCGGCGACGCCGGTGCTGAACGCCTCGGGGCCCGCCGAGCCGATCCAGCTGGTCGCCGGCGGCGATCCGGTCGCGTTGCCGATCACGGTGAACAACAGCGGCTCCGGGCCGTCCGAGCCGGTCATCTCCACGCTGAAGCTGCCGCCGGGCGTGTCCGCGCAGCTGCCGAACGCCATCCGGTCCGGGCCCGCCTCGACGAGCCCGCAGAGCTGGGTCGCGTCGTCGATCCCGGTTCGCGCGCAGGCCCCGGACGCGCCCTCGGTGAGCTGCACGAACGGCGCCGGCTCGATCACCTGCACCACCGATCGCGGCCTGCGGCCCGGCGAGTCGTTCGTCTTCGACTACCGCATCCAGGCCGACGAGTCCGCGACCGGCGGCGAGATCACCGCGAACATCAGCGCGGGCACCGAGATCCAGCTGCGGCTGCCGACGGTCCCGGTCATGGTCCAGCCGCCGACGCCGGTCGACGGCGTGGACGTCCGGGCCTCCTCCTGGGATCCGGGCGGGCTGCGGTTCTGCGACGGCGACACTCCGGGCCACGTCCCCTGGCTGTGCAGCCGGATCGCGATCGACGTGCGCAACACCGGAACCAGCACCGGGCGCGCCGAGGCCGTGGCCGAGCTGCCGCCGGGCGTGCAGGCGACCGGGCTGTCGCCGATGTGCGACTTCGAACCGGGCCGGATCCGGTGCGCCGCCGAGCTGGCGCCCGGCAAGTCCTTCCACAGCGAGGCCTGGGTGACCGCGCTGCCGGGATTCCCGTGGCCCGAGCTCCCGCGGCCGGTGGGCCTGCTCTCGCCGGAGCCGGCCGGTCCGGTTCCGGAGGACGGCTGGATCATCCGCGAGGTGACGATCCCGGTGGCCGCCGCGCTGGGGGCGGCCGAGGACAGCGACCCGGTGACCGTGCAGCTCTGGTTCCCGTGGCTGCCGACGCCGCCCGAGCCGGAACCGCCGATGCCGACCACGACGTCCACCAGCACCACGCTGGAGTGCCCGTGGCCGCCGCACCCGGGCTGGGACGACCGGCCACCGTGGGAGTGGAGCCAGCGCCCGCCGCACTGCTGGTGGTCGTGGCCTTGGCCGGCGAACCCGTTGCTGCCGGACTCGCCTGTTCCGACGACGACTGTGCCGCCGACCAGCACGACGACCACAACGCCGCCGACCACCACTCCGCCGGCCACGTCGACGCCGCCGAGCAGCACCACGCCACCGACCAGCACTGCACCGCCGACCAGCAGCACGACGCCGCCCACGAGCAGTTCGGCACCGCCGAGCAGTTCGACGACGGGGTCAACGTCACAGCCGCACCGACCGAGGTAATTCGGCGACTGAGCTCGCCCGGTCGGAGCAGCTCCGTAGACTCGAAGTTGTGTCCGCTGTCGATTCGGTACTCGCTCGCATCCCGCAGCCGTACCGGTCCCTCGCGATCCGGCATCGCGAGCTGTTGAAGTTCGGGGTCGTCGGCGCGATCACGTTCTTCATCGACACGGGCATCTTCTACGCGCTGAAGCTGACGATCCTGTCGCCGAAGCCGGTCACCTCGAAGGTGATCGCGGTGCTGGCCGCGACGATCGTGTCGTACGTGCTGAACCGGGAGTGGTCGTTCCGCACCCGCGGCGGCCGGCGGCGGCACCACGAGGCGACGCTGTACTTCGTGATCAGCGGCATCGCGGTCGGGATGTACTCGGCGCCGCTGTGGGTCTCGCGGTACCTGCTGCACCTGCAGACGCCCTTCACCAGCCGGTTGGTGGAGGAGATCGCCGACTTCACGTCGGGGCAGATCATCGGATTGCTGGTGGGCATGGCGTTCCGGTGGTGGGCGTTCCGCAAGTGGGTCTTCCCCGCCGAGCAGGCCGACCGCCGGCCCGCACGCCGCGACCGCATCTCCACCCGCTGAGGTCGCAGCGGAGGTTTCAATCGAAACCGACGACCCCGAGCCGCTCCCGAGTGACAGTTTCAATTGAAACTGGCGTCCCTAGCCGAGGTACGCGGAACGATCAGCGCGGGGTGGACGCTCGGTTCCAGGAGACGCCGAGGATGTCGTCGGCGCGGGCGATCGGCAGGTACACCTCGAACATCGCCGGGCGCGCCTGGCTCAGTTCCAGTCGGCCGCCGTCGGCCTCGACCAGCGCGCGGGCCAGCGCCAGGCCGACGCCGGTCGAGCCGCGCCCGGAGAAACCGCGCTCGAAGACGTACGGCACCAGCGCGTCCGGCACGCCGTGGCCGGAGTCGCCGACCTCCACGACCACGGTCCCGGCGCCCTGCCGCGCCGCCAGCGTCACGGTTCCTTCGCCGTGTCGGAGCGCGTTGTCGAGCAGCACGCCGATCGTCTCCCGCAGCCGCGTGGGCGTGGCGCGGGCCAACACGCCTTCCGACACCTTCAACCTCAGCGTCCGGCCCTCGGCCTTCAGCGGCTCCCGCCACTCCCCCGCGACATCGGTGAGCAGGCTCGACACGTCCAGTGGTTCGGCGTCCCGGGAGCGGGCCGCGGTGGCCGCCGCGAGCAGGTCGTCTAGCACGCCGGAGAGGCGTTCGGCCTGCTCAAGGGCGGCGTTGGCCTCCTCGGTGATCTCCGGGTCGTCCGCCGCGGCGAGGGCCTCCAGCCGCAGGTGCAGCGCGGTGAGCCTGCTGCGCAGCTGGTGCGAGACGTCGCCGACGAGGTCGCGTTCGCGCTGCACCAGCTGCGACAGCGCCGCGCCGGAGGCGTCCAGCGCGTCGGCGACGCGATCGAGTTCCGGGACCTGGTGCCGCTGCGGGTCGGCGCGGAAGTCGCCGGCGCCGAGCCGGGCCGCGCGGGCAGCGACGTGCTTCAACGGGTCCGAAAGCCGCCGGGCGGTGAGGGTCGCGACGATCATCCCGGTGCCCGCCGAGAGCACCACCAGCATCAGCACCAGCCCCGCCACCTGCAGCTGCTGGGTGCGCACCGGGCCGCTCGGCGCGGCGATGGTGACCGTGCCGCTCTGCACCATCGGCACGCTCTCCACCAGCGGTTTCTCCCCGGGATCCGGGCCGTAGGTGTAGTCGTGCGCCTGCGTGCGCACGATCAGCCGGGCGCCGTCGGGCACCGCCAGCCGGGCGGCGTTGAGGTCGATCGCGCGCTGCGAGGCGATCTGCTCGTCGAGCAGCGTCGCGATCTGCTGGGCGCGGGTGGACAGGTCGCCCGCGGTGAGGTCCTGGACGAGCTTCAGCGCGCTGAACCCCAGCGGTAGGCCGAGGACGACCGCGGTCACCGCGACGGCGAGCAGCGTGGCCTGCAGGATTCGGCGGCGCATCGCGGATCAGTCCGAGTTGAAGCGGAACCCGACGCCGCGCACCGTGGCGATCCGGGTCTCGTCGAGCCGCCCGTTGCTGTCGCTGAGCTTCCGGCGCAGCCACGAGATGTGCATGTCCAGCGTCTTGCTGCCCTTCCGGTCGGACTCCGGCCAGACCTCTTCCAGGATCTCCTCGCGGGTCACCACCTGACCGGCGTGCTGCATCAGCACCCGGAGCAGCTCGTACTCCTTGTTCGCCAGCTGCACCTCGTGCTCGTTGACCTGCACCCGGCGGGCGGTCAGGTCGAGCCGGACACCGGAGGCCTCCAGGGTCTCCGGGGCACCGCGGCGCAGGAGGGCGCGGATCCGGGCCATCAACTCGGCGAGCCGGAACGGCTTGGCGACGTAGTCGTCGGCTCCCGCGTCGAGCCCGACGACGAAGTCGACCTCGTCGGTGCGCGCGGTGAGCATCAGAACCGGGAGACCGCGGCCCTGCGCCCGCAGCCGTCGGCACACCTCCAGGCCGTCCATCTCCGGCAGCCCGAGGTCCAGCACCAGGAGATCGATCCCACCGGAAGCCGCGGCTTGCAGCGTCGATGGGCCGTCCTCGATCACCTGCACCGAATAACCCTCGCGCTGCAACGCCCTGGACAGCGGCACAGCGATGGCCGGGTCGTCTTCTGCCAGCAGCACCACGCTCACGCTCTCCAGCCTAGAGGGCGCGGATGATCACGTCCGGCGTCATGGGCGATTCGCCGGACCCGGCTGGTCGCGGGCCCTTGCCGGATCGCCCGGGGAAGCGGACTAGGGTTCCTGGCGTGACCAGCGATCTCGATCTCGCACTGCACCTCGCCGACGTCGCGGACGGGATCACCGGCGCCCGGTTCCGGGCCCGGGACCTGAGCGTGGACCGCAAACCCGACCGCACGCCGGTCACCGACGCGGACCTCGCGGTGGAGGACGCGGTGCGCGAGGTGCTCGCCGCGCAGCGCCCGGACGACGTGGTGGCCGGCGAAGAGCGCGGCGGCACCGCCGGCGAAGGCCGGGCGTGGGTGCTCGACCCGATCGACGGCACGAAGAACTTCCTGCGCGGCGTCCCGGTGTGGGCGACGCTCATCGCGCTGGTCGACGGCGGCCGTCCGGTGGTCGGCGTGGTCAGCGCGCCGGCGCTCGGGAAGCGCTGGTGGGCGGCGGCCGGGGCGGGCGCCTGGTGCCGCACCGGTGACGCGGAGCCGGAGCGGATCGGGGTGTCCGGGGTGCGCGACCTCGCCGACGCGTACGTGTCGACGACCCACCTCGGCACCTGGGTGGAGTACCACTCCCGGGAGTCCTACCTGCGGTTGATCGACGCCTGCTGGGAGAACCGGGCGTTCGGCGACTTCTGGCACCACTGCCTGGTCGCGGAGGGCGTGATCGACATCGCCGCCGAACCGATCGTCAACCCGTGGGACGTGGCGGCGGCCCAGATCCTGGTGGAAGAAGCGGGCGGCAAGTTCACGGACCTGTCCGGAGAACCCCGCTACGACGGCGGAAGCGCGCTCGCCACCAACGGCCACCTGCACGCGGAAGCGTTGCGACTGCTGCAGAAGTAGGCTCCGGCGGCCGGACGCGAGGGTCGGGGGCAATCAGCGCCCGGCCACCGGAAGGATCGGCGCTGGGTCGGGGAGGCGCGCCGATCCGGTCTGAAAGCTGTCAACGAAGCCGATGTCGCCCCACGTACTCCGCGGCGGCGTGCCGTCGAGCCTCGGCGGCGATCAAGTCTTGGAGCTGTCGGACCGTCGTGGCGCCGTCACCGGCACCCGCGTGCTGCCCGGAGCAATTCCGCACGTACCCAGCGGCGGTGAAGCACAGCACCAACGCCAATACCCCAGCACCGATGGCGGCGGCATGTAGCAGGGTCACCAAGGTGAACTCGTGGATCATCACGCCGCCCATCAGAAATCCCAGTGCCGACCGGTGAAGCCCCGCCCGTCGACCGCTTCAGTGCACTGTGGACACCGCTCGGTGATGGCGGCGGAGCGCGGAGTGCGGCCCGCGAGCGTGGCGAAGGGAACCCGCATCCACACCTCGCACAGCGAGGGAATCCACTCGCCGCCGGGCTGAGCCCCCGGCCGAACCGGCGTCGCATGCCGACGTGCCAGTCCGATCCCCACGATCCAGTAGACCTCTTGCGTCTCACCCCGGTACGGATTCGCCAGCATGATCATCCTTCTTTCGAAGTAACTGCTGTTCAGTGCCTTCGAAAGGCAAAGCTACGAAGCTAATCTTGTTTCATCGAATCAGGGACATCGCAGGTCAGAGCATTCCGTGCGGCCGCTTCGTCCCATCCTCGGGACGCCGTGACACATCAAACGGAAGGTCATCGCATGAGCGAGAATCCGCGCACGTCTCAGGTCGGACTCGGTGTGCAACTGAGGAAACTCAGGGAAAAAGCCGGAATGACCACCCGATCGGTGGCCGCCGCGCTAGGTATATCCCCTTCATCGGTGAACAGGACCGAGCTGGGACAACGAGCACCGAACCGGGACGAGGTGACAGCGCTGTGCGCTCTCTACGGCGTAACCGGGGAACAGAAAGTGCTTCTCATCGACCGGGCCGGTAAAAGCGCCAAGTCCGCCTGGTTCGAACTGGCCTCCAGGGTGTCGGACCAGCAGGCGACCATGCTGATTCTCGAACAAGAAGCTTCCTCGATCGTCGGTGTGGAGAACACCCTGATCCCAGGATTGGCGCAGACGGCCGAGTACGCGCGGTTGCTCATGTCGATGTCGGAACTTCCCGGACAAGATCTGGAGAATCGCGTAGCTGCGAGGTTGGGACGGCAAGCAGTTCTGTCCCGGCCAGAGGCTCCTGAGGTCAGGTTCTTCCTCGACGAGGCGGCCCTGCTGCGCACCATGAACGATGCCCGGATCATGCGCGAACAGCTTGAGCATCTGATTGTGCTGCAACGCAGAAGCAATGTTTCGCTGCGCATCGTGCCGCTGAGTTCCATGCCGCACCCCGCGCTCGATGGGTCGTTCTCGCTGTACGGGCTGCCAGACGGCAGCGCACACGTCTTCGTGGAAGCCCGCTACTTCGCAGTCGCCCTGACGGAGCCTGCCGACGTAGAACCTTTCATGAAAGCCTGCCAAGAGCTGGACGACTGCGCGTTGGACAAGCAAGAGTCGACCTGCTTGGTCAAGGACATCGTGGGAAGGCTCGGCGATGAATGAACGGCAATGGCGCAAGAGCAGCCACAGCGGCTCGGTGCACAACTGCGTCGAGGTGGCGCTCGCTTCGGACTCGGCGGCGGTTCGCGACTCCAAGAACCCTGACGGCGGCATCCTCGCCTTCAACGCCCAGAGCTGGCACAGCTTCTTATCCGCCGTCAGGGCCGACCACTACCGGCGCTGAACCGGTGCGGCATGCGTTCGGCCTGGTCAGGGCTCGTGAGTACGTTGGGCTGCGATGGCGGCCCAACGTACTCACGAGCTCTTGCCTGCGGAGGTGGGCCGTTCAGTCCGCCGGCTTGGCCTTGGCCAGGAGGCGGGCGTAGGCCGAGCCCGCCGCCAGGAGGATCAGGCCCGCGCAGAGGAAGGCGATCACCCGGGCCACTCCGTCCAGCGTCGCCAGGTCGAACAGCAGCAGCTTCGCCAGCGACACCGCGATCAGCACCATGCCCGCGATTCGCAGGTGCTTCGCCCGGACTCCGCGCAGCAGCAGCGCTATCGCCGCCACCACCCAGCTCAGCGTGATCAGGATGTGCGCGGTCAGGAATCCCGCCCGCGCGTCGTGCACCAGCAGGCACGCCGCCATCGTCGCGCTCGCCGTTCCGTACAGCAGCGCCAGTCCCGAGGCCGCCCACGGCAGCAGCGATTCCGGCAGGCCCGCCAGCTTTCCGATGCGCACCGCCGCGACCGGCAGGGCCACCGCCACCAGCGCGATCAGCAGCCCGGCCAGCAGGCCGCGGACTCCGGTGCCGCCGTGGTACCAGAGCAGCACGGTGATCGGTAGCTCGTAGATGAACGTCAGCAGGAAGCCAAAGGCCGCGTAGCACGTCGCACCGAGCAGCACTCCCCCGCTGCGCAGCACGAACGCGCCGACGCTCAGCAGCAGCGCCTCGCACAGCAAGGCCGTTCCCCAGCTCGACGAATCCAGGAAGACCAGCGTCGTCTGCACCGCCGCGACGGCGGCCATCCCGCCGACCGCGGCGACGAACCTCGTCGACAACCGGCTCCGGAACGCAGGCGTGAACCGCCCGACGGCCCAGATCGCCAGCAGCAGCGCGGTCATTCCGCCGCCGATCGTGCCCGCCGCGGGGCGCTCCAGCATCAGCGGCCCGGCCAGGAACGTCGGCGTCGGCGCGGCGATGAGCAGGCCGATCGCCGTCCAGTCCGCGGCCGGGCGAGCGGCGGCGGTGATCGCCGCGACCGCCACGCCCAGCACCGCGGCGACGACGATCGCGGCCACGAGAGTGCTGTCGTTGACCCACATTCCGCGCACGCTCGCCGCCAGGGTGGCCAGCACGGTGGGAACTCCGGCCGCCAGCGCGAGGCCCGCCCAGCCCCGTCGAACCTGCACCGGCGTCGCCGCGACCTGCAGCAACACCAGGAAGCTCACCAGCAGCGAATCCACCGTCCACGTGATCAGCGGCGCGCAGATCGCCGAGCTGAGCACGACGCCGAGCGCCAGCGGCTGCGCGCGCCAGCGGTCCGCGAGCGCCAGGCCCGCGACGCTGACCGCGAGGCCGACGCCGAGCCCGGCGGGCACCGACAGGTAGTCGTAAAGCGCGGTGGCCGCGACCACGTCCAGGAACAACGCGCCGAAACCCGTTGTGGCCAGGGCGAATCCGGCGATCCGCCCTGCTGCGCCCGGCTGCTCGGGCGCGGACCGGCGGTGCATCCACCACCCGGCCGCGACGAGCAGCGCGGCGAGCACCGCGCCACCGGCGACCCTCGCGCCCGGCCCCAGCCAGTCCTGCTGCACCGCGAGGACCAGCAGGAAGACCACGCCGAGCAAGGTCACCCCGGCACCGACCCAGGCCAGGACGCGGCTCGGTTCCAGGCCCGTGCCGGCCGGCCGGGGGCTCGGTGCCGGAACCTGCGCCAGCCCCGGATACGGCTGCGGATACGGCGCACCCACCTGCTGCGCGGGATCCTGCTGCTGCGCGGCAGCGAATCCCGCTTCGGAACCGGTCGGCTGCTGGCTCGGCTCGGTCTGCTGCGCGGCAGCGGCTTGCTGATCAGGTGCGACTTGGTGCTGCGACGGCACAGGTTGGTACTGCTGCTGCGCGGGACTGGCCTGGTAGTGCGGGAACTGCTGCGGCGCTTGCAGCTGCGCGTGCACCAGGGTGCCCAAGTACGTCAGTCGCTGGCCGATGGCTTGCAACTCGCCTGCGACCAACTGGAGCGCTTCGCCGGGCTGTGGTTGCGACATGATCCCAAGTCTGGGGGCGAGCCACCCATTCGGCATCGGTAGCACTACTCACCAGGGATCACAGCTTGGTGTGGATGCGCTCGGCGCTCAGACCCGCTGCGCCGGGGTGCCCTTCGGCGGCGTGCTCGTCACGTCGAGCGGCCCGACGACCCCGCGCAACGCCTGGGTCCAGGTCAGCCGCCCGAACAGGTAGAAGCACGCCACCTGCTCGTTGCTGAACCGGGCCCAGTCGTAGCGGTTGCCCTGCTCCCGCCAGAAGACCTCCCAGGCGGGTGCGCCGTCGGACTCGTCGCGGATCAGGCACCAGGCGTCGTCGGCCTCGGCCCCGAGGGACACGAGCTCCTCCGGGACGCCCATCGCCACCAACCAGCCGAGCACGGACTCGGTGTTCACTTCGCGGCCTCCTGAGTCGTCCCGCCGTCAGTCGTTCCCCCGTCGCGCACGATCCGCACCGTCGCCGCCACCTTCGCCCCGGACTCGTCCTCGGCTTCCGGATCGTCGGGCTCGCGGGTGATCTGGAGCGGCGACAGCACGACATCGCCGTCCTCCTCCGTCTCCTCCCGCGCGATGCGCAGCGTCGCCGCCTCGGCGATCTCCCGCGCCTTGGTCAACTCCACCAGGTAACCGAGCCCGACCAGGTCGGCGAGCGAGTAGGTCGCGCGGAAGCGCATCCCACCGCCGGGCTGCGCGAACCACGGTGCCGAAACCGCCTGCCACACCGGCAACGGGCGCATGACCCGATACCGCCGGTAGTCGCGTTCGTCGTAGGCGGCGGGCAGCGAGCGCTGCGCGAAAGGCGTTGCCACGGCGAACAGAATCCGCCCATCGCCGCTGCCCAGGCAGTCCAGCACCGTGTCGGGCTCCAGCACCACCGGCTCCGCCGGTTCCACGCCGCCCTCCGGGAACCGCTCCGCGGGCGGCCACGCGAACTCGCCGTCGCGCCGCAGGAACTCGCGCTGCCACTCCTGCTCGCTGAGCTCGCCGAACGGCTCGTGGTCCACCGCGAGCTCCGCGGGCAGCTGCTCGGACTCGCGGCGCTCGTCCCGATAACGCTGCGCTGCCGCATACGCCTCGGCCGATCGCACCCGCCCCAGCGCATCGCTGTCGTCGACCAGGTGGGACTGCGGATGGTCCTGCGGCGGGAAGTTCAGGCCCGGCCTGCCCTCCTCGGCCACCTCCGGGACGGGCAACTGCCTGCTCGCCTTGCTCGCCGCGACCGGCATGTAACCGATCGGGAACTGGTGCAGCACGAACGCCACCACGTCCGCGTTCCGGCTGGCCTGCCGCAACGGCCGCTGCGGAGCCTCCTGCGGCACCGGAACCGGCGGCTGCGCCGGAGCCGGCAGCGGGCGCAGCGGAGCGCGCTGCATCGGCTGGTTCACCGGCGCAGGCGGGGCTTGCGGAGCAGGCCCGCCGAAGGCCACCGGGCCACGCGGAGCGGCCGGCGGCATCGGCGGACGCGCTGCGGCCGCCGGAGGCGGAGCAGCCGACGGCGGCGGAGCGCCGGGCACACCGGGCTGGGCCACGAAGTGGCCGCCCGGCGCCGCCGGAGGCGGCGATGCGAAGCCCTGCGGCGGCGCAGCCGCGCCGGGCAGCGGCGGCGGAGCCTGCGGAGCCTGTGGCGAAGCCCAGGCGGAGTGCACGGCGTGCGGCGCGGTGCTGGAGGCGGGGTCGCCGCCGTCTGGCGTCCAGCCCGGGCGGGCGGAGTCGCCGATCACCGGGATCGGGCCGGTGCCGGCGTCGGCGAGGCCTGGCGCCCAGCCGCCGGGATCGATCTTGACCGGGCCGGTGTGCTCGGCATCGCCCTGCCACGGGTTCGCGGTTCGTGCCACTTCTTCGACAGCGCCGTGCGCACCTGCTGCCACACCCCCAACGGTCTCCTGCGCGGGCCGACCGAGACCTTCGCCCACGCCCCCGACATCACCGGCGGCCTCGCGGGCCACCCGGCCGAGGCCACCAACGGCCTCGTGCGCTCCTCGGTCAACGCCTTCCGCAACGCCACCAAAAGTCTCGTGCGCCGCTCGGCCAACACCACCGACGGTGTCCTGCGCTGTCTTGCCGAGATCGTCGACGACACCGGTCACCCCGCCGGGCGCAACGCTGTCCACAGTGGATGATGCGAGGTCGGTGCCGGATTGCACGGCGCCGCCGACCGTCGACAGCAGGCCGGGCGAGCCGCCCGATTCCACCAGCACGCCGCTGTCGAGGTCGACGGCAGAGGTCAGCGTGCTGTGCACCTGCGCCACGCTCGCCGCCGCGCCGTTCACCGCCGAATCCAGCGCCGCCAGCGCCTGCGGATGCCCTGCGGCGGCCGCCTGCTCCGCCGCATCGGTCTGCTTCGCCAGCGTCACCAGTTCCCGCACCAGCTGCACTTTCGCCGCGCCGACCTGCTCGGCCGCGTGGTCCAGGCGGTCCGCAGCGGCCCGGCACTGCTGCGCCGACGCGGGCAGAACCCCGTCTCCCGCGGCGAGCTTGTCCCAGTCGCGGCGAGCCGCCTGGGCCGCCTCGCCGTCGATCGCGCCGAGCGCGCCCTGCGCGGTGCCGTCGGCGGCCCCGGTGAGCGCGTCGATCGACTTCGCCGCATCACGCCAAGCCGACGCCGACTCGCGCATCTTGTCCTCGTCGGCCTCCGGCCACTTCGCGCCCGCGCGCGCCGCGACATCCCGGAGTTCCGCGGGAAGTTCGATGCCCATCCGCAGGTCACCCCCGCCCGGCTAGCCGGCCGAACTCCTCGGCGCCGCCGATGTCGGCCCGCTCCGTCGTCGCGGCGGTCGCGGCGAACTTCGCGCCCATCTCGCTCAGCCGCCCGGACAACGCGCCGAGGCCGTCCAGCGCCTGGTCGGCCCGGCCGCAGTGGGTGCGGGCGAAGTTCTCGCCGATGTCGTCGCCGCCCCAGCAGTCACCGGCCGAATCCAACGCCTGGCGCAGGGTGTCGGCGATGCGCCGGGCCTCCCCGGCGAGACCGTCGAACTCGCCGGCGTGCTTGGTCAGCTGCCCGATGTCACTCCGGAAGCCGCTCATCGTCACCACTTCCGTTCCGCCGGGCCCTGCCGCAACCAGCTCGCGTCCGAGAAGTCCTCGTCTTCATCGACATTGTCGTCGATGCGCCGCGGTTCGTTGCGCGGTGCCGGATCCGCCGGGATCTCGGCGTGTCCGCCCAGCAGCAGCTCCGGATCGGCACCGGCGGGCAGCACCTCGGCGAGCACGTCGGCGGCCCGGCGCGATGCGGCCTGCGCCGCCGCGGCGGCCAGCTGCACGATGAGCGCCGCGAGCTGGGCCGGGCGCTGCCGCTCGTAGACGTCGTCGGCGAGCACCACCTCGCGCAGCACGCCCTGCGGGCCGACCACGACCTGCACGCTGCCGTCTTTGGAGCGGGCGGTTTCCGCGATCGTGGACAGATCCCGGTGCGTCTCGGCGAGCCGGTCCCGACTTCGCCGGTAGTCCGCCATCAGCTCGTCTACCTGGGCACGGTGGTCGGTCGACACGGCCGCTCCCCTCCTGTTCGCTGGCGGATCCGTCGCAAGCGCGCGGCGCCCGCATCCGGTCGGCAACGGCAAAGCGGTCGTCCGCGGGCCGGCGACCCGCAGACTGCACGTCGCGACTTGGACGACGCCGCTGCGCTGATGGTTCCATGTCGGCCCCGGGAATTTCCGCCCGGCCGACCAGCGGCACCGGAATGTCCGATCCGCCCCGGAAAGGCCGATCACGATCCGCGAGCACCCCTCGGCGCGGATTCGCGGGGCCCGCTGCGACGATGGGTCGATGGGCACGATCGCTTACGAAGACCTCACGCCGGGCCGGGTTTTCGACCTCGGCGAGGTGAAGGTCGACCGAGCCGAGATGCTGGCCTTCGCCGAGCGCTTCGACCCGCAGCCGTTCCACCTCGACGAGGAAGCGGGCCGCAACTCCGTGCTCGGCGGGCTGTGCGCGTCGAGCTGGTTCACGGCATCGCTGTGGATGCGCGGCTACGTCGACAACGTGGTGGCGGACTCGACCTCGCAGGGCTCCCCCGGCGGCAACGAGCTGGCCTGGCTCGCGCCGGTGTTCCCCGACGACGTCCTGCGGCTGAAGATGGAGGTCAACAGCCAGCGCCGGTCGCAGAGCAAGCCGAACCTGGGCCTGGTGGAGATCACCGGGACGGCGGACCGGGGCGAGGAGCGCGTCCTGCGCTTCACCTTCATGGCGATGTTCGGCACCCGCGACCAGGCCTGATCACGACCGCCCGATTTCAGGCGAAATCGGGATCTTCGCCGTGGCGCGGGTTCTGGACGCGCAGGCCCGCCGTGACCGCCGCGTGCACCGCCCGCGCCAGCCCCGCTCCGATGCGGGAGCGCGGGCCGCCGTAGCTCTCGGCTTCGCCGTCCGTCGGGCAGAGCACCACCGTGGCGTCGGTGACCGTGCCGGTCCCCGCGACACCCGATTCGATCAGGGCTTGCGCCTTGGCTTCGGCGACCGTCGCGACCGCGTTCACCAGCGCCGCCTCGCTGAGCCGCACGGGCGACCAGCACACCGCGTTGATCGTGCCCGGCTTCCAGGACGTCACCGCTTCTTCGCGGGCCGCCGCCCAGATCGGGCAGCCGACGCCGGTGGTCACGCTCGCGCGCACCCCGCCGTCGACCGCCGTCACCTCGTGCCGCACGTCCACCGCGGTGAGCAACCCGACGCCGTCACCGCAGAGCCCGAGCTCGGCGGCCATCTCGTCGACGTGCGCGGCCGGATCCGGGTTGTCGTAGTCGGTCATCACCGTCGCGTTCAGCACCCACGACCGCTGGCCGATCCCGCCGCCGCGAGCAGCGGACGAGATCGCCAGCCACGGCCGAGCGCAGCGCCAGGCCAGCACCGGACGACCGCGCAACACGTGCAGCGCCGCGGAGGGCGCGCTCACGAACCCGATGCCTCGGCGGCGCCCAGCGCCTTGACCACCCGCGACGGGCTCGGCCGGCCGAGCCGCTCGGCCATCCACACGCTGGTCTCCACGAGTTTGCCGAGGTCGACGCCGTGCTTGAGGCCCAGGCCGTCGAGCATCCACACCAGGTCCTCGGTGGCGAGGTTGCCGGTGGCCGACTTGGCGTACGGGCAGCCGCCCAGCCCACCGGCCGAAGAATCCACTGTGGACACGCCGCGCCGGAGCGCCGCGTAGGTGTTGGCGAGCGCCTGGCCGTAGGTGTCGTGGAAGTGCACCGCGAGCCGGTCCACGCCGATCCCGGCCGCGACGAACGCGCGTAGCAGCGACTCGACGTGCCCGGGCGTCGCCACGCCGATGGTGTCGCCGAGGGACAGCTGCCAGCAGCCCATCTCCAGCAACCGCTTGCCCACCGCGACGACCTGCTCGACCGGCACGGCGCCCTCCCACGGGTCGCCGAAGCACATCGAGACGTAGCCGCGCACCGCCAGCCCCTCGCCGACCGCGCGCTGCACCACCGGGTCGAACATCGCGAACTGCTCGTCCAGGCCGCGGTTGAGGTTGCGCCGGGTGAACGTCTCGGTCGCCGCCGCGAAGATCGCGATGTCCCGCACGCCCGACTCCAGCGCCCGGTCCAGGCCCCGCGCATTCGGCACCAGCACGGGGTACCGCACGCCCGGCACCTGCTGCAGGCCGGCCAGCAGCTCGGCGGCGTCGGCCAGCTGCGGCACCCACTCCGGGCGGACGAAGCTGGTGGCCTCCAGCACGCCCAGCCCCGCGTCGGCCATCCGCTGCAGGAACTCCAGCTTGACGTCGAGCGGGACGACTTCCTTCTCGTTCTGCAGCCCGTCGCGGGCGCCGACCTCCCAGATCGTCACCTCGGCAGGCAGCTCGCCCGGCTCCGGCGAGGCCACCTGCATCGGCAGTCCCAGTTCACGCGGCCCCATCAGTAGTCCTCCCTGGCGCGGTTGTCCCAGTCGTCCCGCGGGTCGTCGTTGACCTCGCGGTACAGCAAGGTGTGCACCCGCTCCACCTGCGGGATGTCGTCGAACTCCAGCGGCTCGTCCGAGGCGGATTCGACGACCAGGGTGCCGCAGCCGAGTATCCGGTCCAGCAGGCCGTGCCGGAACCGCACCGAGTTGATCCGGGACATCGGGATGTCGATGCCGCTGCGGGTGAACACGCCCTCGCGCACCATCAGCCGGTGCGTGGTGACCACGAAGTGCGTGGTCCGCCAGCGCACCAGCGGGGCGAGCGTGAACCAGACGACGAGGACCGCGCCGACGACGGCGAGCCCGATCCAGACGGGCACGTGCCAGCCGGTGGGGGCGGCCAGCGCCGCCAGGTAGGAACCGCCGCCGACCACCACGAACAGGACCAGCACCGGGACGATCAGCATCTTCCAGTGCGGGTGCTTGTGCACGACCACGTGCTCGTCCGCGCCGAGCAGGCCGTCTGGGTAGGCCACCGGATCCCTCCTCAGCCTCTTCGCAGGTCGCCGATCACGTTACCGGCTGGGCCCGTCCGGTCACGCCACCGCCGGTCAAGCCCGGCGCAGGTGGACCACGTCACCCGCGGACACCGCGGTGGTCCGGCCGTCGGGGGTGCGGACGACGATCCGCCCGGTCTCGTCGATGTCGGCCGCGACGCCGAGCAGCTGGTCATCGCCGCCGAGCTCGACCCGCACCTGCTGCCCGAGGGTGCCGCACAACCGCCGGTACCGGTCCAGCAGGCCGGACGCCACCACGTCGCCACCCGCCGCCCGCCACCGGTCGTCGACCTCGGCGAACGCCGTGAGCAACGCCACTGCGAACTCCTCGCGGTCGACCTCCGCACCCTCGGCCGCCAACGACGTCGCGGGCAGGCCGCCGGCGCCGCGCGGCAGGTCCTCGCGCTTCTGGAACACGTTGATGCCCATGCCGAGCACGATCGCCACGCCATCGGGCCCGGTCACCGCCTCGCCCAGGATCCCGGCGCCCTTCGACCACTCGTCGCCGTCGCCGAGCAGCAGGTCGTTCGGCCACTTCAGCGTGGCGCGCACACCGGTCGTGCGCTCGACGGTTTCGGCCAGGGCGACCCCCGCGATCAGCGGCAGCCAGCTGATCGCGACCGGCGACACCTCGGGGCGCAACAGCACGCTGACGAACAGCCCGTGCCCGCGCGGCGAGATCCACTGCCGCTGCATCCGCCCACGCCCGGACAGCTGCTCCTCGGCGATGAGCACGGTCCGATCGGCGGCACCGCGCCCGGCGGCGGCCACCAGATCGGTGTTGGTGGACCCGGTGCTCACCACCACGTCCAGCGCGGCATAAGGCCCGTCGTCGACCAACCTGGCCCGCAACCGCGGACCGTCCAACAAAACCGGAACACCCACGGCCTCAGCCTAAGCCGCCACTGGACCGACCCGACGCAGAGCTGGGATGACGGCGGTTCTGCTCTGGTGCGAGGCGCAGGCGATTCCCCGGTTGTCGCCGCAGATTCGGGCGATCCTGGGATCCGTCGAGAGCCGGTGAGGCGCTCCCCACTTTCGGCTGTGCCCAGGGTTGATCTTGGATCCTAGGCTTCGCCTTCGAGATCTTCTCGGAGGTGGACGCTGTGGGGAGAAGTCGCTGGTGGGCGTTGCCGTGCGCGGCGTTGGTGCTGGCCGGTGCCGCACCGGTCGCCGCCGCTGAGCAGGTGCGGGACGGGCGGAGCCAGCCCGTCTTCGCGGCCGAGCCGGTGCGGGAGACCGTTTGGGTCGAGACCGGGCTGGACGGCGACGGTGACGGCGTGATCGACCGGGTCGCCGCCGACATCGCGCGGCCGGCCGGAACCGACCAGCCGGTGCCGGTGATCATGGACGCCAGCCCGTACTACTCGTGCTGCGGCCGGGGCAACGAGAGCGAGTTCAAGACCTACGACGACCAGGGGCGGCCGCTCGGCTTCCCGCTGTTCTACGACAACTACTTCGTGCCGCGCGGCTACGCGACCGTGCTCGTCGACCTCTCGGGCACCAACCGCTCCGAGGGCTGCGTGGACATCGGCGGGCCGTCGGACATCACCTCCGCGAAGGCCGTGATCGACTGGCTGAACGGCCGCGCGACCGGCTTCGACGCGGCGACCGGCGGGAACCCGGTCGGCGCCGGCTGGTCCACCGGCGACGTCGGCATGATCGGCAAGTCCTACGACGGCACGATCGCCAACGGCGTCGCCGCCACCGGGGTCGAGGGCCTGCGCACCATCGTCCCGATCGGCGCGATCAGCTCCTGGTACGACTACTACCGCTCCGACGGCGTGTCCTTCGGGTTCGACCCGGTCGGCCTCGCCCAGAACGTCGAGGAGGGCGGCCGCCCCGACTGCCGCCAGGCCAAGCAGGAACTGGTCGCCGGCGCCCCGGCCAACGGCGACGCGACTCCACTGTGGACCGAGCGGGACTACGTGCCGAACGCGGACCGGGTCACCGCGAGCGTCTTCGCCGTGCACGGCCTGGGCGACCTGAACGTCAAGACCGTTCACCTCGGGCAGTGGTGGAACGCGCTGGCCGCCAAGGACGTGCCGCGCAAGCTGTGGCTGAGCCAGACCGGACACGTCGACCCGTTCGACTTCCGCCGCGCCGAGTGGGTCGACACCCTGCACCGCTGGTTCGACCACTTCCTGCTCGGCATCGACAACGGGATCACCGAGGAACCGGCCGCCAGCATCGAACGCGCCCCCGACACCTGGGCCGACGAACCCGGCTGGTCCAGCGAGCAGGCACAGGCCACGACGCTGCACCCGCGCGAGGACGGGCTCGGCACGGAACCGGCGCCCGGCGGGACGGCCTCGTTCACCGACGATCCCTCGCTGGACGAGTACGACTGGGCCGCCCGGCCCGATCAGCAGTCCCCCGCCCGCACGCTGTTCAGCACCGCCCCGCTGGGCGGTGACCTGCGCCTGGCCGGGACCGGGTCGGTCACCGTGACGGCCGTGCCGAGCACGCCGACGGCGCACCTGTCCGCGATGCTCGTCGACTACGGCCCCGCGACCACCCGCGACTACCTGGGCCAGGGCGAGGGAATCCGCACGCTGCAGACGGAATCGTGCTGGGGCGAAAGCCGTCCCGGCGACGACGCCTGCTACAAGGACACCGAAGCCACCACCACCGACGTGGACTTCGAGATCATCGCGCGCGGCTGGGCCGACCTGGCCAACCACGAGTCGCTGTCGGCGGAGCGGCCGCTGGAGCCGGGCAAGCCGTACACCATGACGTTCCGCCTGGCCACCACCGATCACGTGGTCCCAGCCGGCCACCAGCTGGCGCTGATCATCGGCGGCACGGACAGCGCGTTCATCGTCGCGCCCCGGCAGCCCGGCCAGATCGGGCTGGACCTGGCGCAGACCTCGGTGACCCTGCCGGTGGTCGGCGGCCTGCCGGCCGTGACGTCCGCCGGAGTCGACGCGGCGGAGAACAGGTCGCCGCAGGTCCGCCCGGACCGCGCCCCGGCGCGGCCGGACGTCCAGCTCAACCGCGACTGACCTGACGGGGCCGTGGGCCTTCCGGGCTGCCATGCCCGAGGCCCACGGCCCCAGCACGCCCGAAGAGTCCTATGTAGACACTTCGATCACGTTCAGCCCCCGCTGGCCGGCGATCCCGGCCGCGGGCCCGGCGCCTCCCGGCGCGGCACTAACATCGGGGCGTGCGCTTCGTGCTTGCTTCCGCATCGCCCGCCCGCCTGTCCGTGCTCCGCTCCGCCGGGATCGAGCCGTTGGTGCAGGTCTCCGGCGTCGACGAGGACGCGGTCACCGCCGCCCTGCCCGACCCCAGCCCGGCCGAGCTGGTCACCGCGCTGGCGCAGGCGAAGGCCGAGGCCGTGGTCGCCGACATCGCCGCGGCCGAACCGGACGCAGTGATCGTCGGGTGCGACTCGATGCTGCTGATGGCGGACGGCGAGATCGTCGGCAAGCCCGGCACCCGCGAGGCCGCCGCGAAGCGGTGGGCGCACAACGCCGGGAATGACGGGCAACTGCTGACCGGGCACGCCGTCGTCCGGCTGCGGGACGGCGAGATCAGCGCGCGCACGAAGGGGCATCTCAGCACCACCGTGCGGTTCGGCACGCCCACCGAGGCCGAGCTCGACGCCTACCTGGCGACCGACGAGCCGCTGCACGTGGCGGGCGGTTTCACGCTCGAAGGCTTCGGCGGCTGGTTCATCGAAGGCGTCGACGGCGACCCGTCGAGCGTGCTCGGCATCAGCCTGCCGCTGACCCGCAAGCTGCTGGCCGAGATCGGCGTCAGCGTCGTGACGTTGTGGAACACGCCGATCACCAAGTGACACCAGATCTCCGCATCTGAGTGAATACGAACACAATTCGGTTACCCACGGATGGGTTTCGCCGCGCGCCTGGTTACAAATATTCGCGATGGGAACCCTCCGACGGCTGTACCTGACTTCGCGCCTGCACGTCGATCTGCGACGGCAGGCCAGCTCCGTCTGTCTTTGATCGGACGCTCGGCGCCGCGATAGCGGCTGCCCCCGGCAAGCGAAACCGCCTCCTGAAGACCACGCGCACAGCGCGAGTCCAGCGCCGCTGCGCGAACGAGCCCGGAACCGCCGCCACCTCCGAATCCATCCTTCGACACCTCGGGAGATCCCTGTGTCCACCTCCGCCGGCCGATCACGCCTGCGCTTCAACCCCAAGGTCTTCGCCGTGGCGGTGATCGCCTCCCTCGTGCTCGGCGCGCTGCTCGGCTGGGTCGCCAAGCAGACCGACGCGGAATGGCTCGTCACCACGCTGAAGACCATCGGCAGCACCTTCACCAAGCTGCTCACCTTCACCGTACTGCCGCTGATCTTCACGGCGATCGTGGTGGGCATCAACAGCCTGCGCGGCGTCGGCGGCGGCCGGACCGCGGCCCGGCTCGGCGGCAAGACGGCCCTGTGGTTCGGCATCACCTCGCTGATCGCCGTGGTGATCGGCCTGCTGATCGGCGGGCTGTTCCAGCCCGGCAAGGGCCTGGTCATCGAGCCCGACCCGGACAAGCTGGCCTCCATCGGCGAGAAGACGCAAGGCTCCTGGCTGGACCTGATCACCGGGCTGGTGCCGAGCAACCTGATCAGCGCGTTCGCCGAGGGCGAGACGCTGCAGGTGGTGTTCGTCGCGCTGATCATCGGCGCCGCGACCTACAGCCTGGGCGAGAAGGCCGCGCCGTTCGTCGACTTCAACAAGGCCGCCTTCGAGGTCATCCAGCGAGTCCTCGGCTGGATCATCCGGCTCGCCCCGCTGGGCACCCTCGGCCTGATCGGCAACGCGGTCGCCACCTACGGCAACGAGTTCTTCGTGCCGCTGCTGAAGCTGATCGGCTCGACCTACGTGGCCTGCGCGCTGGTGCTGTTCGCGGTGTACCCGCTGCTGCTGGCGTTCGTGGCCAAGGTCAGCCCGGTCAAGTTCTTCGCCAAGTCCTGGAACGTGCTGCAGTTCGCGTTCGTCTCCCGGTCCTCCGGGGCGAGCCTGCCGCTGACCCGGCAGACCACCCAGGACCTCGGCGTGCCGGCGTCCTACGCGAACTTCGCGGTGCCGCTGGCCACCACCACCAAGATGGACGGCTGCGCCGCGATCTACCCGGCCGTCGGCTCGATGTTCATCGCGAACCTCTTCGGCATCCAGCTCGGCCCGGTGCAGTACCTGACGATCATCGCCGTCGCGGTGTTCGGCTCGATCGCCACGGCCGGCGTCACCGGCTGGTTCACCATGCTGACGCTGACCGTCGGCGCGCTGGGCTTCCCGCCCGAGGTCGTGGCCACCGGCATCGCCATCGCCTACGCGGTCGACCCGATCATGGACATGGCGCGCACCGCCACCAACGTCGCGGGCCAGATCGTGGTCCCGGTCGTGGTCGCCCGCAGCGAGGGCCTGCTCGACGACGAGGTCCTCGCCAAGCCGAGCACCCCGCTGATCGACGACGACAACCTCGTCAAGGCCTGACGCAGCACTACCGGGAATCCGGCGTTCACCTCGTTGAACGCCGGATTTCCGCATTGTTGGCGGAGTTTTCACGCGGCCCGGAATCCGGTCCCGACCGCCCCGACCGGAGGTCCGCCGAACGTAGGATGGAGGCGTGGACAACGGTCGACGGGGCAAGGACCTCCGGATCGGCGACCCCGAGCGGGAGGACGCCATGCGGCTGCTCGGCGAGCACTTCTCCGCCGGGCGCCTCGACGTCACCGAGTACGACGAGCGCTGCCGCCTGGTCGCGGCCGCCCGGTTCCGCTCCGAGCTGACCCCGCTGTTCGACGACCTGCCCGAGCCGCGGCCCAGCGAACCGCCGCGCCCGGTCGCCCCGGCGATCCGCGCCGCGGCGCCGCCACCAGCGGCCGGGAAGATCGCGCTGGCCGTCTGCGCCGTCGTCCTGGTCGTCTTCCTGCTGGTGGTCGCGCGGCAGTTCGCCCTGATCCTGCTGCTCCCGCTGATCGCCGCCCACCGTCACGACCGGCCACGTTTCGTTACGGTGAGGCCATGCACAGCTCGCGGATCCCCGGGGCGTGGCGGCTGAGCGCTTTGCTCGCCGCCGGCTCGCTCACCCTCGCCGGGTGCGGCCTGTGGCAGTCGGAGCCGACGTCGGAGACCAGGGCCCCGCTGCCGCCACCGATGCCCACGACGAGCGCTCCCCCGCCGTTGCCGCCACGCCCGTTCGAGCTCGCCCTCGACGGCGTGGACCCGTGCGAGCTGCTCACCGACGACCAGCGCAGCCAGCTCGGCTTCGACCGGGAGCCGCTGCCGGGTTCCGAGGCGGGCTTCGGCGACGCGGCGACCTGCAGCTACCGCAACACCACGGCCAAGGTCGGCGCCCGGCTGGCGCTGATCACCACAGAGAGCATGGGGGTGTGGACCGACGACACCGCGCAGGTGGAGGCCTCGCCGGTGGTGATCGGCGGCTTCCCGGCGCTGGTGATCAAGACCCCGGGGCTGGACCTGTCCTGCAACGTCGCGGTGGACGTCGCCGAGCTCCAGCACCTCGACGTCCTCTACCGCGACGACGGCGGCCAACCGCCGCCGCCGGTCGACCAGCTCTGCGCCGGCGCCCAGCGGGTCGCCGAGGACGCCCTCGCGAGCCTGGCCGCGCCGGAAACGTCCGCGCCGCCCCAGACGACCAAGCCCCGGCAGACAGCGCCCCAGTAGCCGCGGCTCCTCCGCTCGGGTCGGCAACATCACGTCTTCGGCCGCCACGAGGCCCGCGAAACCGCGCCACGTCCTGCGATGTTCACGCTCTGCAACCGGATGAGCGATACTCACCGCGTTTGGAGCACTCCCCAGCGTGATGTTCACTGACTACAGTGTTCGGCGGACGTTTAGTAGCTTGAGCGCTCGGGCCCCCGCAACCGCCGGGTGCCCGCGAACACCCGGTCAGGGCCCCGCCGCCCTGCATCCGCCCGGGCGTTCGGGCACAAGGGCCTTGCACCCGCCAACCCGGGCCCTTACCTGTGGGAGGGGAAAACGTGCCGCTCACTGCTCCGTGGGGCGACAGCTCGACCAGCGCCCTGCCCGGGATGTCGGGTGGCTCGGTGCAAGTCGAGCCAGCCTCCATCCCGAGGCTGGTGAACGCGCTGCAGGAATCGCTCGACGCGGTCGGCCTGCAGATCGAGCACGCCATCACCGAACTGCGCATCCGGCCCTGGGCCGGCGATCCGATCAGCGCCGACGCCGCCGAGGAGTTCAACCGGCGCTCCGTCGGCGGCGGCGAGGACGCGCTGACCGCGCTGTGCGGCTACCGCGACCAGCTGCAGGCGGCCGCCGAATCGCTGCGGCTCGCCAACCGCCAGTACGAGCGGATCGACGGCGACAGCGCGTACGGCATCGGCGGGGGTTGCTGATCCCGATGAGCGACCACCGTTGGCAGGGATACCGCCACCCCGAGCTGTTCGCGCAGATCCACGAGGGTCCCGGCGCGAACGGCTCGATCGACAGCGTGCGCCGCTGGAGCGAACTCGCCCGCGCGCTCGGCGACATCGACGCCGGGCTGGCGTCCGCCCTGTCGTCGGCGATGGCCGGCTGGCAGGGCATCGCCGCGGACAGCGCGCACGGCGGCGTGCGTCCGCTGGGCAACTGGGCGGCCCAAGCCCAGCAGGCCACCACCGTGATGCGGGAGCGGGCCGAGCAGCAGGCGGAGTTCATCAGCAAGGCCCGCCAGGACATGCCGCCGCCGGTGCAGGTGACCACCGAAGAACCGAGCACCGCGGAAACGGTGCTGACGCACCTCTTCGGCGGGCAGACCGACTACGAGCTGCAGGAGGCCGAGCAGAACGCCGCCGAGCAGCGGGCCTTCGACGTGATGCGCACGTACGAGGCGTCGACGCAGGCCAACACCACGTCGCTGGCGTCGTTCACCCAGCCGCCGCAGGTGGTGGTCGACGCCCCGGTCACCGGTGGTTCCGGGACACCGAGCGGGCAGCAGAACGTGACCATCAGCTGGGGCAGCACCTCCGCGCCCGCGACGCGGATCGCGACGACGCAGCCGACGCTTTCCAGCCGGCTCCCCGAGCAGCGGTCGGGACGGCCGGGTGGCGGCGGTGGGCCGGTGCGCGGCGGTGACGGCCGTGCGGCCGGCAAGCGCGGCCGCAAGGACCGCGACGAGGTGGTGGACCGGAAGGTGACCGAGCAGGTCGGCCGCCCGGGCGGGTTCTTCGACGAACCGCAGACCCTGTCCCGCCCGGTGATCGGCGGCGAGCCCGGCCAATGACGGTCACCGACACCGGCCGGCAGCTGACCCTGTCGGCGCTGGAGTTCGACGTGCTCACCGAGCACCTCGAGTTGGACACCATGCCGCTGGTGTTGAAGGTCCCGTCGCCCGGTCGCACCCACACCGAGCGCGCGAAGCTGGTGGAATCGGCGTGGCGATCGCTGGGCGCCCGCGACCTCGGCCGCCCGACCGAACTCGATCCCGAGCTCGAATGGATGTTGCGGCTGCTGGCGCGCCCCGGCCGCGAGGTCGACGGGCGGATCTGGATGGGTCGCAGCGTGCGGGTGCTCGCGGCGTCCGACGCCGAAACCGAACGAGCGGCGCTGGTCGTCAAGGACCAGGAAGCCCTGAGCCTGCGGGCCGCGGCGGCGACCGGGCTGCCGCGCGAAGCGCTTTCGGTGCTGCCGACGCTGCCGCCCGGCCCGGGCCGTTCGGTGTCCGTGCCCAGCAGTGATCTCGACGGCGCCGCCGAGGAGGCCGGCGACAACGTCGAGCGGCTGCAGAACGCGTTGCAGCGCCGAGGAATCCGCCCGGACGACGCCGAAACCCTGATGAGCATGGTGGCCGGGGTCGAGGCGCGCGGGCAGTTCGGCACCGCGGCCCGGGACCGGTACGGCCGCCGCATCCGCGCCGACCACGTCATCGGATTCTTCGACACCGCGCACGGCCGTTATGCCCAGCTGCGGCGGGAATCGCCGTCCGGCGACGTGTGGAGCACCGTCGCGCCGGTCGACACCCGGCGCCTGATCGGCCACGTCGAGGAACTGCTCGCCGAGGTGTCCGAAAACCAGTGAGTCCCTCGGGATGACAAGCACCCCAAGGGACTCACCGAGCCGAATACGTCCTCACACCACTGGTTCGATGATGCGCTCGCGCGCTTCCGGTGCCGCCGAACGCTTCGCGTCGGCCGCCTGGTCGTCGGGCTGCGTCTGCGAATCCCGCTCCGCCTCGACCCGCTTCGTGTAGACCTCGACCTCGCGGGCGACGCGCGCGTCGTCCCAGCCGAGCACCTCCCCCATCAGCCGCGCGACCGGTTCCGCGCAGTCCACGCCGCGGTGCGCGTACTCGATGGAGATCCGGGTGCGCCGGGTCAGCACGTCCTCCAGGTGCAGCGCGCCTTCGTGGCTGCACGCGTAAACCACCTCGGCCTGCAGGTAGTTCGGCGCCGCCGGAATCGGCTTGAGCAACTCGGGCCGGTCGTCGCCGAGGGCGAGCACGTCGTGGATCTCCGAACCGAAGCGGTCCAGCAGGTGCCGGATGCGGTACGGGTGCAAGCCATGCGCGGCGGCCAGCTGATCGGCCTGGTTGACCAGCGCGTGGTACCCGTCGGCACCGAGCAGCGGGACCCGGTCGGTGATCGACGACGCCATCCGCCCGGTGACGTCCGGCGCGATGGCGTCGACGGCGTCGGCCGCCATGACCCGGTACGTCGTGTACTTGCCGCCGGCGATCGCCACCAGCCCGGGCGCGACGCGTGCGACCGCGTGTTCCCGGGACAGCTTCGAGGTTTCCTCGCTCTCGCCGGCCAGCAGCGGCCGCAGTCCCGCGTACACGCCTTCGATGTCGTCGTGGGTCAGCGGCGTCGCCAGCACCGAGTTGACGTGTTCCAGCAGGTAGTCGATGTCGGCCTTGGTGGCCGCCGGGTGCGCCAGGTCGAGGTGCCAGTCGGTGTCGGTGGTGCCGACGATCCAGTGGTTTCCCCACGGGATGACGAACAGCACCGACTTCTCGGTGCGCAGGATCATCCCGGCCTCGGCGACGATCCGGTCGCGGGGCACCACGATGTGCACGCCCTTGCTGGAGCGGACCCGGAACCGGCCGCGCCCGCCGGAGAGCTTCTGCAGCTCGTCGGTCCAGACGCCGGTCGCGTTGATCACGGCCTGCGCGCGGACCTCGACCTCGTCACCGGACTCCACGTCGCGCACCCGGACGCCGGCGACCCGGTCGGCCTCCCGCAGGAAACCGGTGACCTGGGTGGACGTCGTGATCACGGCGCCGTAGCGGGCGGCGGTGCGGGCCACCATCATGGTGTGCCGGGCGTCGTCGGCCTGGGCGTCGTAGTAGCGGATCCCGCCGATCATCGCGTTGCGCTTCAGCGCCGGCACCATCCGCAGCGCGCCCGCGCGGGAAAGGTGCTTCTGCCCCGGTACGGAGCGGGCGCCGCCCATCGTGTCGTAGAGGAAGAGGCCCGCGGCGGTGTAGGGGCGCTCCCAGATCCGGCGGGTCAGCGGGTACAGGAAGGGGACCGGCTTCACCAGGTGCGGCGCGATCCGGGTGAGCATCAGCTCGCGCTCCCGAAGCGCCTCGCGAACCAGCGAGAACTCCAGCTGCTCCAGGTAGCGGAGTCCACCGTGGAACAGCTTGCTGGAACGGCTGGAGGTGCCGGCCGCCAGGTCGCGCGCCTCCACCAGCGCCACCCGCAGCCCGCGGGTCGCCGCGTCCAGCGCCGCGCCCGCGCCGACCACGCCACCGCCGATCACCACCACGTCGAACTCGTCGGAACCGAGCCGACGCCAGTTCTCCGCCCGCTCCGCCGGGCCCAACGTGCCCTTCAACCGGCTGTCGATTTCGATTTTGTCCTTGGACACCAGGCGTCCTCCTCGCTCGAATCGCGTCCCACCGCTGACCACCCCGCCGACGCGGAACCGGACTCGGCGCCAGTCCGTCCTGCGGTGGTCATCATGCCCGACCTGCACCCTTCGTGCTCGGCACGGCACTCCGCGCATTTCCCGCCTGCTCGACCCGCGCGCCGCGGTCGCGCAGCACCTCGATATCGGCGCTCGTCGTCTGCGAATCCACGATCACGACGTCGAAGTCCTCGACCGGAGCGACCGCGTGCAGCGCCCGCCGCCGGAACTTGGTGTGGTCGACGTAGAGCACGCGACGCCGCGCCGAGGCCAGCATGGCTTTCTTGATCTGCACCATTTCCTGTTGCGGGTAGCAGCAAATCCCGTCGGTCACGGCGGAGACCGACATGATCGCCAGATCGACGCGCAGGTTCCGCAGCGCGTCCAACGCCATCCCGCCGACGAACGCGTCGGCCCACGGCAGGTAGTCGCCGCCCACGCAGATCAGGCTGATGCCCGACGCGCCGGCCAGTTCGCCGAACACCCCGCGGTGGTTGGTGACGACGGTCAGCGGCGCGCGTTCCGGCAGCAGCCGGGCCAGGTACACGCCGGTCGTCGAGTCGTCGAGCACCAGCGCCTGCCCCGGCTCGATCAGTTCCGCCGCGGCCTGCGCGATCTCCTCCTTCTCCGAGGTGTTCTGCTGCAACCGGTATTCCGACGCGGCCTCGTAGAGCAGTGACGAGGCCGCCGAGACATAACCGCGGTTGCGATGCACCAAGCCCTGGGACTCCAGGTCGGCGAGATCGCGGTACACCGTCATCGCGCTGGCGCCGACGGTCTCGACGAGGTCGTCGATCCGCATGGTGCCCTCCGCCATGACCAGCTCGGTGATCTTGCGCCGCCGGTCCTGCTGTTTCCCGGACGGGCGTCGAGCGGACATCGTCGTCCTCCAAAATCCCTGGTCATCGCGCTCCGGCCGACCGGTGCGCGGCTGACACCAGCCTGGCGCGACCGCCGAGCAGGCGCGGTGTCATCACCTAGTTCGATAAAAACACCATCGGAACCGTCTTGCAACGTTTGTTTTCACAAGTCTAATGTGACTTGCCATGCGCAACGATGCCCGGGGTACGCCCCCGTCGCGGGCCGTCCACCGGGCCCGCGCCACCGGTCGATCGAGATCACCGATCGACGGTTCGGGCATCCGCTACTACCAGCCGAGACGTGGGACTAGGCGGTTCAGACCAACCTGTTGCCACGAGTGGCGGCAGGCATGGACACGTGTTGCTATGCGGCAGTACCGTCCCGATCCATTCCATCTCGGACAGTCAGCGAACCCGCCTTTGCCAACGGCGGCATTAAGAGGGGAACGGCAGCATGAGCTTTGGTGAGATCTTCCTCTGGGAGATGATGGGGACGGCGATTCTCACCCTGCTAGGTTGCGGTGTCGTCGCAAACACCGTGCTGCGCAAGAACCGCGGCTACGAAGGCGGATTCCTGCTCGTCAACTTCGGTTGGGGCTTCGCGGTTTTCGCGGGCGCGAGCGTCGCCGCGCCGTCCAACGCGCACATCAACCCGGCAGTGACCCTCGGGCTCGCGGTGAACGGCCAGACGCCGTGGTCCGAGGTCCCGGTCTACATCGCAGCGCAACTCGTCGGCGGCACGCTGGGCGCGATCCTGTGCTGGGCCGCCTACAAGCTGCAGTTCGACACCCACGACGACCCGGCCAACACGCTCGGAATCTTCTCCACCAGCCCGACCGTGCCGAACGCTCCGTGGAACCTCGTCACCGAGATCATCGGCACGTTCGTGCTGGTCTTCTGGATCATCCTCAGCCCGCAGGCGGGTGTCGGTGAAACTCCCGGCGTGCCGTCGTTCGGCAACTCCGCGCTCGGCTACGCCGCGGTCGCCTTCATCGTGATCGGCATCGGCAACTCGCTCGGCGGCCCGACCGGGTACGCCATCAACCCGGCTCGCGACCTCGGGCCGCGCATCGCCTACGCGATCCTGCCGATCCGCGGCAAGGGCTCGGCCGACTGGGGCTACTCCTGGATTCCGATCGCGGGCCCGATCATCGGCGGTGTGCTGGCCGGTCTGCTGGCCCTGGCCCTCCCCATCAGCTGACCGAACGGTCCACTTAGGAAGGTAGAACGAGATGTCCTCGTACGTCGCCGCCATCGACCAGGGAACCACCTCGACGCGGTGCATGATCTTCGACCACTCCGGCCGGGTCGTTTCGGTCGACCAGATTGAACACCGGCAGATCTTCCCGAAGGCAGGCTGGGTCGAGCACGACCCGAACGAGATCTGGGCCAACACCCGGCAGGTCTGCGCGGGCGCGCTGGCCAAGGTCGACCTGGTGTCCTCGGACATCGCGGCCTGCGGCATCACCAACCAGCGAGAAACCACCGTGGTGTGGGAGAAGGCCACCGGCAAGCCGGTCTACAACGCGATCGTCTGGCAGGACACGCGCACCGACGAGATCGTCGGCGAGCTGGCCGCCGGCGAGGGCGGTCAGAACCGGTACCAGAGCAAGACCGGCCTGCCGCTGGCCACCTACTTCTCCGGTCCCAAGGTGAAGTGGATCCTGGACAATGTGGACGGTGCCCGGGAGCGCGCCGAGAAGGGCGAGCTGCTGTTCGGCAACATGGACACCTGGGTGCTGTGGAACTGCACCGGTGGCCCGGACGGCGGCCTGCACATCACCGACCCGACCAACGCGTCCCGCACGCTGCTGATGGACCTGGAACGGCTCGAGTGGGACGCCGACATCTGCGCCGAGATCGGCGTGCCGATGGCGATGCTGCCCGAGATCCGGTCCTCGTCGGAGGTGTACGGCAAGTTCCGGGAGCGCGGCGTGTTCGCGGGAATCCCGATCTCCGGCATCCTCGGCGATCAGCAGGCCGCGACCTTCGGGCAGGCGTGCCTGTCGCCCGGCGAAGCCAAGAACACCTACGGCACCGGCAACTTCGTGCTGCTCAACACCGGCACGGAGCGCGTGATCAGCGAGAACGGCCTGCTGACCACGGTCGGCTACAAGATCGGAAGCCGGGAAACGGTCTACTGCCTGGAAGGTTCCATCGCCGTCACCGGCTCCTTGGTGCAGTGGCTGCGGGACAACCTGGGCATCATCGGCACGGCCCCGGAGATCGAGCAGCTCGCGCGCTCCGTCGACGACAACGGCGGCGCGTACTTCGTGCCCGCGTTCTCCGGGCTGTTCGCCCCGCACTGGCGCTCCGACGCGCGCGGCGCGATCGTCGGCCTCACCCGCTACGTCAACCGCGGCCACCTGGCCCGCGCGGTGCTGGAAGCGACGGCGTTCCAGACCCGCGAGGTGATCGAGGCGATGAACGCCGACTCCGGCGTCCCGCTGAAGTCGCTGAAGGTCGACGGCGGCATGGTGCAGAACGAACTGCTGATGCAGTTCCAGGCCGACATCCTCGGCGTCCCGGTGATCCGCCCGGTGGTCGCCGAGACCACGGCGCTCGGCGCGGCCTACGCGGCGGGTCTCGCGGTCGGCTTCTGGTCCAGCGAGGAGGACATCCGCTCGAACTGGGCCAAGGACAAGCAGTGGGATCCGGCGATGCCGGCGGAACTCCGCGAAAAGCAGTACCACCAGTGGCAGAAGGCGGTCACCAAGACCTTCGACTGGGTCGAGTGAGCCCTTCTCGGCAGTAGGACAGGCGCTTTCGGGCGAGCAGCACCGCGGCGGCGTGACCGGCACCTTGCAGATGAGCTTGGTGACGGGTCACGCCGCCGCAGTGCGAGCGTTCCTTCGCCAGCCGTGGGGACGACTTCGTCCTCGAAGGTGCGCGTCTGGAAAGCTTTCCCGCCTGCGGCGCGGCGGTGGCAGGATCTTCGGCGTGACCGAACGTCCCGAGCTGGTCGTCGGACGAGCCGAAGGTGATCACCTGGCCGTCCGGGTGCTGGGCAGGATGCACCCCGAGTGCGACGACTACTGGGACGGCAACTGGCTGGTCAGTCCCGTTTCGGCCCGGCTGGGCGGGTGCACGGTCCAGATCGGCGCTGCGCTGCGAGTCGATGAGCTCCGGGAGTTCCGGCTCGGGCTGGAGCGGCTGGACCGACGGTTGCGCGGCGAGGCGGTGCTCGTTTCGATGGAGAACTGGATCGCGCTGACAGTGCGGTGCCTGCCGAACGGCTCGTTGTCCGTGGCAGGAGAGCTCGACGATGACATGGGGTCGGGCAACAGCCTGTCGTTCACCATCGCCGGGCTGGACCAGACGGACATCCCAGGCATGGTCACTGCGCTCGCGGCGATCGAGCGCGCCTACCCGGTCCTCGGACGGCCATGATTCCGGCGGATGCTCTCCGGCAGCGACGCGCCCCACATTCGTCGGGGTGCCGGGTCATTCGGTGATGTGCCGCAGGTAGAGGCCGGGATCGGCCAGGTACCGGCGCCAGTGGTCGACCAGGTCGAGCTCGTTCCACTTCACGCGGCGGGTTCCGTGCTCGCCCACCTCGATGATGTCCGCGCCGGGCGTGGCGGCCAGGATCGGCGAGTGCGTCGCGCAGACGATCTGCGCGCCGGAGTTGCCGAGCTCGTGCATCAACCCGACCAGCTTCAGGCAGGACTCGAAGGACAGCGCGGCCTCGGGCTCGTCCATGACGTAGAACCCGCGGTCCTGGAACATCGCCCCGAACACCGTCAGGAACCCCTCGCCGTGGGACATGGTCGAGGTGTCCTCATCCCAATAGCCGTACACGCCGCTCACGGTGTTCAGCAGCCCGAACGCGGTCTCGGCGCGCAGGAAGAAACCCTTGCGCCGCGACCTCGGCCCGGTCAGCATCCGGCTACCGATCGGGGTGGTCTCCAGCTTGAGCACGTCCCCGAGCGGAGTCCTGGGCCGGTCGTTGACGTACTTGCGGCCGGCCCGTCCGCCGTGCGAATCGAGCTTGAAGCCCTCCGCGATCGCCTCGACCAACGTCGACTTCCCGGACCCGTTCTCGCCGACGAGCATGGTCACCGGTGCGGTGAAGGTCAGGCCGCGCTCGGCGAGTTCTGCGACGCACGGCACCGTGTACGGCCAGGTGTCCAACGACTCCGGGCGTTGCGTTTCGGGGATGTAGACGCGGCGGACGAGCATCAGACTTTCCTATCGACCGTCGTAAACAGGTACACAGCCCCGAGCCTGCCTGGCGCACTTGGGCTTCGCCGAGGATCGCACATGTCCGGAACGCAAGGCGCGGCGTCGCACCGCGGCTGGGATCAGTTCTTCAGGCTGTAGAAGTGCATCGGCGAGTTCGGGTTGAAGCCGATCCGCGGGTACACAGGTGCCCCGGCGACGGTCGCGTGCAGGGTGGTGCGGGTCAGTCCGGTGGCCCGGCCGCCCTCGTGCAGCGCCTTCCGCGTCACCGCCTCGCCGTATCCCCTGCGCTCCCACTCCGGGGCGGTGGCGACGAGCACGACGAAGAGACGGCCTGCTGCTTCCACGGCTGCAGCGCACGTCACCGGCACGCCGTCTCGCAGGCCCAGGTAGGCGTGCACCTGGTTCTTCCACAGCGTCGAGCCGACGAGCCCGTCGCGGCCGTCCTCCAAGGGGAATCCGTAGGCACGCGAGTTGAGATCTGCGTAGGTGCGCAGCTGTTCGTCGGTGGTCACGCGCACGAATGTCAGGTCGGGGTGGCTGGGCTCGGGAATGGGGAGCAGATCTCCGGCCATGCCGGTTCCGGGGAAGGCGTGCTCCAGGCCCACTCGCTCGGCTACTTCACTCAGCGCCGCGCGTGCGTCATCGGCGAGGAGGCCCTCGAAGATCCACAGGAAGCCCGGGTACTGCTTCGAGCGCATGATGTCCGCTGCCTGGCCCAGTCGTTGCCCGACGAGTTCCGCGTCCGCGCCGACTTCGGTCAACGTGATGCAGTTCCAGAAGAGGAACCGGCAGTCGGCCCAGCGAACGGCGATGCCCGGGAGGTCTCTCACATCGGCACCCGGATCACGGTCGAGCACCATGTCGCGCCAGACCACCGCGAGCTGTTCCATCGATTCGATCGAGTCCGCGAGGTCCGTCACCGAGGCTCCTCAAATTCGTCAAGCGCGCAGGGAGCAAGCCGGTTCGGTACGCGACTTCTGGCGGCCCTGTGGATCATAGGGCGCACCCGCGATCACACGCGTGCGCCCGAACTCGTCCGGCCGGGGTGGTGACGGCGGTCGAACGCTCGCGACCTCTGCGAAGACCGGGGAAGTCTTCCCTGGTAGCAGGGGTTCTTCGCGAGCAGATCCGTTGGAACCCAGTTATTCGGCTGGGCGGCCTGTTCCAGAGCGCGCAGTGCGCTTCGGCAGTCGGAGATCATGCGAAAGGGCGAAGGGAAGTTCGGCGGACGCTGCAGCAGCGCAAGCCACCCTCGCGGCGAGCAGCGGCCGCCCGCAGTGCGGTTTCTCAGGAACACCCGCGTCCCGGCGCATTCAGCTGATTCTTGCTGGAGAGTCGCACCGGGAAGCGGGGGTCGGAGACGTAAGCACGATCGACTCAGTGCGGCAGGACGAGCTGGTTGAGCCGGTCCACCACAGCGTGGACCGTGACCGGTTCACCGCCGCTGCCCGAACCTGCCCATCCTTCGGATCGATGGAGGGAGCCCTGCCCCCGGAACCTTCACGTTCCTCCGCAGTGGGCGACGCTTCTTGTCCACAACGGACTTTCAGAGGCGTTCGCTCGGCAGGATGCCGCGGATGCGGGCCGTCAGGGGACGACCTGGACCTCGTCGCCCGGGTTCAGGTAGTCGAAGAACCGCTTCGCCGCCGTTGTCGACAGGTGCACGCAGCCGTTGGACTTGGCCCGGAGGCTGCCCTCGTGGAACGCGACGCCGGTCTGGGTGAAGAACACCGAGTTCGGCATCGGCGCGTTGTTGAACTCCCGGCTGCGGTGGTCGGCGTCCTTCCACTGCACCCGGTGGATGCCCGTCGGGGTCTCCGAACCCGGCTTGCCGCTGGTGATCGGCACCGGGCCGTAGCTGGTGCTTCCGTCCTTCTGGAGCCAGGCCTGGTTGGTCGACAGGCTCACGCACGCCTTGGCGCTCGCCCGGCAAGGGCTCGGACTGCCGCCCGCGGCCTGCGCGGTGGCCACCCCGCCGGTCAGCACGCCGCCCGCGACCAGAGCCGCCACGGCCAGCGCGGACGCTTTCCTGCTGTTCATCTTCCTCCTCACATCTGCGTGCGCATCGCTGTGCTCGCATCGACGGTGCCACATTCCCGTGCGGCGTCCGGAACCGCTGAATGGTCGCGCCACGCCTGGCAGCAAATCCGAGATGGGCGCGTGTGATGTCCGATTGCCCTTCTCCGCTGGGAAAACAGCGTATCGGGACCGAGTGACGAATCCCACTCCGGGGCCAAATGGCCGATGAGCAGGCAGTAAGCGACCGAACACCCGGAGTGAGAAATCAACGGTCGGCGGGCCGTATCCGGGCCGACGGCGACCGCACCGAGACCCCGGTTCGCGGCTGCCCTGCCGGATGGGTTTGCGGCCGGGTGGTGCGTGCCGAACGCACCACCCGGCTCATGGCACCGCCGCGCGCCGGTCGAGGGGCGACGCGTCGCGACGTGGCGGTGTGGCTCTCCCGGGTGCGGCTGGCCGCGCTCGGGCGAAGATCGTTGCTGTTCCGGCGAAAGACCTAGTGCGGCGCTTCGCTCGCCGCCAACAGGTCTGCCAGGACTCGCGCCCTGGCTTCGCCGTGCTGTTCGTCGGGCCGCCAGGTGCAGGCGACGTCGAATGCCCGGACCCTCCCGGTGGCCATGATCCGCCGGATCGCGTTGAGCACCGCCGAACGCGACGGCCCACCGCCGACCGGGAAGCTCATGCCGGGCAACTCGGCGGTGTCGATCACGTCCACGTCGATGTGCAGGAGCAGCGGCCCGTCCGGCAGGACGTCCTCGGTGATCTCATCGACCTCGCACCGCGCGATGTCCGAGGTCGCCAGGTACTCGACCTCCGCCTCGTCCAGGTCCCGGGCGTCCACCAGCAGCGCACGGTCCTCCGGCAGCGGGCGGAGCCCGAGCCGGTCCGCGATCAGCTCGGGGCGGTAGCCGACCGCTATCCGCAGCGGCATCCCGCCCACGTAACCGGATTCCGTGGTCTCGACGGTCTGCACGTCGCCGTGCGCGTCGAACCAGACGATCGCCGCGTCGGTTCCCGCCCGCTGCAGTCCGGCGAGCACGGCGAGCGACACCATGCAGTCCCCGGAGACCACGGTCGGCACCTCGCCTCGGCCGGCGACCCGGGCAACCTCGTCGACGGCAACGGAGTACAGCGCGCCGAGGCGCTGCCACACGTCGCCGTCCGGCAGCGGTATCTCCACCGTCGTGGCGGAGGATGGCAGCGGGAGGCCGGGCTCCGGCAACCGCTCGTCGAGGTGGTAAGGAACCGAAACAATCGCCATATCAGGAGATTAGGCGTTCCGGAACTCCATCGGCGACCGGTTTTCCGGGCCGCATCAACGGAAGTCGTCCGCGTGGTCGACCGCCCACTGGGCGAACGTGCGTGCCGGGCGTCCGGTCACCTGCTCAACCGTCCGCACCGGCGGCTCCGCGTTCTCGACGTTCCGCGCCCCGTAGGAGAGCAGTGCGTCGACGATGGCTTCCGGCACGCCTTCGGCGACCATGTGCGCGCGGGCCTGCTCCAGCGTCTGCTCCTCAAGCCCGATCTCGCGGCCGATCGCGGCGCTGATCGCCTGCACCTGCTCGCGCACCGTGAGCGCCTCCGGCCCGCTCAGCGCGTAGGCCGCTCCGGCGTGCCCGTCCTCCAGCAAGGCGGTCTCCGCCACCGCCGCGATGTCGTCCTCGTGGATCGGCGTCTGCTGGGCATCGACGAACGGCTCGCGGACGACTCCTTCGGCGCGGATCGAGCCGGCCCAGGCGAGGGTGTTGGTCGCGAACGCGCCGGGTCGCAGGAACGTCCACTCGAAGCCGCCTGCTTCCACGGCTTCCTCGATCACCCGGTGCCGCTCGCCGATCGCGTTGCCGTCGGCGAACTCCACCGCCTTCGACGACAACACGACGACACGACGGACACCGGCCGCCTTCGCCCGCTCGACGAACGCCTCGATCCCTTCGGGCACCGGGAACAGGAACACGCTGTCGACCCCGGCCAGCGCCTTCGCCAGCGCATCCGAATCGGCGAGGTCGCCCTGGAACACCTCGACATCACTCGGCAGCCCGGCCGATTCAGGGCGCCTGGTCAACGCCCGCACCTGAGTCCCAGCGGCCAGCAGGCGATCCACCACGCGCCGCCCTACATTCCCCGTCGCACCGGTTACCAACACGGTCATGAAGAAATCCCCTCAGAGCGTTCGATGATCACTTCCCAAGCTAGAACCTCCACCGCGCTCGAGGTCAAATGAATAACCCGGAATTCGCATCAGCCCGGTGTCGTCAAACCGGAAGCACCGAATCGGAGCGCAGCAGGCCCTCCGCGATCAGGTCGCCCCAGAGCTCGGCCGGGACCGCGCGGCCGAACAGTTCGGCGTTGCCACGGACCTCCGACGCGGTTCGAGCGCCCACCACGACGCTCGCGACCGCCGGGTGCGAAGCGACGAAAGCCATCGCGACCTGCGGCACGCTCGCGCCGTGCCGGTGGATCACCTCGGCCATCCGCGCCACGCGATCCCGCACCTCCGGCGCGGCCGGGGCGTAGTCGTACATCGCTTCCGGGCCGGGCTCGTCGGTGGCCAGCACCCCGCCGTTGAAGACGCCGGCCGCGAGCACCGATACGTTGCGCCGGAGGCACGTCGGCAGCATGGTGTCCACTGCGGACTGTTCGAGCAAGGTGTACCGGCCCGCCAGCATCACCGCATCGACGTCGGTTTCGGCGGCGAACCGCTCCAGCATCCGCCACTGGTTCATGCCGACGCCGATCGCACCGATCACGCCCTGCGACCGGAGCTCGTGCAGGGCCGGGTACGCCCCGCCGACGGCCTGTTCCCAGTGGTCGTCCGGGTCGTGGATCAGCACGACGTCGATCCGGTCCAGGCCGAGCCGGTGCAGGCTGGCATCCAGCGAACGCCGCACCCCGTCCGCGCTGAAGTCCCACACCCTCCGGTGGTCGGCGGGAACGTCGAAGCCCGCGTCGTCCCGCCGCGCCGAGCCGCGCGGATCGGGCACGAGCAGCCTGCCGACCTTGGTCGACACGACCAACTCGTCGCGCGGCCGCCCGGCGAGGGCCCGGCCGAGTCGGCGCTCGGCCAGCCCGAGCCCGTAGTGCGGGGCGGTGTCGAAGAAGCGGATGCCCGCACGCCACGCCGCATCCACCGCTCCGAACGCGGTGTCCTCGTCCACCGCGCGGTAGAGGTTGCCGATCACCGCGCCGCCGAATCCGAGCGCCGAGACCGAAACCGCCGATCCGCCCAGCCGAACGGACTTCATGCGCCCCCGCTCCCGGGCAGCTCCCACACCTGCGTCAGGCCGGTGTCGGTGCCCGAGTAATCGTCCTCGACGGCCAGCAGCTCGGACATCGTGGCCTGCCAGGCGACGTTCGCCGGGTGGTCGCGCAGCGCATGCCGCATCGCCTGGTAGTCCTCGACCTCCACGACGTGGAACAGGTCCTGGCCGTCGCGCCAGATCCGCCAGCTGTGCACGCCCGCGGCGCGGAGAGCCGCATCCAGGTCCGCCGGGATCACCGCGTGCACCTGCTCGTACTCCGCTTCCTTGCCGGGTTTCAGCTTGGTGTGCAAGGCGATTCGCTGCATCTCCGGCTTCCCCTCAGCTCTTCCGCAGGCGCAGGCCCTGCATCCCGCCGTCCACGGCGAGCGCCGTGCCGGTGGTCGCCCCGGCCGCCGGACCGGCGAGGTAGGCGACGGCCCCCGCGACCTCGGCCGCCGACACGAGCCGGCCGGTGGGCTGGCGGGCCTGCAACGCGCGCAGCTCCACCTCCGGATCGTCGGCCGCCTCGAGCAGCCGGCGCACCCACGGGGTGTCGACGGTGCCCGGGTTGATGCAGTTGACGCGGATTCCCTCCGCCACGTGGTCGGCGGCCATCGCCATGGTCAGCGACAGCACCGCCCCCTTGCTCGCGCTGTAGAGCGCCCGGTTGGGCAGTCCTGCGGTGGCCGCGATCGAGCAGGTGTTCACGATCGCCGCGGCCGAGGACCGGCGCAGGTGCGGCAGGCATGCCCGGGTCGTGCGCACGATGCCCAGGACGTTGACGTCGAAGACCCGGTTCCACTCGTCGTAGGCATTGGCCTCGACGGTGCCCTGGGCACCGATTCCGGCGTTGTTGACCAGGACGTCCACGCCGCCGAGCCGCTGCACGACCTGCTCGACGGCGGCGGACACCGACTCCTCGTCCGTCACGTCGCAGCGCAACCCCAGCACGTCCGCCGGCGCGCCGGAGGGATCGAGGTCCAGGGCGGCGACGGAGGCTCCGCGCGCGGCCAGCTCGGTGGCAACCGCCAGCCCGATGCCCGAACCGGCCCCGGTGACGACGGCGGTCCGTCCGGCGAATTCACTCATGCATCCGTCCCCTCCCGTTCGACGTCCACACCGGGCCGTCGGGATACGCGTACTCGACCAGCGTTTCCGGTCGCAGCTGTGCGGAGAACCCGGGGCGGTCCGGTGCCAGGTAGTTGCCGCCGCGGATCGTCACCGGATCGACGAAGTGCTCGTGCAGGTGATCGACGTACTCGATGACCCGGTCATCCATCGACCCCGACACCGCGACGAAGTCGAACATGGCCAGGTGCTGCACCAGCTCGCACAGGCCCACCCCGCCCGCGTGCGGGCACACCGGCACCCCGAACTTCGCCGCGAGCAACAAGATCGCCACGTTCTCGTTGACACCGGCCACCCGCGCGGCGTCCAGTTGCAGGTAGGACAGGGCGTTCGCCTGCAACAGCTGCTTGAACACCACCCGGTTCGCCACGTGCTCGCCGGTGGCGACCCGGACCGGGGCGACCGCCTGCGCGATGGCCGCGTGGCCGAGCACGTCGTCCGGGCTGGTCGGCTCCTCCACCCACCACGGGTCGAACGGCGCGAGTTCCCGGATCCAGTCGATCGCGGCCCCCACGTCCCAGCGCTGGTTGGCGTCGACGGCGATACGGATGTCCGGACCGACCTCCTCGCGGGCGATCCGCATCCGGCGGACGTCGTCCGCGAGGTCCGCACCGACCTTGAGCTTCAGCTGCCGGAACCCCAGGTCGACCGCCTCCCGGCAGAGCCTGCGCAGCTTCTCGTCGGAGTATCCGAGCCATCCCGGCGTCGTGGTGTACGCCGGGTAACCGCCTTCGCGGAGCTCCGCCGCACGGGCGGCGCGCCCCGGCTCGGCCCGGCGCAGGATGTCCAGCGCTTCGTCCGGGGTCAGGGCATCGCTGAGATACCGGAAGTCGACGAGGTCGACCAGCTGTTCCGGCGTCAGCTCGGCGAGCAGCTGCCACAGCGGCTTGCCGGCCCTCTTGGCCTTCAGGTCCCACAGGGCGTTGATCACGGCGGCGATCGCCATGTGCACCACGCCCTTCTCCGGGCCCAGCCAGCGCAGCTGGGAATCGTGCACCAGCTCTCGCCACATGCCGCCGAGGTCGTCCAGGGTGTGCTGGAGGTCCCGGCCGATCAGGGCCGGTTCCAGGGCCTTGATCGCGGCGGTCTGCACGTCGTTGCCGCGGCCGATGGTGAAGGCGAAGCCGTGCCCCTCGACCTCGTCCGGCGCATCGGTGTCGATCACGACGTAGGACGCCGAGTAGTCCGGGTCCGGGTTCATCGCGTCCGAACCGTCCAGCTCGCGGGAGGTGGGGAACCGGATGTCGTAGGTCCGAATCCCCCTGATCGTCCCAGTCATCACGTCCACCTCGTTTCGGGCACGTCCGCGCTCCTCCCGGCAACGCGTGCCCTCAGGTATAGCTACCGGAACAGCGAATTCCAAGATTCACTTCGCGCCCGGCGTGCGGTACCGGGTCGGCGAGGAGGACCGATCGCCGGTTTCACCCGCAGGTGGACCACTCGCAGAAGGACTGGGCCGCCGGGAGCCCCCGCCGTGAACGTGCTGCGGGATTGCGGGCTTGCATTGCCCGGCCGAGACCGAGCAGCGGCTCGACACCGGGAGCGGGCTTCGCGGAACGCGACACCACCCTGGCTCGTCGCCCGGCGGCGGATGGTGGGCTGCCCGATGGCCCGGCAGCCCACCTCGACCGCTCTCGTCAGAGCAGGGACTCGGCGACTTCGGCGGCCCGCCGCAGGCCGCCGGATTCCAGGATTTCCCGCCGCATCTCCTTCAACCGCAGCCGGATCACCTCACTCGAGGTGACCTGCTCCAAAGCGGCCCGCAGCTGCTCCGGGGTCACCGACTCGCAGTCGACCTGCGTGCCCAGCTGGAGCTCTTCGATCCTGGCCGCGTTCAAGAACTGGTCGGCCGCCTGCGGAACCGCGATCAGCGGCACCTCGTGGTAGAGGCCCTCCATGGTGCCGCCCATGCCCGCGTGCGTGATGAACGCGCTCGCCTGCGACAACACCCGCAACTGCGGAATCCATTGGCGCACGTCGAAATTCGGCGGAATCTCGCCGAGTTCCGCCGGATCGGTCGACCGCCCCACCGACATCACCACGTGCCAGTCGAGGTCGGCGAACGCGCGCATGCACTTGCGGTAGAACTCCACCCGGCCGTTGTAGGCCGAGCCCAGGGAGATCACGAGCACCGGACGGGAGTCCGGAGCCTGCCAATCGCCCTGGAACGCGCGCTCGGTCAGCATCGGCCCCACGAAGGTGTAGGAATCCACGACCCGTTCCCCGAAGTACTGGAAGGAGCGGGGAATGGTCACGACGCAGCGGTTCGACGCCTCCACGTCGTGGAAGACCAGTCCGGTGCCCTGCTGGGCGAAGTACTCGTCGTACTTCGCCCGCACCGCGAGGGCCTCCGGCGACAGCTCAATGCCGAAGGTCTCCTCAACACCCTCGAAGTACACGTGGGTCGGAGACAGCTGGAGGCGGGGCACCTGCCACTTCTCCGACAGCACGAGCGCATGGAAGGCCGCGATGTCGTACACGATGAGGTCCGGCCGGTCGGCCGCGTACGCCTGTTCGAGCTGCGGCACCACGGCCATCATCTCTTCGAGGAACATCTCCTGGGCCGCGACCTGTTCTTCCGGCCATTCCTGCGTCTCCGCCGATGGGCCCGGCAGCATCGAGGTGTAGCGGACCGGCGTCGCGCCGGCCTCCGCCACCTGCGTCGCGAAGTCATCGGTCGTCGCGTACGTGACGCGGTGCCCGCGGGCCACCAGTTCGGCGACCAGCCCGAGGCCCGGGTTCACGTGCCCGTGCGCCGGAATCGACATGAACGCGATGTGCGCGGGCCTGGTGCGGTAGCTGTTCTGAGCCGTGTCGGCCATCTTGTTCTACTCCTGATCAGGAACGCCCTCGCCGCAGCGAGGAGCGCGAAAGGTAATCGGATCGCCGCACCGGTCGCATGCAACCGCCTCGCAACGAACACCTGAGCGCTGACGACCGGACACCAGCGGTCAGCGCTCGGAGGTTGCGAGCGGTGAATTCGCGGACTGGGAATGATGCGCACCGAAGTGCGGTGGAATCAGGCGGGGTAGCCGCCCGGGGACCGCCGCCGTCGCGGCGTCCTGATCAGAGGTAGTACTGCACGTGGGCCATGCGCCGAGCATAAGGGACGGCCCCGACCGATGTCGCGCCGATTTTCGCAGCACAGGTGCTGCACCCCTGGTCGCGCTTCAAACCTGTTCGCCCGCAACGAAAACAGCGGGAGTCGACCCAGCAGTGACTTACGTTGACGGCATGGACGTGACCGAAGTGGTGCCGAACCTGTACTTCCTGCAGCTCGAGTTCGGGCAGGCGTACCTGTTGCGCGAGGGCCGCTCGGCAACCCTCATCGACACCGGGATCGCCGGGTCCGGCCCGGCCATCACCGGGCTGCTGGCCGAACTGGACGCCGAGCTCGACCGGATCGTCATCACCCACGGGCACGAGGACCACACCGGTTCCGCGGCCGAACTCCGTGCCGCGACCGGCGCGCCCGTGCTGGCCCACGGCGCGGACGCGCCCGTCGTGCGCGGCGAGCGGAAGCAGGCCGATCCGGTGCTGCTCGACTGGGAACGTCCCCTCTTCGAGAGCATCGCCCCGACTCTCCCGTCTCCGCCGCCCTGCCCGGTCGACCAGGAGCTCGCCGACGGCGACGTGCTGGACTTCGGTGGTGGCGCACGGGTTCTCTCCATCCCGGGGCACACCGATGGAAGCATCGCTGTTTACTTGTCAAAGAGCCGAATTCTCTTCACCGGAGACACCATCGCCAACGTCGGTCGGCTGATGCTCGGCACGTTCAACGTTGATCGCGCGCGAACCATCGAGTCGTTCCACCGCGCCGCGGAACTCGACACCGAGGTCGCCTGCTTCGGCCACGGGGAGCCGATCACCGGCAATGCCGGCGCCGGACTTCGCGCGGCGGCGAAGCAACTCACGGCGTAGTCCACAACACTTCGCTCCTCACCGAAGCAACACCTCCCTACCGTTCCACCTATGGAAACCACGTCGCCCAGCAATGACATCCGAACCGGCAGCGGTGCCGATGTCGACCACGTGACCATCGCGCCGAGCGTCCTGTACTTCGGAACGCCGGTGGCGTTGCTGTCGACCGAGAACTCCGACGGCACCGCGAACCTCGCGCCGATGTCGTCCGCCTGGGCCCTCGGCGACGTGATGGTCCTCGGGTTGGGCGACGGCTCCCACACCGCGTCCAACCTCGAAGCCCGACCCGACCTCGTGATCAACTTCCCGTCGCCCGAGCAGTGGCCCGCGGTTGAACGCCTCGCGCCCCTGACCGGCCGGAACCCTGTCCCGGACCAGAAGCGCGGCGTGTTCCGCTTCGAACCGGACAAGTTCGGTGCCGCCGGGCTGCGCCCGGAGCCCTCGGAACTGGTGCGCCCGCCCCGCGTCGCCGAGTGCCCGGTTCAGCTGGAGGCCCGCGCGACACGGGTTCGAGCCGATGCCACCGGAAGCTTCCGCATCATCGAGGCGCGGGTTCTGCGGGTGCACTGCGATCCGCGCATCGTCGTTGCCGGCACGAACCACATCGACCCGACGGCGTGGAGTCCCCTGATCTACAACTTCCGCCACTACTTCGGGCTCGGCCGGGAACTAGGTCACAGCTTTCGTTCCCAGACCCCGCGCCCTAGGGAAGCGACAGCGTCGGTGTAAGCCGGTGTTCGACCGGGCTCGAGCGGATGCGCGCCGAAGGCGCTTGCTCAGGCTGCGATCTCTGCCATTTCGCTGATCGCCTCCTCCACCATTCGCCTGGTGTGCCGCAGTTCCCGGCTGTCCAACCGGTCCCGCAAGGCGCACAGGTCGTGCTCGGTGGCGGGACGCGGCCGCCCCAGCTTGTCGAGGCTCTTCAACAGGCCCAGCTCGGCCAACGCGGCGCCGCGCGGTTCGTTGATGGACTGGAACATCTGCTTCGCGTCCCGGTACGTGCGTGCGGCCTCCCCGTACCAGCACGCGCGGAAGAGGACGTTGCCACGCATCTTGCGGTTGTAGGCCAGCGCGCTGGCCAGGTCCATCCGGCGGCAGATCCTCTCGGCTCGCGACAACAGCTGCAGCGCCTCGTCGTGCTCCCCGCGCAACGACATGACGTCCGCCATCCCCCTCAGGGCCCAGGCCAGGCCGCGCTCGTCCCCGCCTTCCTCCGCGATCTCGGCGGCCTCCGCGAACCGCTCCCACGCGGAGGCCAGGTCGCCCGCGTTGCGGTCGAGCTGGGCCAGGCCCTCCAGCGCCCACACCGTGTGCCGGCACTCGCCCCGCTTGCGGGCCTCGGCCAGCAGCTGCACATGCAGCTCGCGTGCTTCCTCGTAGTCCCCGCGGATCCGCAGCGTTTCGGCGATCCCGGCGACCGAGTAGCCGTACGCGATCAGTTCACCGGACTGCTTCGCGAGGTCCCGTGCGTAGCTGAGCCAACGCACCGCGGCCGCCATCTGTCCGCGCTGGCGGGCCAGGGTGCCGCCGCTCCATAGCGCCCACGCCATCGCGCCCCGCTCCCCCGCGCTGCGGGCCGTCCGATAGCTCGCCCGCCACGCCGCATCCGCCTCGTCGAGCCGGCCGAGGCGCCGGTACGCCTCCGCGACCGCCAGCCGCGCCTGGGCGAGCGCCAGGCCGACGCCCTCCTCCGCCGCCTGGGACTCGCGCTCCAGCGCCGCCGCCAGCACATCCCCGAGGGCCGCGTTCACCGACATGTCCCGGAGCTTCCCCTGGTACTCCGGAGCGAATGCCTTGCCGTACATCTCGAGCCACCTGGCCTTTCCACCGCGTTGGTGCTCAAGACGCACCAAGTTGATTTGCGGCCACGCCCTCCGCCGATCCCCTGAAGCGGAGGGCGGGCCACTCCGAACCCCCGAACGACTTCAAAGCTATTGCGTCGCGAGGGGTCGGCGGCTCGGCCGAATTGGCAGCCCGGGTCAACCGATCGGCCAGGAAGGAGGCAGTGCTTCTAGTACTTTTGGCCGAGGTCGGCGGCGGTCAGGAACGAGCCGAATGGCCCGGACGCTCCGCAGGCGGCAGTTGGCAGGCCGGGGTGGCGCCCGGCAGCCGGTATCGGTTCGCCGCGACCCATCGGTATGCCCACTCCGCCAGCAGCCGCAGCACCGGGGCGGACATGAGCAGACCGAGCACCGGCCACGGCGTGCGGCAGTTCTTGAGCAGCTCCGCGACCGCGGCCGCGCCGCCGAACACGCGGCCCGACCTGGCTACCCACAGCACCTCGTGCCGGGCCCGGTCCGATGTGGTCCGCAGTGCGGCGAGATCTGCCTCCTGCCACGGCAGGATGCGCATGCGCACCGGCAGCCGCTCCGCGAGCCGCACGCTGCGCGTGCAGAATCCGCAGTCGCCGTCGTAGATCAGCACTGGCAGGTCTGCCATGCCGCGCACGCCCCTTTCCGCCGGTCCGCCAGCCGCCTCCAACAGTGGACGCGGCCAGGCGGTTGGCAACACGGTGAACCGCCTCGCGAGGCTTGCGCCGGCGTTCGGGCCGGCGGATCGGCCGATCGGCGCGGGTCAGTCCAGGTCGTCGTGGCGCATCAGCAGGCGGCCGGCCTCGGTCAGCGAACCCGACAGCGACGGGTACACCGAGAAGGTGTTCGCCAGGTTGTCGACGGTCACCTGGTTCTGCACCGCGAGTGCGATCGGCAGGATCAGCTCGCTGGCGTTCGGCGCCACCACGACGCCGCCCACCACCACACCGGTCTGCGGCCGGCAGAAGACCTTGAGGAAGCCGCGCCGCAGGCCCTCCATCTTCGCCCGCGGGTTGGTCGCCAGCGGCATCGTCACGGTCCGCGCGGGCACGTCCCCGGAATCGATCGCCTGCTGGCTGATGCCGACGGTGGCGATCTCCGGGTGCGTGAAGACGTTCGCCGCGACGGTCTTGAGCTTGATCGGCGTGACGCCCTCGCCGAGCGCGTGCCACATCGCGATGCGGCCCTGCATGCCCGCCACCGAGGCCAGCAGCAGCAGACCGGTGCAGTCGCCGGCCGCGTAGACGCCGGGCACGCAGGTCCGCGACACCCGGTCGACCGGGATGTAGCCGCCGCGGCCGGGCTCGATCCCCACCCGCTCCAGGCCGATGTCGGTGGTGTTGGGCACCGAGCCGACGGTCATCAGCGCGTGGCTGGCCTCGACCTGCCGCCCGTCGGCGAGATGGATCAGCACCCCGGAGTCGGTGCGCTCCACCTTCTCGGCCCGGGCGTGCTTGACGACCTCGGTGCCGCGCTCGGCGAACACCTCTTCCAGCACCGCCGCGGCGTCCGCGTCCTCGTGCGGCAGCACCCGGTCGCGGCTGGAGATCATGGTGACCTTGACGCCCATCTCGGTGTAGGCGGAGGCGAACTCCACACCGGTCACACCGGAGCCGATCACGGCCAGGTGCTCGGGCAGTTCGGGCAGGTCGTAGAGCTGCCGCCAGGTCAGGATCCGCTCCCCGTCGGGCTCGGCGTCCTTGAGGATCCGGGGCGTGGCGCCGGTGGCGATCAGCACGACGTCGGCAGGCAGCTCTTCGAAGCTGCCGTCGGCGAGATCGACCCCGATGTGGTGGACGGCCATGCCCTTGGTCGGGTTGGTGAACCGCGCGCGGCCCGGCAGGATCTTCACGCCTTCGCGGCGGACCCTGGAGCGGATGTCGGCGGACTGCGCGAGCGCCAGGCCCTTGACCCGGCCGTGCACCACCGCGACGTCGACGTCGGAGTCCTCGGTCTTGGTGCGGATGCCCAGCTCACGGGCGTCCCGGAACGCGGAGCGCGCGCCGGCGGACGCGATGAAGGTCTTCGACGGGACGCAGTCGTAGAGCACGCACGCACCGCCGAGGCCCTCCGGCTCGACCAGCGTGACATCCGCCCCGTTCGAAGCCGCGACCAGCGCCGCCTCGTAGCCCGCGGGGCCGCCTCCCATGATCACGATGCGGGTCACTTCGCGCTCCTCCTCGGTCCGCCTGCCTTGTGGGCGCCGAACTCACCGTACGCTGCGACGAGTCCAGGCATTTCGGGTGGTGCCGCGCGAGTTGACCATCGTGGCGCAGACCACTCCCGGCGTTCCGGACGGGGCCGCGCGGAACGCCCGGGCCGGGACCCCCACCCACATTCGTGACGTAGTCCGCTCCGCCACCCGGGCTGTCGATCGCTACCCTGTTGGGCGTGCCTCTGTACGCCGCGTACGGGTCCAACATGGACCCGGCCCAGATGATGAAGCGCGCCCCGCATTCCCCGATGGCGGGAACGGGCTGGCTGGTGGACTGGCGGCTGACCTTCGGCGGCGAGGACTACGGCTGGGAAGGGGCCCTCGCCACGATCGTCGAGCAGCCGGGCTCCCAGGTTTTCACGGTGCTCTACGACGTCAGCCCGGAGGACGAGCAGCAGCTCGACAACTGGGAAGGCGCCGAGCTCGGCATGCACAAGAAGCTACGGCTGCGGGTGCAGACGCTGGACGGATCGGCGCTGGCCTGGCTGTACGTGCTGGACGCCTACGAGGGCGGGCTGCCGTCGGCGCGCTACCTCGGCGTGATGGCCGATGCGGCCGAAGCGGCTGGGGCGCCCGAGGACTACGTCGAGAAGCTGCGCAAACGCCCGTGCCACAACGTCGGCCCCTGAACCCCGCGTGACATCCGGACCGAATATCACGTCTCTCGTGTGATAATCACTCCGGTTGCACGCGCGAGGTGAGGGGGTCCATGGCCGACGCAGGCACGCCGGTCAACCAGCAGGACCGGCGCGAGCAGATCCGCCAAGAGGTGCTGGCCAGCGGGTTCGTCCGCATCGAGGCGCTGGCGGCCGAGCACGGGGTCAGCGGGATGACCATCCACCGCGACCTGGACGTCCTCGAACAGCAGGGCTGGCTGCGCAAGGTTCGCGGCGGTGCGACGTCGACGCCGACCGCGCTGCTGGAGACCTCGGTGCGGGCCCGGATCGCCGACGCGGCCGACGAGAAGGCGCGCATCGCGAAGCACGCCATCCGGCACGTTTCCCCCGGTCAGGTCGTCGCGCTCGACGACAGCACCAGCGCGCTCGCGGTCGCGGAGCAGTTGGCGCCGCTGTGTCCGCTGACCGTCGTGACGAACTTCCTGTCCGTGATCAACCTGCTCAGCGGCGAGCCGGGGCTGCACCTGATCGGGCTCGGCGGCGACTACCAGCCGTCCTACGACGCGTTCCTCGGCCTGCACACCGCGGGCATGGCCCGCACGATGCGCTCCGACGTGCTGTTCATGTCGACCACCGCGGTCGTCGACGGGCACTGCCTGCACCGCTCGCAGGAGACGATCCAGGTCAAGCGCGCCCTCATGGAGACCACCGGCAAGCGCGTGCTGCTGCTGGACCACTCCAAGTTCGACCGGCGCGCCGTGCACGAGCTCGCGCCGCTGACCGAGTTCGACGTCGTCGTGGTCGACGCGGGAACCCCGGCACCGCTGCGCGACGAGCTGCGGGCGGCGGGCGTGGCGCTGGAGATCGCCGACGGCTGATCACCGGTGTTCATGCCGTGCCGTAGATGCGGTTCAGGGCGTCGAGCGTCGTGGTGAGCCGTTCCCGGAGCTCGGCCGGGGCGAGGATTTCGGCGTCGGCACCGAGTTTGAGCAGCTCCGGGAGGGCTTGGCCGACGGACTCGATCGGGATGGTCACCTCGGTCCAGCCGTCGGCGTCGGGGGCTTCCGCGGTTCGCCGTGCCGCTCGTGCCACGGCCGGCTCCACCAGGTTCGGCAGCCGGTCGAGGGCGTGCGGGGAAAGCCTGATCGTCGCTTCACCCCGGTGGCGTCGCGCATCGAACTGCTCCAGGTACGCCTGCCAGTGGGTGGCCAGGTCGAAGCCGGCCGGCCGGGAGAAGCGCTCGTCGAGGACGTGCAGGTCGATGATCCGGGAGATGCGGTAGGTGCGGATCCGCCCGGCCGCCCCGGCCACGAGGTACCAACGGCCCGCCTTCAGGACCAGCCCGTACGGGTGCGCGATCCGGGTCGTCTCGTGCGGTTCGGCCCAGCGCAGGTAGCGCATCCGCACCGCTCGGTTGTTCCAGACCGCGTCGGCGACCTCGGTCAGGTGCGGCGTGCGGTCCGCGCCTCGGTACCACGCCGGCGCGTCCAGATGGAACCTTCCGGTGATCCGCTCGGCGCGATCGCGCAGCTCCGCGGGCAAGGCCGCCATGAGCTTGAGCTGGGTCGCGGCCACGACGGTGCCCAGCCCGAGTTCGGCCGCGGCCGCGGGTAGCCCGGTCAGGAACAGCGATTCGGCCTCGTCGGTGGTCAATCCGGTCAGCCGGGTGCGGAAGCCATCGAGCAGCCGGTACCCGCCGTCATGCCCCGGCTCGCCGTACAGCGGAACGCCTGCCGCGCTGAGGGATTCCACGTCGCGGTAGACGGTGCGCACCGATATTTCCAGTTCATCGGCCAACTCCTGCGCCGTCACCCGTCCCCGGGTCTGGAGCAGCAGCAGGATCGACAGCAGGCGACTCGCGCGCATGACCGGAAGTCTGCCGAGATCCACTGACAGAAGTCGTCAGGGAAGCGTGGTTAGCCTTCGGCCCATGGACATCGATTTCGACATCGACCAGTTCGTCGACCGTTTCGTCGCCGTGTGGAACGAACCGGACCCGGTGGCCCGACGCAGAGCCGTCGTCGCCCTGTGGGCCGAGGACGGCGTCGGCGTCGGCAAGGTGATGGAGTACCGCGGGCATGACGCGCTCGAAGTCCGCGTCGCCGAAGCCCACAACGAGTTCGTGCGGGACGGCGGGTTCGTCTTCCGGGCCGCTGACGACGCGACCTGGCATCACGACATGCTCACCTTCACCGCCCACATGGTCCCGGCCGGCGGTGGGGACATCGCCTGGACCGCGCGCATCTTCGCCGTCCTCGACGAGGACGAGCGGATCCGGTCCGATTACCAGTTCCCCGAGCCGATCGCACGCGGAAGCGCGCTGACCCGTGCCATTGCGAAGGATTTCCTCCGCCGACTCGGAGAGGGCGATCCGGACCGGATCGCCGAGCTGTTCGCCGAGCAGGTCGACTGGGTGCTGGACTGGCCGGCCGGCGGTCATCCTGCGGTGCCCTGGATCCGGCCCCGCTCGACCCGGGCCGACGTCGCCGACCACTTCCGCGCGATCGCCGAGTTCCACGTGCCCGGTGAGGCGGGCGGACCCGCGCCGCGGGTCCTCGTGGACGGCAACGAGGCGGTCGTGCTCGGCGACATCCGCCAGACGGTCAAGGCCACCGGCAAGCCGTACACCGCGCTCTGCGCGCTGCACCTGGTCGTCGAGGACGGCCTGATCACGCGCTACGCCGTCTACGAGGACAGCCTCACGGTCGCGGAGGCCCTCTCCGGCTCCTGATCAGGCCGCGGGGACCCAGCCCCGGTCGCGGAGCTCGCCGAGGAAGCGCCGATAGCTGTCGTCCAACTGCCGGACTTCTGCGCGCACCGGCTCGACTAGTTCGCCACCGGGCACCATCGCCGTCGCCGCAGCGCTCAGGTTCGGGTAGATCGAACCGCTGGCCGCCAGCAGCGCAGCGCCCAACGCCGTGCCCGCGCCTTGGACACGCAGCACCGGCTTGTCCAGCACCGACGCCCTGATCTGACACCAGGCGATGCTGCGGGCTCCGCCACCGGCGGTGCGCACAGCGCCCTCTGCCGGCGCGCCGAGCTCGGCCAGCCGCTCCAGCGCGAGCCGCTCGCAGAAGGCGACGCCTTCGAGGCGGGAGCGGTACTCGTCGACCTGGTCAACGGGCGTGCCGAGCGTGAACCGCGTGGCGTTCGCGGCGAGGAACGGGAACCGCTCCCCCTCGCCGCGCAGCGGGTAGCCGACCACGCTCGCCGGTCCGCGCTCGGTCGCCGCCGCGTCCAGGCTCGACAGCTCCGCCGGGTCCACATCGGACAGTGCCGAGCCGCCGATGTTCGCCGCGCCGCCGGGCAGCCACATCCCGTCCGGGTGCAGGTGGCTGTACACCGCGCCGGCCGGATCGTGCACGAGCTTCTTGGAGACTCCCTTGAGCACCAGGGTGGTGCCAAGGACCGTCACGAACTGCCCGACGTCGACCGCTCCGCAGGCCAGCTGCCCGGCGCAACCGTCGGTCATCCCGGCACGCACCTCGCAGCCGACCGGGAGTCCGGTCTGCGCTGCGGCGTTCGCATCGACGGTGCCCAGCACCGCCGTCGGGCGCACGACCTCCGGAAGCAGCTCATCCGGCACGTCCAAGGCGTCGAACGCCTCGGTGGCCCATTCGCCGTCGACCGCGTCGTAGCCGCTCTTCAGCGCGTGGCTGGAATCGGTGGCGACCGGATGCCCGACGAGCTTCCAGGCGATGACGTCGGGCGTGTGGCACACCCGCGCCGTGCCGTCCGGGAGGTGTCGCGCCAGCCAACCGATCCGGGCCAGGCCGGAGCCCGCAGACGGCGTGATGCCGGTGCGCCGCCAGCGGCTCGCACCCACCTCGGTGGCGATCCGGGCTTCCGCATCGGCACGCCGGTCGTCGTACATCAGCGCCGCCGTGAGCGGCTCGCCGTCACCGTCGACCGGAACGACCGTGCCCGACGTCGCCGAGATCGCCAGCGAGCGGATTTCGCTGCTGCGCGAGCCCAAAGCGGCCGTGCACTCGGCAAGGCTGTCGCGCACCGCGGGCCACCAGGTGGTCGCGTCCTGCTCGGAGCGCCCACCCGGTGATCGCACCGGCTGCGGCAGCCGTCGGGACGCCGCGGCGATCACCGAGCCCGCCGGATCGTGGATCTGCACCCGGACGTTGGCGGTCGCGACGTCGACGCCCGCGACGAGCTCGGTCATCGGCAAGCCTCCAGCGGTTTCGAGAGTTGTTCGCTCATTCGGCCCCCTGCAGGCGTTCCAGCGCGGTGGGCAGCTCGGCCAGCGAGAACACCGCCACATCGGGCTCGGCGAGCTGCTCCGGCGTGGGCTCCGGCGGCGCTTCGCCGCGCACCACCCAAACCGTGCGCAGCCCGACCCGGTGCGCGCCGCGCACGTCGGTGTCGAGCCGGTTGCCGACGTGCACCGCGTTCTTCGGCTCGACGCCGGCCTCCCGCAGCGCGTGCTGGAAGATCCGCGGGTCCGGCTTCTCCGCGCCGACGACCTCCGAAACCGCCCAGATGTCGATGAAGTCGGCCACGCCGTCCCGGCGGAGCGCGTCCACGACGACCGCTCGCTGGTTCGCCACGACCGCGAGTTTGTAGCGACCGGCGAGCTCGCGCAGCGTCGGGAGCACGTCGGCGTGCAGCGCCGACGGCGGGTACTCCCAGTAGCGCTCGGCGCGGTCGGACAGCCGCTGCCGGTCCTGCGCGGTCAGGAACCGCTCGGCGACCGCGGTGCGCAGGGACCCGCCCTGGGCTTGGCGGCGTTCGTCGTAGACCTGCTGGAACTCGGCTTCGTCAACGCTCCGGCCGTCTTCGGCCGCCAGCTCTCGTGCGGCGCGCAGCAGCGCGTCGCGGTAGGCCTTGTCGTCGTAGATGGGGCCGCCGACGTCGAGCAGCACGAGGTCGATGCGGTCGTTCTCCGAGCCGGGGCTGGGTTGAGGCGGCACGTGGCGTCCTTCCGGTCGTGGTCCGCAACCGGGACCTTGGTGTCACATCCCATCGCAAACATAACACTTATCTTGAAATTTTTAACACCAAATGTTGTGATGTTCTCGGGTCGGGCCGACCGGATCGACCAGGCACGCGGGATCAGGAGGACACGCCCGTGATCACCATCGGCATCGACGCCGGCACCTCGGTGGTGAAGAGCGTCGCCTACGCCTCGGACGGCACCGAGCTCGCGGTCGTCCGCCGCCCGACCCGGGTCGAGCGCCCCCGGCCCGGCTGGGCCGAACAGGACATGCCCGAGGTCTGGTCGGCCGTCGCCGACACCGTCGCCGAACTCGTCCGCGAGCTCCGCGCCGAGGTCGCCGCGCTGGCGATCACCGCGCAGGGCGACGGCTGCTGGCTCGTCGACGAGGCCGGCCGACCGACCGGTCCCGCGCTGCTGTGGAACGACGCGCGCGCCTCGGCGATCGCCGCGAACTGGGCCGACTCCGGGCTGCTCGCCGAGCTGTTCAAGATCAACGGCTCGGTCGGCTTCGCCGGGCTGCCGCACGCGCAGCTCAGCTGGCTCGCCGAGCACCAACCGGACCGGATCGCCACCGCCGCGAAGGTGCTGACCTGCGGCGGCTGGCTGTTCAACTGCCTGACCGGGCGCCTGGCCTGGGACGTCTCGGAGGCCTCCAACCCGTTCCTCGACGCGCGGACCGGGCTCTACTCCGACGCGGTGCTCAGCGAACTCGGCCTGGACTGGGCGCAGCGGCTGCTGCCCGACGCCGTCGACGGCGCGCAGCGGATCGCGCCGTTGCAGCGGTCCGCGGCCGAGCGGCTCGGCGTTCCGGAAGGCACGCCGGTCGTGCTGGGCGCCTACGACGTGATCTCCACCGCGATCGGCGCGGGCGTGACCGAGCCCGGACAGGCCTGCACCATCCTCGGCACCACGATCTGCACCGAGGTGATCAGCGACGAGCCCCGGTTGGAGCGCGCTCCCGTCGGCATGTCGCTGCGCACGCCGATGCCCGGCCGCTGGATGCTCGCCAGCGCCACGCTCGCCGGGACCGAGGTCGTCGAATGGGCCTGCCGGATGCTCGGCCTGCCCAACCCGGAGAACCTCACCGAGCTCGCCGAACAGGCCGAGCCGGGCAGCAAGGACCTGCTGATGCTGCCGTACCTCTCGCTCGGCGGTGAGCGCGCGCCCTTCTACGACCCGGCCGCGCGCGGCAGCCTGCAGGGCCTGAGCCTGGAGCACGGCCCCGCCGAGATCGCCCGGGCCTGCCTGGAGGGGCTGGCCATGGTGATCCGGGACTGCCTGGTCGCCAGCACCGCGCAGCCCACCGAGCTGCGGCTCACCGGCGGTGGGTCGGCGAACCCGCTGTGGCGCCAGGTGATCGCGGACGTCACCGGCCTGCCGGTCGTGCGCACCACCGACGAGCAGGCCGGGGCGCGGGGCGCGGCGGTGACCGCGCACGCATTGCTGGCGGGCCGCGACATCACCGACGTCGCCCGCGAGCTGGTCGGCACGTCGGAACCGTTGCGGCCGATCGAGAGCAACCGCGCGCTGTACGACGACGCATACGCCCGGTTCGTCGAGGTGCGCGAATCCGCGCAGGCCGCCGGTTGGTTCCGGCACGCGGACTGACGTTCGGCTGCTCATCGCGCACCTCCGACCAGCACGCCGCGAGGCCTGGACCACGCGAGTTGGAGCAGGGCCGTGGCTCGCCGGGTGCCCCGGCGATCCCTGCGCCGGGTGAGCCGTTCGGCGACGAGCGCCCGGAAGCGCTCGGCGGCTTCACCGAGCTGGGCGAGCGCCTGCTCCAGGCAGTCCAGCGCCGACCGCTGCTCGCCGGTGCACAGCAGTTCGCAGATGGCGACGTCCAGCGCCTGGGTGCGTAGCCCGTCGAGCTCGACGACGTCGCACTCCCTGACCCAGGCCTGGTGAATGACGAGATCCGGCTGGGACCGGAGCTCTCGGTCGTAGGGAATGGTCACGTGCACCACGCCGTCGGCGGCGAAATCGCAGCCGTGCATCGCCACTGCGGTGGCGCCGGACAGCACGGCGTGCGGCCCGGCCCGCAGCAGCGCGGCCGCCGCACGGGTCAGCGGGTCGTGGACGCGGGTGGCCGGGACGACGACCCCGTACCAAGGCTCCACCCAGTCGCCTGCGGCCAGTCCGGCCGCAACCTCCGCACGACCGAGCGCCTGCTCCGCGTCGCGGCGGGTCATGGCACCGTGCAGCGAGGACTTCGGCCAGCCGCCCGGCACGTCGGATTCGACGGCCACCGGCGGCCGCATTTCGGGAGAGATGATGTTCGCGGTCATGCCATTAAAGAGGCGGGAACCCCGCGAACAGATACAGCAGCGAGCGGATACACCTCATTCGGGTGGACTCAGCCGCGAACCGCGTGCGGGAGGCTGCTGGTCCGGCCGTCCGGCTGACAGTGCCCGCCGGACGGCCGCGATCTCAGCGCTCCAGGCTGATCAGGGCGGTGTTCACCATCGCTCGGATGCCCACGAACAGGGCCCGCTCGTCCAGCGCGAACGTCGGCTGGTGCAGGTCCTTGACCCGGCCCACCCCGGAGTAGACGCCCAGCCTCGCGAACGAGCCCGGCACGTGTTCCAGGTACCAGCCGAAGTCCTCGCCGCCGGACGACTGCGGGGTGCTGGCCAGGGCGTCCTCGCCGAGGCCAGCCGCGATCCCGGCCCGCAGCAGCTCGGTGCTCTCCGCGTCGTTCACCACCGGCGGCACGCCGCGGCGGTGCTGCAGGTCGAACCCGACGCCCAGCGGCGACAGCAGGTTGTGCACGAGCTCGTGCACCAGCGGCTCCAGCTTCGCCCAGGTGTCGCGGTCGCCCGTGCGCAACGTCCCGGTCAGCACGCCGTCCTGCGGAATGGCGTTCGGCGCCTCGCCCGCGTGCACCGCGCCCCAGGTCAGGACCGTTCCGGTGCGCGGATCGACGCGGCGTGACAGCAGCGTCGGCAGACCCGTGATGACGGTGCCCAGCGCGTGCACCAGGTCCGCGGTCAGGTGCGGGCGCGAGGTGTGCCCGCCCGGCGAGGTCAGCCGGAGCTCCAGCAGGTCGGCCGCGGACGTGATCGCCCCGACCCGGGTTCCGACCTGCCCCACCAGCAGCCGCGGGTCGCAGTGCAGCCCGAAGATCCGGTCCACGTCGTCGAGGGCACCGGCGGCCAGCACGTCCAGGGCGCCGCCGGGCATCACCTCTTCGGCCGGCTGGAAGACCACCCGCACCCGGCCCGGCAGGCTCGGCGCGGCGGCCAGCGCCAGCGTGGCGCCCAGCGCGACCGTGGTGTGCGCGTCGTGCCCGCAGGCGTGCGCGACGCCGTCCACTGTGGAGGCATAGGGCAGTCCGGTGGTTTCGCTCAGCGGCAACGCGTCGATGTCGGCCCGCAGCGCCACGGTTCGCTGGCCGGGCCGCGCCTCCCCGATGTCGCAGACCAGGCCGGTGCCCACCGGCAGCATCCGCGGGCGCAGGCCCGCCCGGGTGAGCCGCTCGGCGAGGAACGCGGTGGTCTCGTGCTCGGCGCGGGAGAGCTCCGGGTAGGCGTGGATGTGCCGCCGCCAGGCCACCACTCGATGCGCGTTGGCGTCCAGCCAGGCATCCAGCCAGGATGGTCCACGACCAGCGCCGAGGTCGACCACGGCGGATTCCGCACCGGACCCCACGCTGGACATGGTGCTGCCGATGGGCGCACTCGGCCCGTCCGCACCTGCCGCCACTAGAGTGCCCTGGGCCACGGCGGAACGCTCCGCCGCTTCCCAATCCACGTCTTCCACCGCCGAACCGCCGTTCGGGGACTGACCCGGTTCCGGGCCACGAGAATCCACCACGGTCACGCCACGCCTCCCGACGTGCAGATCTGTTCCGACGAACTCCGAGCCGACCGGTCGCGCGCGGCCGCCAGCAGGCGATCGCGTTGCGCGCCGTCCAAAGCAGCGGCCACTGCGGTCCAGGCCATCGCCAACGCTGCGTCGAGCACCGCGCGATCCGCGGTCGGTGTCGCGCAGGCCGCAGCGAATTCCGCCTGGTGGTTGACCGCGTCGCCGCAGTCCACCGCGATCATCGGATGGATCGCGGGCAAGGCCTGGGTCACGTTGCCCATGTCGGTGCTGCCGATTACCGGGCCCTGCTCTTCGCCCCGGTCGAGCGGTTCACGCCCGAGCTCGGTGATCGCGCGGCCGTACACCTCCGACAGCCAGCCGTCGGGGTTCAGCTCCGCGTACACCGGAGAGATCTGCACGACTTCGTGCTCACATCCGGTCGCCGTCGCGCCCGCCTCGAAACAGGCCCGAATACGGTTCTCCAGGCGCTGCAGGGAGCGCGCTTCGGCAGCACGCAGGTTGTAGACCGCCGCAGTGTGCGCGGGAACGATGTTCGGCGCCGCGCCACCTGCGGTAACGATACCGTGCACCATTTGCCGGGGCTCGAGGTGCTGGCGGAGCAGGCCGACGGCGACCTGCGCGACCGTCAACGCGTCGGCCGCGTTGACGCCGAGTTCCGGGGCCGCGGCGGCGTGCGCCGCGCGGCCGGTGTAGCGGACCTCGAGATCGGTGATGGCCAGCGAGGTCGGCCGGCAGACCTCTTCCGGGCCGGGGTGCACCATCATCGCCATCGCGACGCCGTCGAAGACGCCGCGCTCCAGCATCAGCACCTTGCCGCCGCCGGTCTCCTCGGCCGGGGTGCCGATCAGCCGCACCGTGATCCCGAGGTCGTCGGCGATCCCCGCCAGCGCGAGCGCGGCACCGACTCCGGCCGCAGCGATGACGTTGTGCCCGCAGGCGTGGCCGACCTCCGGCAGCGCGTCGTACTCCGCGCAGATGCCGACCACCAGTTCGCCGCTGCCCCACTCGGCGACGAGCGCGGTGTCGAGGCCGGCGACCGGGGTTCGGACGGCGAAGCCGTGCCGGGCGAGCAGGTCCGCGACCTTGGCGGCGCTGCGGTGTTCGGCGAACGCGAGCTCCGGCTCGGCGTGGATGCTCCGGGAGAGCTCGACCAGCTCCGCTTCGTGGTGCCGCACCCGGTCGCGGCAGTGGGCGCGCGCTGCGGCAGAACGATCGGCGGCGGGGCGTGGAGCTGTACTCATTTGCGCTCATCCTGCATCATCCGGATCGCCGGTGCGGGCCTGGCGCGAGGCCGGGAGCCCACCGGTCGTCACACTGCGACGAACGGGTGGTTCGGATTCGGCGGAACCGAAGAAATTGGAGATCGACCGGAGCCGACTAACCTATTCCTCACACTTTCGATTGATAAACCGGGCGACGAAGCCGACATCACGACACCACAGCGTGACTGCATCCGGAAGTCGAGGAGTACCTGCCGCGCAGGCCGTACCAGGAAAGGTGTGGGCCGGCACCGGTCGGGGGGCTTCCCGGTGCCGGCCCACGTCAGTGGGGGGCTACTACCCCGTCGCAGGCGCGCTGGACCCATCGTTACCCAGGCGGGGGATGTGGTCCGCGCACTCAGTCAGTTGTGAAAATCCCACAGGTTCGGCGTCAGGTCTAGTCCATGGCGAGAATTAGCACCGAAATAATCTCGTAAAAACCGACCACCCTGCCGGTTTTATCGGCGACTACTTCTTCTTCCACGTGACGAACAAGACCGGCTTCTTGCGCGCCTTGCGGGATAACAGCACCAGTGCGATCAACACCACTCCGCCGGCGCCGATGGCGAGGCGCTGCTTGTCGTAGGCCGGCGGCTGAGCGGGCGGCACCGGCTGCTGGCCCGGATCTTGGGCCAGCACGACGACCGGGGCGCCGGGCGGTGCGGTCTCGCCCGCCGCCAGCGCGGGTGGCGCCACCAAGAGGAACAACGCGATCGCAAGGCCAGCTAACACGCGGCCGGTCCGCCACATGATGGCTCCACACCCTCCTACGCCGCGTTCGTTGATCACACGTCAGCGGTAACTCTTGCGTGGTCACTCGTGCAGGTCCATTTGATCATATTAGACGCCGAGAGTGACTAGCCATGCGCGACTTGTGCCGGATCGGCGCAGTGCCGAACGGGTCAGCGAACCCGGCGCTCCCGCTCGATGCGGTCGCCGAGCTCGTCCACCACCAGCGAATCCCGGTCCATGCTGTCCGCGCGGTACGCCGCCCGGCCCACCAGCTGCGCCAGCACCGGCGCGGTGAGCATCTGGAACAGGCCGACCAGGATCAGCCCCGAGGCGTAGACGAAGTCGAGCTGCACCGCAGTGCCGATCAGGATCAGGATCAGCCCGAGGGTCTGCGGCTTGGTGGCCGCCTGCAGCCGCGCCGTCACGTCCGGGAAGCTCAGCAACCCGATCGCGCCGAGCAGGCAGGACAACGCGCCGCCGATCAGGCACACCGCGGAGAACACGTCCAACCAGCTCATCGGTACGGCTCCTTCTTCTCGATCAACCGCGCCGCGCTGATCGAACCGATGAACGCGAGCAGCGCGAACGCGGCCAGCAACGCGATGTTCGAGCCGTCGCCCAGCCAGCCCATGCCGACGCAGGTCCCGGCGACGATCAGGGTGACGAACACGTCGACCGCCACGATCCGGTCCAGGGTGGTGCGGCCGCGCAGCAACCGGACGACCACCAGCAGGCCGGCCACGCACAGCAGGCCGAAGGTGACCGCGAAGACCCAGGCCATGCTCACCCCTCCTGTCCGCTCACCAGCGCCACCTCGTTCGCCGAGCCGACCGCCTGCACCACCCGCCGCTCCAGGGCCAGCACCTCGCGCCGCACCGACTCGACGTCCTCGGCACGCATGCCGAGCGCGTAGACGTAGCAGATCCGGTTGACCCGGTCGATCTGCAGGACGAACTTGCCGGGCGCCAGCGACACCGCGTTGGCGACCATCGCGGTGATGTGGTCGGAGTCGGTCTGCAGCGTGACCGCGACGATGCCCGCTTTCGCGTTCGGCCCGCGGGTCAACGCCTGCCAGGACACCCGCGCCGTGGAGCTCACCAGGTCCCACGCAAGGTAGGCGACGAGCTGCAGCAGCCGCAGCGGGCGCACCACGATGTTGGTGTTGATCGGCGGCAGCGGGAACGTGGTGGACACCAGCAGCGCCACCACCAGGCCGAAGAACAGCGTGCCCAGGTCGAAGGTGCCCCACAGCATCACCCAGACCAGGGTCAGCCAGGCCACCAGCGGCAGCCGCTGCAGCAGCCGCCGGCGGCGGCCGATCGCCTGCTCACTCACCGGCAGCACCTCCCAGCACCGCGGTCCGATAGGTCTCGCCGTGCATCAGGTCCGTCGCGGCCCGGCCGCTGACGTCGGCCAGCGGCCCCGCGACCAGGGCGATCACCACGCTCGCCGCCACCAGCACGCCGGTCGCGACGACCATCGGGCGGTTCGACGTGGCCGTGCCGACGACCAGTTCATCGGTGGGATCCGGGTCCGGCTCCGGCGCCTTGACCTGGCCCCAGAACGCCCGGGTCCACACCCGCGCCATGGCGTACAGGGTGAGCAGGCTGGTCAGCACCGCGCCGCCGGTGACCGCGTAGGCGGTCCAGGTGCCCGCGCCGACACCGGCCTGCAGCAGCGCCAGCTTCGCGACGAAGCCGGAGAACGGCGGCACCCCGGCCAGGCTCAGCGCGGGCAACGCGAACAGCACCGCGATCAGCGGCGCCGCCTTGGCCAGCCCGCCCATCCTGGTCAGCGCCACCGTGCCGGTGTGCCGCGTGATCAACCCGCTGACCAGGAACAACGTGGCCTGCACGGTGATGTGGTGCACCACGTAGAGGATCACCCCGGTCAGCCCGATCACGTCGTAGACGCCGAGGCCGAACAGCATGTACCCGATGTGGCTGACCAGCAGGAAGGACAGCAGCCGGTTGAGGTCGTTCTGGGCCAGCGCGCCCAGCGCGCCGACGATCATGGTGATCAGCGCGATGCCCAGCATCAGGTTCCAGCTCTCGGAATGGCTGAAGACCAGCGTCTGGGTGCGGATCAGCGCGTAGATGCCGACCTTGGTCAGCAGGCCGGCGAACACCGCGGTGACCGGCGCGGGCGCCGTCGGGTAGCTGTCCGGCAGCCAGAAGTGCAGCGGCACCATCGCCGCCTTCACGCCGAAGACGATCACCACCAGCAGCGCGAGGGCGATCTGCAGCCCGTCCGGCAGCTGGTGCACCTTCTCGCCGAGGTCGGCCAGGTTGACCGTGCCGGTGGAGGCGTACACCAGCGCGATCATCGTGATGAACAGCAGCGACGACGCCAGGCTGACGATCGTGTAGGTCATGCCCGCGCGGATGCGGGTGGCCGTCGTGCGCCGGGTGATCAGCACGTACGACGAGCTCAGCATGATCTCGAACGCGACGAACAGGTTGAACAGGTCGCCGGTGAGGTACGCCAGCGACACGCCCGCGCACAGCACCAGGTACATCGGGTGGAACGTGGTGCTGGAGCGCTGCCTGCCGTAGTCGGTGATGCGCTGGCCGATCGAGTAGATCAGCACCGCGAACGTCACCACCGACGAGACCACCAGCAGCAGCGCCGAGAGCCGGTCCGCGACCAGGGTGATGCCGAACGGCGCCGGCCAGGCGCCCATCTGCAGCACCACCGGGCCGTAGCGGTCCGCGACGTACAGCAGCACCGCGGCGTCGGCGATGATCCCGCCGAGGACGACGAGTCCGAGAGCGCGCTGGATGTCGGCGAACCGGCCCAGCGCCAACGACAGCCCGGCAGCGGCCAGCGGAAGCAGAACGGGCAGGGCCACCAGGACCGTCACTGCGTGGCCTCCTTCGCCAGTTCCTCGGTGCTGTCGTCTTCGGATTCCGCCAGGCGGCGTTCCATCCGCTGGATGCGCCGGTCCTCCACGTCGTCGCGGACCTCGTCGTGGCCGAGCAGCGTCCACGACCGGTACGCCAGCGCCAGCAGGAAGGTGGTCAGCGCGAAGGTGATCACGATCGCGGTGAGCGCCATCGCCTGCGGCAGCGGATCGGCCATCTCGTCCAGCGGCGTGGTGCCGATCATCGCGGCGCCGGCGGGCGGGCCGCCGGCGGTCTGCAGCAGCAGGTTCGAGCCGTGGCCGAGGATCACGATGCCCAGCAGGATCCGCATCAGCGAGCGCTGCATCAGCAGGTAGAAGCCGACCGAGTACAGCACGGCGAGCACGACCGCCATGGTCAGGTTGATGGTCATCGCTGCCCCCTGGCCGCCGCCTCGACGTCGGCTTCGATACCCGCGCCCAGGGTCCGCAGCAGGTCCAGCACCACGCCGACGATCAGGACGTACACCCCGGTGTCCAGCAGGACGCTGGTGACGAACTTGATCTCGCCGAGCAGCGGCACCGCGAACTTGTAGATCGCGGTCTCCAGGATCTGCCCGCCGAACAGCAGCGGCAGGAACGCGGAGGTGGTCGCGATGGTCAGGCCGATGCCGATGAGCACCGGCGGGCGCATCGAGACGATGGCGCTGTCGTCCATCCGGCCACCGGCCAGGTAGCGCAGCACGAACGCCTGCCCGGCGACCAGGCCGCCGCTGAACCCGCCGCCGGCCCGGTCGTGCCCGGCGAACAGCAGGTAGATCGACAGCACCAGCACCGTCGGGAAGATGATCCGGGACGCCAGCTCCAGCAGCACGGTCCGCTGCATCCCCTCGCGGGGGAAACCGGAGAGCAGCCACCGCTCGCTCGGGGCGTCCCAGGCGGTCCAGGCCGGTTTTGGCTTCGTCGGCGAGGTCATTCGCGCACCTCCTCCTGCTGCTTGGCCAGGGTCGGGGTCTTGATCTGCGGCATGGTCGCCGCGCGGGTGCTGCGCTTCCGGCGTTCGTGCCGGGACGCCAGGATCAGGCTGGCGACGCCGGTCGCCGCGACCGCGAGCACCGCGATCTCGCCGACGGTGTCGAAGGCGCGGAAGTCGACGATGATCGCGTTGACCACGTTGGTCGCGCCGGCGCCCTTCTCGGAGTTCGCGATGAACTCGGCGCTGGCCTCCGGGGGTGCCTGGCGGGCCGCGCTGAAGATGACCGCGGCCAGCGAGATGAACACGCCGGCCGCGCCCGCGATGATCGCCTTGGGCAGCCGCAGCGCCTTCGTGGTCGGGGTTTCGCTCTGCGTGAAGCGCACCGGCAGCCGGCGGAGCACGAACACGAATGCCACCAGCGTCAGCGTCTCGACGAGGAACTGCGCCAGCGCCAGGTCCGGGCCGCCGTCCACGATGAACAGCCCACCGATGCCGTAGCCGACGACGCCGACCAGCAGCACCGCGGTCAACCGCCGCCGCGAGCGCAGCACGGCGACCGCCGCGACGATCACCACGATCGCCAGCGGCAGCTGCAGGAGGTTGTCGTAGGCGCGCAGGTCTTCCGGCACGCTGGCCCGCATCACCAGCGCCGTGCCGGGGATCGCCAGCACGGTCAGCAGGATGATGCCGAGGTAGGTCGGCAGCGAACCGACCTGCAGGCGCCCGGTGACGCCGACCGCGACCCGCTCCAGCAGCGCCATGATCCGCTCGTACCCGCGCTGGGCGTCCAGCGGCCGCGGCAGCCGGTTGCGCAGCGCGGTGAGGCGGGTGCGCGCGAGGTGCAGCGCGACACCGCCGGTCACGGCGACCGCCGACAGCAGCAGCGGCAGCGTCCAGCCGTGCCAGATCCCCAGGTGGTACGGGTCGGCCCCTGCCGGGAAGGAGCTGGCGTAAGCGCTGGTCAGCTTGTCGACGACCGAGTAGCTGAGGCCCAGGAGGGCGCCCGCGGCGGCGGGCAGCGCGGCGGGCAGCAGCGCCTCGGGACTGGCCGGTTTGGGCTCGGTCGGCGCGATGTCGCGCTTGTCCGCGAAGGCGCCCCACAGCAGCCGCAGGCTGTAGGCGACGGTCAGCATCGAGCCGACCACCAGCACCGCGTCCACCAGTGGTTCCGGGCCGGAACCGCCGAGGTAGGCGCTGAACGCCGCCTCCTTGCCGACGAAGCCGAGCATCGGCGGCAGCCCCGCCATCGACGCCGCGCCCAGCGTGGCGATCATCGCCAGCCACGGCATCCGGCGGCCCAGACCGGACAGCTCCCGGATGTCGCGGGTGCCGGCCTGGTGGTCGATGATGCCGACGACCAGGAACAACGTCGCCTTGAACAGGCCGTGGGCCAGCAGCATCGCGGTCCCGGCGACCGCCGCGGTGTAGGTGCCGGTGCCGAGCAGCACCATCAGGAAGCCGAGCTGGCTGACCGTGCCGTAGGCGAGCAGCTTCTTCAGGTCGTACTCGTGCAGCGCCCGCCAGCCACCCATCAGCATGGTGGCCAGGCCGAACACCACGGTCGGCAGCCACCACTGCGGCACGCCCGCGAACACCGGTCCCAGCCGGGCCACCAGGAACACACCGGCCTTGACCATCGACGCGGCGTGCAGGTAGGCGCTGATCGGCGTCGGCGCCACCATCGCGGCGGGCAACCAGTTGTGGAACGGCACCTGCGCGGACTTGGTGAACGCGCCGACCAGGATCAGCACCGCGGCCACCGCGACCGGCGTGCCGCCGGGCGGGTTCGCGATCAGCTCGGAGATCCGGTAGGTGCCCGCGGACTCGCCGAGCACGACGAAGCCCAGCAGCATCACCAGTCCGCCCAGGCTGGTGATCATCAGGGCCTGCAGCGCGGACCGCCGCGACTCGCGGCTGATCCCGGCCTGCCCGACCAGCAGGAACGAGCAGATCGTGGTCAGTTCCCAGAAGACGTAGACGGTGATCAGGTCGTCGGCGAAGACCAGCCCCAGCATCGCGCCGGCGAAGGCCAGCAGCAGCGGCGCGGACCGCCGCGCGTCGCCCCCGCCGCGGCTGAAATACGCGTCGGAGTAGATCAGCACCAGCGAGCCGATGCCGGCGACCAGCACCGTCATCAGCAGCCCGAGCGCGTCCAGCCGGAAGCTGAGCTCCAGCCCGATCAGCGGCGCCCACGCGACCGTCTCGGTGATCACCTGCCCGGTCAGCACCGGTTGCGCCTGCGCCAGCACCCAGACCAGCGCTGCGGCCGGTGGGACGGCCGCGGTCAGGAACGCGGCTCGGGTGCTGCGCCGCGCGAGGAACGGGAGCGCCAGAGCAACCAGCAGGTGCACGATGACGAACGCGAGCAAGGGCACCTCCTCGACGACGATTGATCGCGGTCACCCGGACCCGCCGACTCCCGACCACCGGGATTGTTCGTCACCGTTTACGCAGGCGCACCGCGACGATCGACGTCGCGGCAGTGCAACCGCTGCGCGTATCGGCTTGAGGAAGGCTCGGGCCACCGATGTACAGCGAGGTCCGATCGGAGCCCAACTTATCCGAAACGCACGAGTTCGGGCCAGTCAGCTCCAGACGGCATATTGGCCGATGGGAGGCCGTTTTTCGTTGCGACGAAATGACCTTTGGCGGCATCGGGGGTGCCGCCGGGGCGACCGTCGGCGTGGGATTGTTCACTTTTCGTAACGCCGATACGAATACCGCGGGTGATCGTCTCGGCGAGTCCGGTAATCATCGCAGCTGAGCAACGATCCTCACCGGTTCCGCCAATGCCGCGCCGTCGACCATGGAAAATATGGCCGTGCCCACGGATAGCTACGAACCCAACACCCTGGCCGGCGCCGGGCGGTTGATCGGGAACCGGTACCGCTTGGACAGCAAGCTCGGCGGCGGTGCGATGGGCACCGTGTGGTCCGGCACGGACGAGCTGCTGCGGCGGCAGGTGGCGGTCAAGGAGGTCAAACTCCCGCCGGGGATGCCGGACGAGGAGGCCGCCGAGTTGCGCGAGCGCGCGCTCCGGGAGGCCCGCGCCATCGCCGTCCTGTCGCATCCCAACGTCGTGACGCTCTACGACGTGGCGCGCGAGGACGGCGAGCCGTTCGTGGTCATGGAGCTCGTACCGTCGCAGAGCCTCGCCGCGATCCTCAGCAAGCACGGTGCTCTCGACGACCACCAGCTGGCGGTGATCGCCGACGGCGTCGCCTCCGGGCTGGAGGCCGCGCACCGGGCGGGCATCGTGCACCGCGACGTCAAGCCCGGGAACGTGCTGATCGGCGACGACGGCCGGATCAAGGTCAGCGACTTCGGGATCTCCCGCAACATCGCCGAGCACACCCTCACCAGCACCGGCATCCTGCTCGGCACCCCGGCGTTCATCGCCCCGGAGGTCGCCGCGGGCCAGGGCGTGACCGCCGCCGCCGACCTGTGGGGGCTCGGCGCGACGATGTTCGCCGCGGCCGAGGGGCGCACGCCCTACGACGTCAGCAACGACCCGCTGGCCACCGTGACCGAGGTGGTGCGCGGCCCCGTGCCGGTGGCCACCCGGCCCGGCCCGATCGGCGACATCATCCGCGGCCTGATGGTCAAGGACCCGTCGCAGCGGATGCCGCTGACCGAGGCTCGCCGCCGGATCCAGCGCCTGCTGCCCGAGCCCGGCGTCCGCCCCTTCTCGATGCTGCTGGACCCGGACGCGCCGACGGTGAAGGTGCGGCACCAGGTGTCGCCCCCGCCGGCGCCGAAGCCCGCAACCGCGCCGGATTCGGCTCCCCTGGCCAGCAATCCCGGCCTGCCACCGTTCGCGTTGAAGGAGCCGCCGCCGCAGCCGCGCCGCAGGTCGCCGCTGGCGGTGCTCGCGCTCGGCGTCGCCGCGGTCGTGCTCTTCGCCGCCGCGCTGGCCGGCGGATTCGCCGCGACCCGGTTGATCGCGGGCAAGCCGGTGCTGCCGGAAGCGAGCCCGGGGGTCGAGCCCGCACCGCCGGCGGTGCACCTGAACCTGGCCGAGCACAGTAACGTCGCGAAGCACACCGCCGCGCCGAGCGGCGGCGAGTTCACCATCATGGCTCCGAGCGATCCCGGTTGGCGGCTGTTCATCAGCGAGCGCAACGACTTCGCCAACAGCGCGGTCGTGTCCTTCGTGTCCCCGGACGGCGCCACCGAGATCGCCGTCCAGCGCTACGGCAGCTTCTTCGGCGCCGGCTACGAGTTCTCGGACTACGAGAACGAGCTGCGGAAGTCCGGTGCGGGCCAGGATCACGAGGTGACCGTCCAGTCCAGCTCCCCCGACGGCAGCAACCGGCAGCGGCTGGCGTACACGACGGTCGAGAAGTCCAAGTTCAGCCAGCTGGCCCCGGAGCGGCAGCTCAGCACCGCGGCGGAACTGAGCCGCCACGGCAACGACCTGTGGATCGTGCGGGTGACCGTGCCGGGCAGCCACGCGCCGAACGGCGAACTCGACCAGATCCAGGGCAGCCTGCAGACCAGCTAGCCGTGGTTCCACGTGCTCGCGCGGTGTTGAACGGGCTTCGTCCTGGCCTGGTACGGACTAAGCTGCGCGGCCGTGACCTCTACGACTGCTTCCGATCCTTCCGCCGCTGCGCAGGCGGCCGCCGCCAAGCTCGCCGAGATCACCGGCACCGACCGCCACGACCTGGTCGTCGTGCTCGGTTCCGGCTGGCAACCCGCCGCCGAGGAGATCGGCCGGCCCACCACCGAGCTGAGCATGTCCGACCTGCCGGGCTTCGCCGCGCCGGGCGCGATCGGGCACAGCGGCAAGATCTGGTCGTTGCAGGTGGGCGACAAGCGGGCGATGGTCATGCTCGGGCGGACGCACCTGTACGAGGGCAAGGGCATCGATCCGGTGGCGCACGGCGTGCGGACCGCGATCGCCGCCGGCTGCCGGACGGTCGTGCTCACCAACGCCGCCGGCGGGATCCGCGAGGGCATGCAGGTCGGTCAGCCCGTGCTGATCAGCGACCACGTCAACATGACCGCGCGGTCGCCGCTGGTCGGCGCGAACTTCGTGGACCTCACCGATCTGTACTCGCCGCGGCTGCGGGAACTGGCCCGCAGCATCGATCCCTCGCTGGAGGAAGGCGTGTACGCCGGCCTGCCGGGCCCGCACTTCGAGACGCCGGCGGAGATCCGGATGCTGCGCGGGCTCGGCGTCGACCTGGTCGGGATGTCGACCGTGCTGGAGGCCATCGCGGCCCGCGCCGAGGGCGCCGAGGTGTTCGGGCTGTCGCTGGTGACGAACCTGGCCGCCGGGTTGAGCGGGCAGCCGCTGAACCACCAGGAGGTCCTGGACGCCGGTCGCGCCTCGGCCAGCCGGATGGGCAAGCTGCTGCGTTCGCTGGTCGAGGCGGCGTGAGCGCGGCTCTTGCCTCGCGCGTGGCCAGCTGCTGAAGTCGGCGTGATGATTGTGGTCGTGAGCGGTTTCGGTTGCTGCAGCGACGAAAACCGCTCACGACGCGACGGAGCTCAGGAGGCGAAGTGACGCTCGACGCGCAGCCGCGCGAGGCCGCCCGGCAGTGGATCGCCGGCGACGTGGACCCGCGGACCCAGGCCGAGCTGCAGGCGCTGCTCGACGCCGACGACCCGGAGCTCGCGGACCGGATGTCCGGCATGCCGCAGTTCGGCACCGCCGGCCTGCGCGCGGCGGTGCGCGCGGGCTCGAACGGGATGAACCGCGCCGTGGTCGTGCGCACGACCGCCGGTGTGGCGGCCTGGTTGACCGAGCGCGGTCACGGCGGCGGTGTCGTCGTGGTCGGCCGCGATGCGCGGCACGGCTCGGAGGACTTCGCCACCGACGCCGCCGGGGTGCTGGCGGCCGCCGGTTTCGACGTGCGGATGCTGCCCGAGCCGCTGCCGACGCCGGTGCTGGCGCACGCCGCACGCGCGCTGGACGCCGTCGCGGGCATCCAGATCACCGCTTCGCACAATCCGCCGCAGGACAACGGGTACAAGCTGTACCTGCGGGGCGGCATCCACCTGGTGAGCCCCGTCGACACCGAGATCGAGGCGGCGATCGCCGCGACTCCGGCGGCGAACGCGGTGCCGCGCAAGGAAAGCTGGTCGATCCACGACTCCGCCCTGGATGACTACCTCGCGCGGGTTGCGACGCTGCCGCGCGGCAACGCGCGAACGCTGCGGATCGCGGCGACCGCGTTGCACGGCGTCGGCGCGAAGACGCTGCGGCAGGCGCTGCATCGCGCCGGTTTCGACGACGTGCATCTCGTTGCGTCCCAGGAGAAACCGGACCCGGACTTCCCCACCGTCGGCTTCCCGAACCCGGAGGAACCGGGGGCGACCGACGAGCTGCTGGCGCTGGCCGCCGAGATCGGCGCGGACCTGGCGATCGCGCTCGACCCGGACGCCGACCGGTGCGCGCTCGGCGTCCGGGAGGACGGTGCCTGGCGGATGCTGCGCGGCGACGAGACCGGCGTCCTGCTCGCCCAGCACATCTTGTCCACTGTGGATAGGTCGGCCGATCCGCTGGTGGCGACGACGATCGTGTCCGCGACCATGCTGCGTTCGATCGCCGCGGAGTTCGGCGTCCGCTACGACGAGACGCTGACCGGCTTCAAGTGGCTCGTGCGCGCCGGCGACGGCGCCGGAACCGGCCTGGTCTACGCCTACGAGGAGGCGCTCGGGCATTGCGTCGACCCGGATGCCGTGCGCGACAAGGACGGCATCTCCACCGCCGTCCTGGGCAGCGACCTGGCCGCCACCCTGAAGGCGTCCGGGAGCGGCCTGCCGGAGCTGCTCGACGCGCTGTCCGCGAAGCACGGCGTGCATCAGACCGGCCAGGTTTCCGTGCGCGTCACGGACCTGGGCGTGATCCCGCGCATCATGCGGCGGCTCCGCGAGCGGCCGCCGGCCAGCCTCGCGGCGACCACTGTGGACGTCGAGGACCTGTTGCCGGACACCGATGCGCTGGTGATCACCGGCGCGGGCGGGCTCCGGGTCGTCATCCGCCCGTCCGGCACCGAACCCAAGCTCAAGTGCTACCTGCAGGTCGTCGAGCACGCCGGCGAACTCCCGCTGGCGGCGGCGAAGCAGCGGGCCGCGGACCGGCTCGACGCGCTGAAGCAGGCGGTTTCCGACCTGGTGCGGGAGGACTGACGATGCCGAGGCTGCTGATCGTGCACCACACGCCGTCGCCGGGCATGCAGGCGATGTTCGAGAAGGTCGTCGCGGGCGCCACGACCGACGAGATCGAGGGCGTCGAAGTGGTGCGGCGACCGGCGTTGAGCGCCACGGCCAGCGACGTCCTGGAAGCCGACGGTTACCTGCTCGGCACGCCGGCGAACCTCGGCTACATCAGCGGCGCGCTCAAGCACTTCTTCGACACGATCTACTACCCGTGCCTGGATTCGACGATCGGCCGGCCGTACGGCTGCTACGTGCACGGCAACGAGGGCGTGGAGGGCGCGCTGCGCGCGATCCGGTCGATCACGACCGGCCTGTCGTGGCAGCAGGTCGCGGAACCGGTCACCGTGCTCGGCCAGCCGGACAAGGACGCACTGGAGGCGTGCTGGGAGCTCGGGGCGACCGTCGCGGCCGGACTGATGCCCTGAACGGCGTATCCGCCCATCGCGGAGGGTGACGCTCAGCCGGGGTGGCCGAGCAGCGTTTTCGCGCCAAAACAGCACTCGCCACGCGTGGGAGGTGACGGTTTCGCGCGAAAACGGCGTGCTCCGCGACCAACCCCAGTTGATCTTGGTCGACACGACCGGAGTAACCTGATCGTGTCGTCGGGGCGCGCCCCTTGACGGCAGCTGGGCGCCCTGGGCAAAGCCCGCCTTCCCTCATCAACGTGCGATGCCCAGGGCGCCCCGCACCTTGCGCATGGTAGTCGGCCGACCGGTCCGACCAGCTCAGCAGCCCGATCCGAGCGAACTGAGCAGGCCCTCCGGCAGCATTTGGACCGCCGGAGGGGTTACCCTGCGACAGTGAGTGAGGAAGCGATCCGACTCGAACTCGACGACTCCGGCGTCTCCGTGGATCTCCCACAGCCCTCCGGTCCACAGGATCAGGTTCAGGGCGTTCCGTACCGACCTGTCGAGTTCCGCGACGACGACCTACCAGCCGCCTTGGAGCGGTCCGCCCAATGGCTTCGCGAGGCCCAGAACTGGCTGGGTGAACCCATCGATGTCATCGCAGTCCACCTGGACTACGACGATCGCGAAGGTTCGCCCTACTACGACCTCAAGTTGCTCTGCAACGAAGAGGATCTGGCAGGCGCACCGATTGCCATGAGGAAGCTCGAGAGCGGAGCCGTCGGCTAGGGCCTGGTAGCGGCACTCCCGCGTGGTCGGCCGACCACCGCGAGCAAGTGCCTGAACAACGACCTCGGCCGAAGCCCGAACGAATTGAGCGCGATGGCCCGCCCGGACTCCCGGGCGGGCCATCGCCGTTCCGGGTCCGCCGCCGCGAATCTCCCCGCACACCAAGGGTTGCGGCGCGGGCGGGTCAGATCTTGGGCTTGGCCCAGCGCTCCAGGTGATCCGCCACCTCGGGGAGCTCCCGCTGGTCGCGGCCGACCTCGCGCACCAGCACCAGCGCCTCGTCGTCGTCGGCCTCCACCCACCAGCCGTTCACGTCGCACATCGCCACCGCGGCCACCCAGGCCAGCCGCCAGTTGCCGCCGGCCAGCGGCCGGGTGCGCACGATCGAATCCAGCAGCGCCGCCGACTTCAGCCACAGGGTCTCGTACGCCGGCACCCCGAGGACCTCCGCGCGCGGCCGGTACGCCGCCGCGTCAAGCAATCCGCTGTCCCGCACCAGCAGGTCGCCGTCGGAAACCGCGGTCGCGAGCAGGAGCAGATCGGACGTGTCGAGATATACGGTCACCGCTCAATAGTCGATCATGAAGGGCCGAGCTTGTCCAACAATCCCCGGTATCGCGGCAGAACGCGCTGCATCACGTCGTCCAGCTGCTGCTCCTTCTGCTGGCGCGCCCAGCGTTCGGCCAGCGCACTGCGCACGACCTCCTGCTTGGACCGCCCCTCGACCGCCGCCAGCTCGGCGAGCCGCCGGTTCTCTTCCTCGGTCAGACGCAAGGTCATGGCCATGCGGTAGATGGTATCGCGCTGATACCACCCGATAAAGGCGCTACTTTCGGTCAATGGCGAGACCGCGAGCGCACGACGAAGCCCTCCGCACCCGCCTGCTGGACCGGGCCGGCGAGCTGCTGTCCGCGCACGGCCCGGAGGGGCTGAGCCTGCGGCGCCTCGCCGCGGACGTGGGCACCTCGACCACCGCGGTGTACTCGCTGTTCGGCGGCAAGCCGGGGCTGGTCCGCGAGCTGTACGTGGAGGGCTTCCAGCGGCTGTGCGACCGGATGGAGCGGGTGTCGCGCACCGGAGATGCGGCGCAGGACCTGACCGCGCTGGGCCACGCCTACCGGGACAGCGCACTGACCAACCGGCACTTCTACTCGATCATGTTCGGGCACGCGGTACCCGACTTCACGCCCGACGAGCAGGCGTGGGAGCAGGCGCTGCGCAGCATCGAGCCGCTGCGTGAGGCGATCGCCAAGGGCATCGAGGCCGGGGAGCTGATCGACGCCGATCCGGCGGAGGTCGTCTTCGCCGCGTGGGCGCTGGTGCACGGCCTGGTCTCGCTGGAGCTGAGCGGTTCGGCACCGGCCGGAGACGAAGGCAGCGCCCGCTATGAGCGGGCGCTGCGCAACGGTTTCGCGGGTTGGAGGCGCTGACCCCGAGCGACGGGGGGTTTCCTCGGGGCCAGCGCGTCGTGCGCGGCCTTGACTGGCGGCCATGACCACCCACGACTGCTTCGGGGAACCCCTCAGCCGAGGGCCTTGTGGATGGCGGTCATCAGCTCGCCTTCAGGCGTGTCGCCGTCCATCGACCACACCATCGCGCCGCCGAGGCCCTGCTGCTTGAGGTACTCGACCTTGCGGGTGATCTCGGTCGCGTCGTCGAAGGTCCAGAACGTGGTTCCGTCGTAGATCCAGGCGTGACCGGCCTTCTCGTCGCGGTGCAGGGCGAACGAACCGGCCTTGGCCTTGAGCAGCTTGTAGTCCTCGATGCCCGCCTCGTACTTGGCCGGGGCGGGACCGGTCGAGGTCTGGAACAGGCCGTTGTTCTGGTTCTGCACGCCGGTCCAGCCGCGGCCGTAGAAGGGCACGCCGAGCACCATCTTGTCGTTCGGCGCCCCGGCGGTGCGCCAGGCGTTGATCGTCTGGTCGATGCTCCACTTCTCCGGCGACGGGTCGCCCTCCGGGCTGTAGATCGCCGACTGGTGGTTCGTCGTCGGCTCGTAGGCGCCGTGCAGGTCGTAGCCCTGGATCGTGCCGAACGTGAGCAGGTCGAAGACCTTCGGCACCTCGTAGCCGGCCTCGATCTTCTTCGGGTCGGCGGGCAGGAACGCGCTGATGTCGTAGGTCTTGCCGAGCTCCTGGCCGGCGGCGTCGAGCTGGGTGCGCCATTCCTGCAGCAGCGCGGTGTAGTTCTGCTTGTCGGCCGGGTCGACGACGTTGCCGGGGCCACCCTCGGAGGCGGGCCACTCCCAGTCGAGGTCGACGCCGTCGAAGATGCCCGCGGCGACGCCGTCCCCGCCCTGCGGCTCGCCGATCTTCGGCAGGTTGCCGCGGATCCACATGTCGATGCAGGACTTGACGTGCGCGGCACGGGATTCGGGGGTCGCCGCGGCCGCGTGGAAGTTCTTCGACCAGGTCCAGCCGCCGAAGGAGATGTAGACCTTCAGCCCGGGGTGCTTCGCCTTGAGCTGCTTGAGCTGGTTGAGGTTGCCCGCCAGCGGCTGGTCGTAGGCGTCGGCCGTGCCGTTGACGGTCTGCTCGGCGGTGAAGCGGCGCTGGTAGTCGGCCCAGGCGTCGCCTTCGCCTGCCTGGTTGATCTGGAAGCACTTGCCGCCAGCGTCGAGGTTGCCGAAGGCGTAGTTGAGGTGGGTCAGCTGACCGGCGGCGCCGGAGGTGTCGAGGTTCTTGACGAAGTAGTTGCGGTCGTAGATCGACCACTGGGTGAAGTAGCCGACCTTGCGGGCGGCGGCCTGGGGTTCGGGGTCGGCCGGGGTGTCGGAGGCCCCGGCCGGGGCGGCCAGCGCGGGCAGCCCCAGGGCGAGGATCGAGGCGAGCAGCACCGGCAGTCGGAACGGGAAGCTGCGTCGTCGAACGGACATGGCGACTCCTGCGTCATCGGGGGGATCGCTCAATGTGGTATAGACCATATTCGGGTCAGGTCTAGACCAGGTAGCGCCTGTTCGGCCCAATAACGCTGCTGCGGGCAGTTCACGCAGGAGCCCGAGGCGTCGCCGGGGTGCCCGCGCACCCCGCACATGTCCAGGTAGAACCGGTGGTCAACACGACGAACCGGGCCGCGGCGGGACTCCCGTTTTCAGGCAAAATCGGGAATTTCCCCGCTGCGACCCGGCGAAGATCGTTGCAATTCCAGGCGAATTCGGGAGGCGTCCGGCTCCGGTGGAGCTACACCGCGCCGTATTCGCGGTCCCCCGCGTCGCCGAGGCCGGGGACGATGAATCCAGACTCGTTGAGGCGCTCGTCCACGCTCGCGGTCACCACCCGCACCGGCAGGCCGGACTCCTCCAGCCGGCGCACGCCCTCCGGGGCGGCCAGCGTGCAGATCGCCGTGACATCGGTGGCGCCGCGGTCGGTCAGCAGGCTGATCGTGTGCACCATCGAGCCGCCGGTGGCCAGCATCGGGTCCAGCACCAGCACCGGGCGGCCGGACAGGTCGGCGGGCAGCGATTCGAGGTACGGCGTGGGCTGCAGCGTCGCCTCGTCCCTGGCCAGGCCGACGAAGCCCATCTGCGCCTCGGGGATCAGCCGGTGCGCCTGGTCGGCCATGCCGAGCCCCGCCCGCAGCACCGGCACCAGCAGCGGCGGGTTCGCCAGCCGGTAGCCGTTGGTGCGCGCCACCGGGGTGTGGATCGGCTCCACCGCGACCTCGGCGTCCCGCGTCGCCTCGTAGATGAGCATCAGCGTGAGCTCTTGCAGCGCGGCGCGGAACGCGGCGCTGTTGGTGCGCGCATCGCGCATTGTGGACAGCCTTGCCTTCACGAGGGGGTGGTCCACGACCCGAACGTCCATGACCGACAACAGTAACCGCCCGCATCGCGAAGCACGTTGCCGCTGCTCAACAACGTGTCGCCGGTCGCACGGCCGCAGCCGGGCGGCAGCCCTCCGACACTCCCGCAAGTTCCATTGAAATCGAAGGTTCGATTTCAATGGAACTTGCGGGTTGTCCACAGTCGCCAGTGCGTCGTGACCCGACACACCGGGGGATGTGGACAACTCCCGCAATTTCAATGAGGTGATCTCAGTGGGCTGGGGGCTGGGGTCGTGAGGTGGTGTGTGCTGGGGGGGGTGAAGAGGTGTGGGCGTGGGGTCCTGGTAGAAGAGGTCTCACCACAAGATCATCTTCCGCAGAGCC